>DATKFG010000138.1:0-16350 GCA_035511515.1 Burkholderiaceae bacterium | reverse complement strand
TGAATGGTCTGGAAGCGCTGGCGCAGATTGCGGATCAGCCAGCGCGCTTCCTGCAGCCGGGCCGCCCACGAGGCGTGCGACGACTGGCTCTTCTCCCGCTTGAAGATGGTGGCATAGGCCTGGTTCACGCGCAGACGCGGCATGACTTCCGGATTCAACTGTGCGGTCCAGCGGCCCTTTTGTCGCCGCACCATGATGTCGGGTACCACATAGTCCGGCGCTGTCGTAGCAAAGCCTAACCCCGGCCGTGGATTGAGTCCATGGATCAGATGATGTACCGCCCGCAGCTGTTCATCGCTGGCCCCGGTCAGTTTCTTCAGCTTCGCAAAGTCCCGATTGGCGAACAAAAGCAGGTGTTCACTAACCACCTGTCTTGCAAGTATCAGGCACTGCAGTTGCTGCACCGCATTTTTGCCAGCTGAGATTGCCTGCAGCCCGGCGTCGATCTGCAGCCCCAGACACTCGTCGAGCGAGCGCGCGCCCACGCCGACCGGGTCGAAACTCTGCAGCAGGCGCAGCGCCGCCGTCAGCTCGTCGAGCTCGACGCACTCCGACGGTGGACACATCGCCCGGATCTCGTCCAACGTGGTGCGCAGGTAGCCGTCGTCTTCGACCGCTTCGATCAGCAGTCCGATCAGGACCCGGTCCCTTGGCGAGGCCTGGGTCGAGCTCAGCTGCTGGCGCAGGTGGTCGCGCAGCGTGGTCTCGGCGGCCGCCCAGCCCAGCGCGGACGGCTCCTCGTCGTCTTCCCGAAACTCGCGCGCAGCGCCCCACTCCAGCGCCGGCACATCGGGCCCCTCTTCGGAGCCGCCGTGGGAGTCCGGCGGCGCCGCGGCCTCCGGCTCGGCGCCGTCGTGAGCCGCTTCCGGTCCGCGCCCGGCATCGAGGATCGCGCCGTCGGCCGCCAGGCGCGCGTGGCCCGCCAGCGGATCGTCGTCGCGCTCCAGCAGCGGGTTCTCGATCAGCGCCTGCTCGAGCTCCTGGTTCAGCTCCAGGGTCGACAGCTGCAGCAGCCGGATCGACTGCTGCAACTGGGGCGTCAAGGCCAGATGCTGCGCGAGCCTTAACTGGATGGAAGCTTTCATGGTGAATCGGGTGCTCGGGCATCGCGCCGGCCGCACAGGCTCGACACTTCCAGGGGCAGCATCGTCGCTACATCCGGAAGTGTTCGCCCAGATAGACGCGTCGGACCGACTCGTTTTCCACGATCTCTTCAGGCCGGCCTTCGGCCAGCACCTGGCCTTCGTTGATGATGTAGGCGTGATCGCAGATCCCGAGGGTCTCGCGCACGTTGTGGTCGGTGATCAGCACGCCGATGCCGCGCTGCTTAAGGAAACGGACGATGCGCTGGATCTCGATGACGGCGATCGGGTCGACCCCCGCGAATGGCTCGTCCAGCAGCACGTAGCGCGGCCGGGCCGCCAGCGCGCGCGCGATCTCGACGCGACGGCGCTCACCGCCCGACAGGCTCAGCGCCGCGTTGGTGCGGATCTCCTCGATCTGAAGATCCCTCAACAGTTCAGCCAGCCGCTCCTGGATGGCCGCCTCGGTCAGCCGGCGGTCGCCATCGTCGCGCTGCAGTTCAAGCACGGCGCGCACGTTCTGTTCGACGGTGAGCCGTCGGAACACCGAGGCCTCCTGCGGCAGGTACGAAAGACCGAGCCGGGCGCGCCGATGGATCGGCAGATGGGCGATCGAGCGGCCATCGAGGCGGATCGAGCCTTCATCCAGCGGGACCAGTCCGACCACCATGTAAAAGCAGGTCGTTTTGCCGGCACCGTTGGGGCCGAGCAGTCCGACCACGGCGCCCGGTTCGACCGACAACGACACATCCTTGACCACCAGACGCCCTCCGTAGCGCTTGGCGAGTCTCTCGACGACCAGACCACGCGGCAGCGCCTGCGCCGCGACGTCGACCGCGCCGTCCGACCCGTCCGCGCGCGGCTCGGGCGCCTGCGGCAACGGCCGGGCAGCGTTCATTGCGGCACGCCGCGGCCCGGCTCGGCCGGCTTGCGCGGTTCTTCCTTGGACGGGGATTCCGCGATGCGCGGAGCGATACGCGCCGTGACCCGGCTGCCCGGCTTGGACTCCGAGCTGGTCAGGTCGTAGTGGGAATTGCGCGCGTCGTAGACGATCTGGTCGCCGGTGAACTCGTCGCGCAGCGCGCCGTTTTCGAAGCGCCGCACCACCGCGCGCGTGAACAGCTTCACCGTGTCGGCGCGGTTGTCGTATTCGATCCGTTCGGCCACGCCGTCGATGGTCTCTTCCACGCCCGGCCGGGTCGGGTCGCGCCGCTGGTGGAAGGTTGCCAGGGTCTCGGCCGGAACGGTCACGATCGCATACTGGTAGCCCTCCGGGTCCTCGCGGTACTCCATCCGCTCGCCGGTGACCCGGATCGTGCCCTTGGTCAGCACGACGTGCCCCGTGAAGATCGACACCTGTTTCAAATCATCCACCGTCTGGTGGTCGGCCACGATCAAAGTGGGCTGCTGCTTGTCGGCGCGCTCGGCCTGCGCCGAAGGCGGCGCCAGGCACACGGCCAGCGCCCATCCGATCCAGGCGGCAGCCTCGGCGCGGTTCATTTTCGTTTCGGGGTGATCGTGTCGACGACGTCGGCGAGGAACTCGACCCGCTGTGTGATGTTGTCCAGGTCCATTCCGCGCGCGCGGATCGAATCGGGGCCGCGGTCGACCAGCACCGGCTGGTCGGTCAGATAGCGGTCCCGGTCCGGCAGCGCGAGCAGCATCTGGGTGCTGACCCGCAAGGGCGGCGCTCCCGGGGGCGAGGCCCGGGTCAACAGCACATCGCCGGTCAGCCGGATCCGCTCGCCGTCGTTTTCCATGTGCGCCAGACGCGCCACCGCCTCGACCCGGGGCTCGTCGGGCCGCAGGCTCACCAGGCGCGGTCTGACCAGGTCCATGTCGTCGGTCTGCGCGAAATGCGTCATCCGGTCGGCGAACAGTTTGTACTTGGCGCGGCCGACCGCGTCGAACTGCACCAGCGTGATCTGGTCGGCGTCGGCATCGACATTCGGACGCGCCGGCTCCGGAGCCTTCGCGCCGGATTGCAGCGAGCGCGAATACCAGTAGCTGATCGCGGTCACCAGCGCCAGCAGCACGATCGCGATCAACGAGGCGATTCGATCACGCATCGTTCGTCCGCGCCGGATGCCGTTGCCGGCAGCGCAGTACGTACTCCGCCAGCGCACGCACGGCCCCGCGCCCGCCATCGGCCCGGGCCACCCAGTGGGCCGCGCGCCGTACCTCGGGCACCGCGTCCGCCACGGCCGCGGCGAATCCGACCTTGGCCATCACCGGCAGATCCGGCAGGTCGTCTCCCATGTAGGCGCAGTCGGCCGCCGCGGTGCCGGTCTGCGCCAGCAGCCGGTCCAGCCCGGCCAGCTTGTCGCGCTCGCCCTGCAGAACGGGCGCGATGTCGAGCTCGCCGGCCCGCTGCGCAACGATCGGCGAGGCGCGCCCCGACAGCAGCGCCACGCCCAGCCCGGCCTCGCGCAGCAGGTGCACGCCATGACCGTCGCGCACGTCGAACACCTTCAGCGCTTCGCCGCCGGCGCCGAAATACAGCCGCCCGTCCGTCAGGACGCCATCGACATCCAGAATGACCAGCTGCACCCGCGCGGCGCGCAGTGCCGCCTGCGCCGGCCGCCGCGATGGCCGGCGCATGGACACGGACCCGGAACCGACCATCTAGATCACCCGCGCCGCCATCAGGTCGTGCATATGCAGCGCGCCCACCAGCCGGCCCTCGTCGTCGACCACCAGCAGCTGGTTCTTGCGGCCGCTATCCAGCAGCCGCGCGGCCTCGACGGCCAGCGCATGCGGCCCGATCGTCAGCGGCTTGGCGGTCATCACGTCGCGCACGCGCGTTGCGCGCGCATCGCCGCCGCGCTCGAGCAGCCGGCGCAGGTCGCCATCGGTGAAGATGCCGCCCAGCGTGCCGTCCTCGTTGCGTATGGCGGTCATTCCCAGCCGCTTGTCGGAGATCTCGCGCAGGGCGTCCATCACGGTGGCGCTGGCGGCCACCACAGGGATCGCCTCGCCCGCGTGCATCACGTCCGACACGCGCGTGAGCAGCCGCCGCCCGAGCGCCCCTCCCGGGTGGGAGCGCGCGAAGTCGTCGGGCCCGAAGCCGCGCGCATCCAGGCAGGCCACTGCCAGCGCGTCGCCCAGCGCCATCATCGCCGCGGTCGACGAGGTCGGCGCCAGGTTCAGCGGGCAGGCCTCGCGTTCGACCCGGCAATCCAGGTACACGTCGGCCGTTTCGGCAAGCGACGAAGCATCGTGGCCGGTGATCGCGATCAGCGGCGTGCCGCCCCGCTTCAGGATCGGAACGATTGTCAGCAACTCGTCGGTCTCGCCCGAATACGACATCGCGATGAACACGTCGCGCCCGGTCACCATGCCCAGGTCGCCGTGGGCCGCCTCGGCCGCATGCACGAACAGCGCCGGGGTACCGGTGGAGGCGAGCGTGGCGGCGATCTTGCGGGCGATGTGGCCGCTCTTGCCAACGCCGCTGACGACCACGCGGCCGCGGCAGCTCAGCACCAGGTCCACGGCTCTCAGGAAGCGCGCATCCAGCCGGTCGGCCAGCGCCGCCACCGCCTGCGATTCGGTGATCAGCACGTCGCGCGCCAGCGCCAGCGCGGAGGATCGCGACTGCGGCGCAACATCGGCTGCCTTCACTGATTCGACCCGATCCAAGCGATCTCCACCGATTCCGGCCCATCGCCCCTCCACGGGCGCCCGCCTTGCGCGGGTTGCGGCTGCGACGGGCCTTCGGCCGATGATACTCTGCGGCCTGTCCGCTGGCACAGGACTTGCTGCGCGATGCCCTCCGCATTGCAGTTGACGTTGCTGCTGCTGGCCGCTTCCGTTCTGGCGGTGGCTGCGTTGCGCGCGCTGAACCTGCCGCCGGTGATCGGCTACCTGCTGGTCGGAATCGCGGTCGGGCCGCATGCGTTGGCGCTGACGCCCGACAGCAGCGAGACCTACCAGCTCGCCGAGTTCGGCATCGTGTTCCTGATGTTTTCGATCGGGATCGAATTCTCGCTGCCGCGCCTGCGCAGCATGCGGTCCGTGGTGCTCGGCATCGGCTTGCCGCAGGTGCTGATCACGCTGGCGGCGCCGCTGGCCGTGGCCGCGCTGATCGGCCCTCGCATCGGCATCGGCAGCGCCGGTGCGTTTGCGCTGGGCGCCGCGCTGGCGATGTCGTCGACCGCGATCGTGCTCAAGCTGCTGGCCGAGCGGCTGGAGCTGGACAGCGACCACGGCCGCCTGGTGGTCGGCGTGCTGCTGTTCCAGGACCTGGCCGTCGTTCCTCTGCTGGTGATCCTGCCGGCGCTGGCCAACCCGGCCAGCGACCTGGCGGTGCAGCTGGCGTGGGCGAGCGCCAAGGCGATCGTGCTGCTCGCGTTGCTGCTGGCGGGCGGCCAGTGGCTGTTGCGCCGATGGCTCACCGCGGTGGCACGCCTGCGCTCGGCCGAGCTTTTCATGCTGAACCTGCTGCTGATCACGCTCGGGCTGGCATGGCTCACATCGCGGGCCGGGTTGTCGATGGCGCTGGGTTCCTTCATCGCCGGGATGCTGATTTCGGAGACCGAGTTCCGACACCAGGTCGAGGAGGACATCAAGCCGTTTCGCGACGTGCTGCTGGGTCTTTTCTTCGTGACGATCGGCATGCTGCTGGACCTGCGCGTGCTGGTCGCGCAGTTCGGCTGGGTGCTGGCCGCGCTGGTCATTCCGGTCGGATTGAAGTTCGGGCTGGTCACGCTGCTGGTGCGCCGGCGCGGCGCCACCGCAGGCACGGCGATCAAGGTCGCCGTGCCGCTGGCCACGGCCGGCGAGTTCGCGTTCGTGATCCTGAACCAGGCCGGAAAGCTGCACCTGCTTCCACCCGCATGGATGCAGGTCGTATTGGCGGCGATGGTGGTGTCGATGCTGGCTACGCCGCTTCTGGTCCAGTACAGCGACCGAATCGCGCTGCGCCTGGCCGGCTCCGAATGGACCCAGCAGGCACTGCGACTGCACCGGATCGCGGCGCGCTCGATGGCCAACGAGCGGCACGTGGTGATATGCGGCTTCGGACGCAGCGGCCAGCATCTGGCGCAGATGCTGGAGCAGGAGGGCATCGCCTACGTGGCGCTCGACCTGGATCCGGACCGCGTGCGCGAAGCGGCCGCCGCCGGCAGCTCGGTCGTCTATGGCGATGCGGCGCGACGCGAAACGCTGGCCGCGGCCGGCGTATCGCGCGCCGCTGCGCTGGTGGTCAGTTACAACAATGTCCATTCGGCGCTGCGCGTGGTCCATTTTGCGCACGAGTTGCGCCCGCAACTGCCCATCATCGTCAGGACGCAGGACGATTCCGACCTGGAGCGGCTGCTGCGCGCCGGCGCGACCGAAGTGGTGCCGGAGGTGTTCGAAGGCAGCCTGATGCTCGGCTCCCATGCGCTGGTGCTGCTCGGCGTGCCGCTGGCGCGGGTGGTGCAGCAGGTGCGCGACGCGCGCAACACCCGTTACCGCTTGCTGCGCGGCTACTTTCACGGCGCCGACGATCTGCAGGACACGATCGACGAGGCGCAGCACGTGCGGCTGCACTCGGTGCGGATCGAAGCCGGTTCCGCGGCGATCGGCCGGGACCTGGAGTCGCTGGGCCTGGGCGCCATCGGCGCCGAGGTCCGCTCCTTGAGGCGGCGCGGGATCCGGGGCGACGATCCGAGCGACACGCTGGTGCTGGAACCGGGCGACGTGGTGGTGCTGCGCGGCACCTCCGAAGCGATCGAGCTGGCCGAAGCACGCCTGCTCGGCGAATAGGCAAATTGCCGGTGATTGACCGCAACAATCGCCTCTGACAGCATCGGCGTGGGCCAGGAAGGTCCCACATTCCGAGGTGTTCGATGCAAGAGCCGTCGCTGCAGTTGCAAACGCCCCCCTTCCGGCAGGTGCACTCCGGTCACGGTGTGCAGTGGTGGAGCAGCGCGTGGAAGCTGCTGTTTCACCGCGGCGCTGCCGCGGTCTGGATCGTGATGTGCTTGATCGCCGCCGTGATCTACGTGGTGCTGCACGTGGTTCCGATGCTCGGATGGATCGCGGCGCACCTCGCCGCGTTCCTATTCGCCGGCGGGCTGATGCTGGCCGCGCGCAAGACGGACCAAGCAACCGCGCCGGCGGTCGGCGACCTGTTCGCCGGCTTCGGGCCGCCGCTGGGCTCGCTGGTGATCGGAGCGGCGCTGCTGATGGTGGCGGTGCTGCTGATCATCGGAGCGCTGGCCGTAGCCGGTGCCGGCGCGGCGTTCGGCGCCATGTTCGGTGGAATGACCGGAAACATGGGCGTGCTGGCCGGGTTGGGCGCAACCTCGCTGCTGCTGCTGCTGGCCGCGCTGGTGCTGCTGATTCCGATCGGCATGGCCGCCTGGCTGGCGCCGGCACTGATCGTCTTGAAGCAGCAGCCGCCGGTCGAAGCGTTGAAGGCCAGCCTGGCCGCCTGCTGGGCCAACGTGGGTGCCTTGGCCGTCTACGGACTGCTCTGGATCGCGTTCGCGATCGTCGCCTCGATCCCGCTCGGGCTGGGGTGGCTGGTGCTGCTGCCGTTGATGGCGCTGTCGACGTACGCGGCGTACTGCGATCTGTTCGAGGCGGGCACGCCCGGTCCCGATCCGGGGTGATCGACCCGCACGGATCGGCCTTCTGACGTTACCCTCACCCCCTCCCCTCTCCCGCTGCGCGGGCGAGGGGCGATCGATCGTCCCCGGGGCACGCTGTATCGCCCCTCGCCCGAGGGTGCTCAGCCTTCCGCGGGCATCGCCCGCTCGATGATCCGCCCGCATTCGACCCCGGGCGGCAGCGCACCGTACTGGTGATGCCCGTGGGCTTCAAGCCGCGAGGCACAGAAGGCGTCCGCGACCCAGGCCGGCGCGTGCCGCACCAGCAGCGCCGCCTGCAGCACCGTGGCCATCCGGTCGACCAGGCCCCGTGCCCGGTACTCGATGTCGGCCTCGTCGCGCAGATCGCCCAGTTGCTGTTGCAGCTGCGCGACCTGGCGGTCCAGCAGCGCTGAGCCGCCGCGCGCCCGGCCGACCTCGTCGAAATAGGCCTGGACCACGGCCGGCGTCCTGCGGATCGCCCGCAGCGCATCGAGGCACTGGATGTTGCCGCTGCCTTCCCAGATCGCGTTCACCGGCGCCTCGCGGTAAAGGCGCGGCAGCGGCGAGTCTTCCATCACCCCGCTGCCGCCGATGCACTCCATCGCCTCGGCGGCGTGCTGCGGGGCGCGCTTGCAGATCCAATATTTTCCGACCGCGGTGCACAGACGTACCAGCAGATCCTCGTGCTCCTGGGCGCGGCGATCCAGAGCGCCCGCCATCCGCATGGTCAGCGCCAGCGCGGCCTCCGATTCGAGCGCCAGCTCGGCCAGAACGTTGGTCATCAACGGCTGATCGACCAGGCGCCGGCCGAACGCGCTGCGCTGGCGGCAATGGTGCAGCGCCTGGGATGCCGCCATCCGCATGCCGGCGCTCGACCCGATCATGCAGTCGAAGCGGGTCATCGCGACCATCTCGATGATCGTGCGCACTCCGCGTCCCTCTTCCCCGACCATCCAGGCGAGCGCGCCGCGCAGCTCCGTCTCGGCCGAAGCATTCGAGACGTTGCCCATCTTCCGTTTCAGGCGCTGGATCTGGATCGGGTTCTTCGAGCCGTCGGGCCGCCAGCGCGGCAGCAGAAAGCACGTCAGCCCGCGCGGCGCCTGCGCCAGCACCAGGAACAGGTCGCACATCGGCGCCGAAACGAAAAACTTGTGGCCGACCAGCTCGTACGGCTGCCCGGGCCCTGGCGAGGCGGTCGGCCAGGCGCGCGTCGTGTTGGCGCGCACATCGGAGCCGCCCTGTTTTTCGGTCATCGCCATGCCGACCGTGACCCCGGCCTTGTCGTGCGCCGGCCGGTTGCCCGGGTCGTACTGGCGCGATGTGATCCTGGATTCCCACTGGGCCGCCAGCTCCGGCTGCAGCCGCAGGCTCGGGACCGCGGCGAACGTCATCGTGATCGGGCAGCCGTGGCCGGCCTCGACCTGCGCGTGCAGGTAGTAGCGGGCCGCGCGCGCGGCATGGGCGCCCGGACCGGGCTCGGTCCACGGCGAAGCATGCAGTCCTTCCGCGATCGCCGTGCGCATCAGCGCGTGATAGGCGGGATGGAAGCGGACCAGGTCGGTGCGATGGCCGAAGCGGTCGTTCGGCTCGAATTCCGGCGGGTATTGGTTGGCCAAGCGGCCGAGCTCCAGGTACTCGGGCGTGCCGATTCTGCGGCCGAATTCGAGCAGACTGGCCTCGGCGCTGCCCGCTGCCTCGCGCACGACCGCTTCGCGCAGCGCCCGGTCGGCCGCGTACAGGTTGTAGCCGGCCAGTTCGGTCGGCTGATTGACGACCTCGTGGGTTACCGCCAGGAAACGGTCCGGCGCCGTCTGGTCCGAGCCGCGGGGAGTCGAGGTGTCCATGGGCCGCATCCATTGTCCTCCTGTGGGGCTGGGCGGGCTCAAGTACGCCAGCCGATCGCCGACTTCATGGAAGGCCGACCCTATTTTATTTACCGGCTCCTTTTGACGATTCTTAAGGTACAGGAAGTGCCCGCCAAGCCCTTCAATTCGCGGATGGCCGCTTTCACGCTGGTCGA
Source organism: Burkholderiaceae bacterium (assembly GCA_035511515.1). Classification (GTDB taxonomy): domain Bacteria; phylum Pseudomonadota; class Gammaproteobacteria; order Burkholderiales; family Burkholderiaceae_F; genus VBCK01. Next base: position 6,670 of record DATKFG010000138.1, on the reverse strand, counting down.
GCTGTTGCTCGTCCTGGTCATCGCCGGCGTGCTGGCGCTGATCGCGATTCCGTCGTATTCGAATTACATCGACAAGGCCAGGGTGACGCAGGCCGAAGGCGACATCGTCCAGATAGAAGTTTCAATCGCCCAGTACCTGGCCGACCACGGAACGTTTCCCGGCGCGCTCAATGGCCTGAACAACATCAACCTGATCGATCCGTGGGGCAACCCGTATCAGTACCTGGATCTGACGAACATCCACGGCCATGGCCAGGCGCGCAAAGACAAGTCGCTGGTGCCGATCAATTCCGACTACGACCTGTACAGCATGGGCAAAGACGGCCGCAGCGTGCCGCCGCTGACGGCCAACGTCAGCCAGGACGATGTGGTTCGGGGGCGCAACGGCGGTTTCGTCGGACTGGCGGCCGATTTCTGAGTACGCGGGGATGAAGGTCGAAGGAACGTTCCTGCGGAGCAAGGTCGCGCGCCGGATCCTGGCGCTGTTCGTGCTGTCCGCCTTCCTGCCGGCGCTCGCGCTGGCGGTCCTGTCGCTGAGCCAGGTGCGTGCGCTGCTCACGCAGCAAGCCAAGGCTCAGTTGAAGGCAGCCAGCAAGGCGTACGCGCTCAATGTGTACGAGCGCCTGGCACTGGCGCACGAAGGGCTGCAGCAGGTCGCGATCGGCTTGCACGACGGCGGCGCACCCGCAGGCCGCCTCCGGCAGACGTTGCAGCAGACGTACTCCAGCCTGACGATCGTGGGTCCGGGCGCGCAGCCGATCCCGATACTCGGCGCTGCGCTGTCATGGCCGCAGGTCGGAGCCGCCGCGCAAGCGCATCTGGCCCACGACGAGTCGCTCCTGATCGTGCAGCCCGTGGCCGGCGGCGCGCCGCGTGTTGTGCTGCTGCAGGGGCTCGACGCGAGCCGGCCCGACCGGTTCGCGCTGGCCGCGGAGCTGAACCCGCTGCAGCTGTGGGGCGCGCCCGACAGTTTTCCCGAAGCGGTCAACGTGTGCGTGCTGGCCGACACCGGGGCCAGGCTCTTCTGTTCGCAACCGGATGCGCCATCGGGCCCGGCCGCCCAGGCAGACCGGGTATCGGGCGCGTCGCGCGATCCCCGCGCGAGCGTCGCTGGCCCGGCGATGCTCGTCGGGCAATGGCAGCTTTTCCTGAAACCGAAGTTCTTCGCGCCCTACTGGACCTTCGTCGCGATCCAGCCGGAGTCGGCCGCGCTGGTGCCGGTCGAGCAGTTCAGCCGGATTTTCGTCGACGTGATCGTGCTCGCGCTGCTGATGGTCGCGCTGCTGAGCGTTGGCCAGATTCGCCGCACGCTGGGCCCGCTGGACAAGCTGATCCATGGCACCCGCCGTCTGGCGCACGCCGATTTCGGCCACCGCGTCACCGTGGCGGGAAGCGACGAATTCGGAGAATTGGCCAGCTCGTTCAACGACATGGCGGCGCGCCTGGGCCGGCAGCTGGATACCCTCAAGGTCCTTTCGAGCATCGACCAGGCCATTTTGTCCAAGCTCGACATCGATCCGGTTTTCGAACTCGTGCTGGCCCGGATCCGGGAGTTGGCGCCGGCCGGTTTCGCCCAGATCGTCGTGCTGGAGCCGGCAGCGTCGGGCGAGGGCCGGATGTACGCGCTCGCGGCGGGGCGCCACGGCAGCCCCGAGATGAGCCGGATCCGCGTGGCGCCACACCTGCTGCAAAAAATCGTCGAGCATCCGGACGGGTTCTGGCTCGAGGCCGCGGAGGCGACGGCCTTGCATCCGCCGCAGCGGCACGGCACGCTTCGGCCGCGGTTTTTCGTGTTGCCGATCGTGGAGCGCGAAAAGTTGTGCGCTTTTGCGTGCCTCGAGCTGGCCGAAGGGGCCCAGCTGGCCGACGACGTGCTGGTGGCGCTGCGCGACCTGTGCGACCGGATCGGAGTTGCCCTGTCGGCGGCGGCCCGCGACGAGCGTCTGATCTTCCAGGCCCGCCACGACGACCTGACCGGCCTGCCGAACCGGCTGCTTTTCAAGGAGAGGCTGTCCCAGGAAATCGCCAACGCCCACCGCGAGGGCCGCCGCCTGGCGCTGCTGTACGTCGACCTGGATCGGTTCAAGAGTGTCAACGACAGCCTGGGCCACACGGCCGGCGACGAGCTGCTCGCGCACACGGCCCAGCGGATGCGCACCTGCATCCGCGAAGGCGACGCGCTCGCGCGCCTGGGCGGTGACGAGTTCGCGATCATCCTGCCCAATATCAGCGGCGTGCCGGCCGTGACCATGGTCGCGGAGCACATCGTGCGGTCGATGTCGGAACCGTTCGTCGCAGGGCCCCAGGAAAGCTACGTGAGCGCGAGCATCGGCATCGCGATCTGCCCGAACGATGCCGGCGACAGCGATGACCTGCTGAAGAAGGCCGATACGGCGATGTATCGGGCCAAGGACAGCGGGCGCAGCCGCTACGTCTTTTTCGAGGAACGGATGAATGCCGAGGCGGTCAACCGCCTCGCGCTGGAGCGGGAGCTGCGCCAGGCCCTTGCGCGCAACGAGTTTGCTCTGCACTTTCAGCCCCAGTTCGATCTGCGCACCGGCCTGATCAGCGGGGCCGAGGCCTTGCTGCGCTGGAACCACCCGGTCCGCGGTCTCGTGATGCCGGGCGAGTTCATCGGCGTGGCCGAGGAAACCGGCTTGATCGAGGAGATCGGCCGCCGGGTACTGTTGGCGGCGTGCGCCCAGCATGCGGCCTGGCGATCCGCGGGCGTGACGCTGCCGCGAATCGCCGTCAACGTATCGGCCCGCCAGTTCCGCCGCGCAGACCTGATCCAGACCGTCGAGGAGGCGCTGCGCGCCGGGCCCACGCCGGCCACGGCGCTGGAGATCGAGGTCACCGAGAGCCTGTTCATGGACGACAGCGCCGACGCCGTCAAGGTGCTAGGCCGCCTGCGACAGATGGGAGTGCAGATCGCGATCGACGATTTCGGCACCGGCTATTCGTCGATGTCGTACCTGAAGCGCCTGCCGGTCGACGTGCTCAAGGTGGACCAGTCCTTCATCGCGGACATGACGCAGGACCACGATGCACGGGCGATCACCAAAGCGATCATCAACCTGGCCCATACGCTGAACAAGGCCGTCGTCGCCGAAGGAGTGGAGAACGCCCAGCAACTGGTGCTTCTGCGAAGGTGGCGCTGCAACCGGGTCCAGGGCTACTACTACACCCGCCCTATGGCAGCCGATCAGTTCGTCCAATGGCTGGAGCAGCGCGAGCCGGCCCTGTCGCAGCAGCGGTAGGATTCAGCTCCGGGATCGCGAAAGGTCCACATGAGCGTGCGCATCGTGCGGCTGGGTTCGCTCCGTGCCGGCGACGAGGGCCTTCGCATCGGCGCCGTGCGCCGACCGCCCCGTGGCGTGCCGAAGAGCGAGTTCGCAAGCCGCCACTACTACGACGTCTGGATGCCCCTGCTGTCGCCCACCCCTGAGCTGGTGGCTCAAGCGAAGGCGGCCACCACCCAGGCGCAGTGGAGCCGCTTCCTGCGCAAGTTCCGGGCGCAGATGAGCCGCGACGACAGCGCCCGGTTGCTGGACCTTCTGGCAGCGCTTTCCAGGACGGCGAATTTTTCGGTCGGTTGCTACTGCGAAGACGAGAGCCACTGTCACCGTTCCGTGCTGCGGCATCTTCTGGAGGAACGCGGCGCCGATATGACCGCCCTCACGCCGCCTTGACCGCTCCGACGCGCGGCGCCAGCGCCGCGCGCAGGCAACGGCCGGTATAACTGGCATCGACCCCGGCCACCAGCTCCGGCGTGCCGGCCGCGACGATCCGTCCGCCCTCCTGGCCTCCCTCCGGGCCCAGGTCGACCAGCCAGTCGGCCGTCTTGATCACTTCCAGGTTGTGCTCGATCACGATCACCGTGTTGCCGGCGTCGCGCAGGCGGTGCAGCACCTTCAGCAGCAGCGCGACATCATGGAAATGCAATCCCGTGGTGGGCTCGTCCAGGACATACAGCGTGCGCCCGGTATCGCGTTTGGAAAGCTCCAGTGCCAGCTTGATCCGCTGGGCCTCGCCGCCGGACAGCGTGGTGGCGCTCTGGCCCAGCCGCACGTAGCCGAGCCCGACCTCGGACAGCGTCTGCAGCCGGCGGTGCAGCGCCGGCACCGCCCCGAACATCTGCCCGGCCTGTTCGACCGTCAGGTCCAGCACCTCGGCGATGTTCAGCCCCCGGTACAGCACCTCCAGCGTCTCGCGGTTGTAGCGCCGCCCGCGGCATACGTCGCAGGGTACGTACACGTCGGGCAGAAAGTGCATCTCGACGCGGATCAGCCCGTCTCCCTCGCACGCATCGCAACGGCCGCCCTTCACGTTGAACGAGAAGCGGCCGGCCTCGTAGCCGCGCTCGCGCGCGGTCGGAGTCGAGGCGAACAGCTCGCGGATCGGCGCGAACAGTCCCGTGTAGGTGGCCGGGTTGCTGCGCGGCGTGCGTCCGATCGGCGCCTGGTCGACGCTGACCAGCTTGTCGAAGTGTTCCAGCCCGCTGAGTGCGCCATACGGCGCCGGCTGAGCGCTGGCGCCGTACAGATGGCGCGCCATCGCCGCCGCCAGCGTGTCGTTGATCAGCGTGGACTTGCCGGACCCGGATACGCCGGTCACGCAGGTCAGAAGCCCCACCGGAATGCGCAGATCCACCTGCTGCAGGTTGTTGCCGCGGGCGCCGGACAGTTCCAGCCAGTGCAGCCCCGGCGGCACGCGCGCCGCCGGCACCTCGATCCGCATCCGACCCGACAGGTACGCGCCGGTCAGCGATTGAGCCTGCAGCGCGATCTGCTCCGGCGTACCCTGCGCGACCACTTCGCCGCCATGCTCGCCGGCGCCCGGCCCCATGTCGACCACCTGATCGGCGCTGCGGATCGTCTCCTCGTCGTGCTCGACCACGATCAGCGAGTTGCCCAGGTCGCGCAGGCGCTTGAGCGTGTCGACCAGCCGCCGGTTGTCGCGCGGATGAAGACCGATCGAAGGCTCGTCCAGCACGTACAGAACGCCGGTCAGTCCCGATCCGATCTGCGAGGCCAGCCGGATCCGCTGGGCCTCGCCGCCCGACAGCGTGTCGGCGGCGCGCTCCAGCGCGAGGTAGCTCAACCCGACGTCGTTCAGGAAGCGCAGCCGCGCCACGATCTCCTCGACGATGCGGCGGCCCACTTCGCGGCGCGCGCCGTCCAGCTGCAAGCGCTCCAGGTAGCGCTGGGCCTGCGCCAGGTTCAGCCGCTCGATCTCGAATATTGCGCGCCGCTCGGCGCCTTCGCCGATGAACACGTGGCGCGCCTCGCGCCGCAGGCGCGTGCCGGCGCAGGCCGGGCAGGGGTGCACGCCCCGCAGCTTGGCCAGTTCCTCCCGCACGGCCGGCGAATCGGTCTCGCGCCAGCGCCGATCCAGATTCGGAATCACGCCCTCGAACGGATGGTGGCGCACCACCCGGCGGCCCCGTTCGCTGGTCGTGGAAAACGCGATCGATTCGGTCCCGGTCCCGTACAGCACCTCGCGCCGGAACGCGGGATCGAGGCGCTCCCACGCAACATCGATGTCCACGCCGCGGTGGCGCGCCAGCGCCTCGACCATCTGGAACGTGTTGCGGTTGCGGCCGTCCCAGCCGCGCACCGCGCCGGCCTGCAGCGTCAGGTCGGGATGGGCCACCACCAGCGTCTCGTCGAAGAACTCCCGCGTGCCCAGTCCATCGCAGGCCGGACACGCACCGAGTGGATTGTTGAACGAGAAAAGGCGCGGCTCCAGCTCCGGGGCCGCGTATCCGCACACCGGACAGGCGAACCGGCTCGAAAACTGCGTTTCCTCGCCGTTGTCCAGATCCAGCAGCAGCGCGCGCCCGTCGGCGACCCGCAACGCGGTCTCGAACGATTCGGCCAGCCGCGTGCGGGCATCCGGGCGCACCTTCAGCCGATCGACCACGACATCGATCGAATGGTGCCCGCCGCGGGCGAGCGTCGTGATCTCGTCGGCCTCCACGATGGCGCCGTCGATCCGGAACCGCACGAAGCCGCGCGCGCGCAGATCGTCCAGCAGCTCGGCGAATTCGCCCTTGCGCTCGCGAACCAGCGGCGCCAGCACGATCACGCGCGTATCGAGCGGGCGCGTCAGCGTCCAGTCGACCATCTGTGCCACGCTGTGCGCGCCCAGGGCCTGGTCCGGATGATCGGGGCAGTGGGGCCGGCCCGCGCGCGCGAACAGCAGCCGCAGGTAGTCATGGATCTCGGTGACGGTTCCCACGGTCGAGCGCGGGTTGTGCCCGCCCGATTTCTGGTCGATCGCGATCGCCGGCGACAGGCCCTCGATCCGATCCACATCGGGCTTCTGCATCAACTGCAGGAACTGACGCGCGTACGCCGACAGCGACTCCACGTAGCGGCGCTGCCCTTCCGCATACAGCGTGTCGAAGACCAGCGAGGACTTGCCCGAACCGGACACACCGGTCACGACGATCAGTTCGTTGAGCGGCAGGTCCAGGTCGAGATTGCGAAGATTATTCTGACGCGCGCCGCGCACGACGATCGCGTCATGCGCACGCGAGCCCATGATCGGCCGATTTTATGTGAATCCGAACAGCCATGAACAACTGCCTCGGGCTATTGACACCACCGGCTATAATGGGGTGCCATGCTGGCCGCCCCCCACCTTCATTCGACCCCAATGCCGC
>DATKFG010000137.1:0-29759 GCA_035511515.1 Burkholderiaceae bacterium | reverse complement strand
GCCTCGGCGGCGCCGGCGCTCGGATTGGCTTTGAGCGCCTCCTGCACCAGGCGGCTCAGCTTGGGGGATCGAAACAGCACCCACCACTCGCTCGGAATGTCCATGCCCTCGACAAATTGCTGGACGTTGCCGCCGGCCGTTGCCTCGACTCCCGAGGTTTGCCCGTGCGAGGGGGCGCCGCCGTACCCGTGCGCAGCAGGCGGCGCAGGTTGTTGGTAGTCGGGACCGACGGCGCAAGCCGCCAGGCTTGCGATCAAAGCGGCGACTGCGGGGCGCGCCAGCATCAGTGTCCCCATCTTGCCTGGCCATGGCGCTGCTCGGCCCAGTGCTCGATGACGTGGTACATCGAGGGCAGAACAATCAGCGTCAGAACGGTCGAAATCGCCAGCCCCCCCACGACCACCGTCGCGATACCCCGCTGCACGTCGCTGCCGACGCCGGTGTGGATGGCCGCCGGCAGCATGCCCAGGGTCGCGACCGTGGCCGTCATCAGCACCGGCCGCAGGCGCTCGGTTGCGCCCTTCATGATCGCGTCGTGCAGTTCCAGGCCGGATTTCCTCATGCGGTTCAAGTTGGACACCATGATGATGCCGTTTTGAACCGCCACCCCGAACAGCGCGATGAAGCCTACCCCGCTGGCGACATTGAGGTTCTGCCCCGTCAGGTGCAGCGACACCAGGCCACCCAGGGTCGCCAGGGGCACCACGCCCAGAATCAGCAGCGCCTGCCGCAACGAGCCGGTCCCGATCGTCAGGAAGATCAGCATCAGGCCCAGCACCAGGGCCAGGATCACGAGCAGCCGCGCTTCGGCGCGCCGCTGGTTCTCGAACTGCCCGCCCCATTCCAACCGGATCTTATCCTGGTCAAAATGGACCCGGGCAGCGATCTTGGCCTGCGCTTCGGCCAGGTAGGAGCTCAGATCCCGGTCGCGGTTGTCGATGCGTATGGTCAGGTTGCGACGACCGTTCTCGCGCGTGACCGTGCTTTCACCCGACCGAACGCGAATGTCGGCAATCTGGGCCAGCGGCACCTGCACTGCGCCGGCGGTATTGACGAACAGGTCGCCCAGGGCCTGCGGCTGGCTGCGCGCTTCCTGCGTGTACCTCACGGTCAACGGATAGGTTCTCTCGCCCACATAGACCGTCGAGACCGGCGCCTGGCCGATCCCGGTCTGGATCACGTTCTGCACGTCGGTCATGTTCACGCCGTAGCGCGCGGCCCTCTCGCGGTCCAGCTGGATCTCTATCTGCGGGATTGGCGGCTCCTGGAAGATCGACGCGCTCGAAGTGCCCGCAATGGTGTACAGCACCTCGACGATCTGGCGGCCGATGCCGCGCAGCTCGCCCAGGTCGTCCCCGAAGATCTTGATCACCAGCGGACTGTGTGCGCCGCCGATCAGGTCATTGACGCCGTCGATGATCGGCTGACTGATGCCGATCGAATAGCCCGGCAATTCCTTGGCCAGACCGGCGGCCAGCCGATCCACGAACTCCTTCTTGGTTTCGCCTGCCGGCCAGCCGTCATACGGTTTCAAGCCCACCGGCGCTTCGATGTGGGACATCGTCCAGGGATCGGTGCCCTCGTCGTTGCGACCGGTCTGCGTCACCACGTAGGAGACCTCGGGGTACTTCAGGATGGCCCGCCGCAGATCGCTGGCCATGTCGCTCGCCTTGTTCAGGGCCAGGCCGGTCGGCATCTGCACCTGGAGCCAGAGCGCGCCTTCGTCCAGATCCGGCAGGAACTCGCGCCCAACCGTCGCCCCGAGGCCGACCACCGCCAGCAAAGCGAACAGCACCACGCCGTAGATGATCCGCGGCTGGTCGAGGCAGGCAGCGAGCATCCGGTCATACATTTCGGTCAGGCGTTCGAGCCAGCGGTTGTGATAGAAGCGGCCGGGCTTGCGGAACACGATGTAGGCCAGGCCGGGCACCAGAGCCAGGGCCGTGAGCAGCGCGCCGAACAGCGCATAGCCCATCGTATAGGCCATCGGGGTGAACAGCTTGGCCTCGGCCCGCTCGAAGGAAAACAGCGGCAGATAGGCCGTGATGATGATCAGGCTCGCGAAGAAGATCGGCCGGGTCACCTGCAGCGCGGCGGCCTTGGTCTCGCTTTCGCTCAGTTCTTCGTCGGGCATGGCCTCGCGCCGGCGCAGGATGGCTTCGGTCACCACGATCGCTCCGTCGACCAGGATGCCGAAATCGATGGCCCCCAGCGACAGCAGATTGGCCGAAACCCTGGTGAGATTGAGCAGGCAGAACACCGAAACCAGAGCCAGGGGGATGGTGACCGCCACCACCAGGGCGCTGCGCGCGCTGCCGAGGAACAGGATCAGGATCAGGAACACCAGGCCGATGCCCTCGGCGATCGTACGGCCCACCTTGTGGATGGTGGCGCGGACCAGATCGTCGCGGTCGATGTAGGGCGCGATCCTGACATCGAGACCCGCCAATTGACGATTGAGCTCGGCCACCTTGGCGTGAATGCCGCGCAGGGTGTCCGACGGATTCTGGTACTTCAGCATCAGCACGATGCCTTCGATCGTGTCGGGATTGCTGTCCTTGCCGAGGATGCCTTCGCGCTCCTGGTGGCTGAGCGTGGTGCGGCCGAGGTCGCGCACCAGGACCGGGGTGCCGTTCACTTGCGTGACGACAATCGAGCCGATCTCGGCCAGGTTGTGGATCAGTCCGACGCCGCGGATCACGTAGCTCTGATCGCCGCGTGAAACCCGGCCGCCGCCGGCGTTGGTGTTGTTGTTGTTGATGGCGTTGATGACGTCGGTGATGCCGAGGCCGTAGTGCTGGAGCTGCTTCACATCAAGGTCCAGCTGGTACTCGGCGGTGAAACCGCCGAAATTCGTGTCGTCGACCACCCCGGGGACCGACTTGATGGCTGGAATCACGGTCCACCGCTGGATCTGCGACAGTTCCTGCAGATTGCGCGTGTCCGACTCCAGGGTGTAGCGGTAGATCTCGCCGCCGGGGCCGGCGACCGGGTCCAGCGAGGGCGTCGCGCCCGCCGGCAGCACGGCCTGGTTGATGCGTTCGGTCAGGCGTTGCCGCGCCCAGTAGTCTTCATAGCCGTCGCGGAACAGGACGGTGATCAGCGACAGGCCAAAGGTGCTCGAGGAGCGCATCAGCAGCAGGCCGGGCGTGCCGTTGATCTGCCGCTCCAGCGGCACCGTGATCAGCTGTTCGACTTCCTCGGCAGCAAGGCCGGGCAATTGCGTCGTCACCTGCGCCGCCACATCGCCCAGCTCGGGATAGGCTTCGACCGACAAGGTCTCCCAGGCATAGACGCCGAAGCCGCTCAGCAGCAAGGCCAGGACGATGACCGCAACGCGCCGGTGCAGGCAGATGCCGACGAACTGGTCAATCATTGAGCAGGATCCCGCCCTTCACCACGACCTGTTCGCCGGCCTGCACGCCGGAGTCGATCGCGACCATCGGTCCCTCTTCCAGTCGCGGGTCGACCGTGCGGCGCTCAAAGGTCCACGGCGCGCTGGCCACGAAGACGCTGGTCCTGTCGTTGTTCATCAGCAGGGCCGAGCTGGGCAGGAGCACGCGGGCCTGCTGGGGCCCCATCAGCGTGATCGTCGCGAACATATTGGGCTTGAGCAGGTGTTCGGCATTCGCGAAGGCGATCCGGATCTTGTTGCGTCTCGAATCCGGCTCGATCACGTCGGCCACGAACAGGACCTTGCCCCGCAGCAGCCGGTCCGGATAGGCCGCCAGCCGGACCTCGGCCGCCTGATCCTTGAAGACCGCTGCAACATCCTTTTCGGGTACGAGCGCGGTGACCCAGACGGTGCTCAGGTCGGCAATCGTCATCATCGGCTGCGTCGGGTCGTTGATCATGTTGCCGGGCGCAACCGAAACACTGGTGACGCTGCCCGCCACGGGCGCGCGCACCGTCAGCAAGCCGGATGGTTGCCCGGCTTGGGCTGACACGCCGACGACCTTCAAGCGCGCCTGCGTTCTGGTGTATTCGGCCGCCGCCTGCGCATGGTCGCTTCTGGCCTGATCCAGGTCTCGATCCGAGGCGGCTCCGATCCTGGATTGCTCCTGCTGGCGCGCCAGGTTTTTTTCGGTCAGGTGAAAAGCATCCGCGGCCTTGTCGTTGTCGTCCAGGGCTTGCGCCAGGTCCGTGGAATCGATCACCGCCAGGACCTGATCCCTGGCCACGCGGTCGCCCAGCGCGATCCTGAGCTCCAGGACGCGGCCCCCGAGCGGCGTGAGGACGGCGGCCGTGCGCGTCGGATCGGCCTCGACCATCCCCGGCAGCACCAGCTTCGAGCTGATCGGCTGGGCTGACGCCGGCATCACGGTCAGACGGTTCCGCAACGGCGAGCCCTCGGGGATGATGATTTTGTCGCCTTGACGAAGCATCACCGCCGGTTCCGGTTCGGCCTTGGCGGATCCGCCCAGCCATCCGAAGCTTCTGGCGAGCAAAGCCGCCACCAGCAGCAGTCCCAGCGCGGCACCGGCCCAGAGGAAGGCCCGACCCCCAGATGACGGCTCATGGTGGAGTGTGGACATGACGATGGCCCCCGGAAGGCCTCACGCGCGGGTGAGCCGCAGCGGATTGCGCCGCGATCACCTCCTTCAGCGAGGTGTCGCGCTTGGCCGTAGGACCGCCCCCTCTTGTTCTGGTCAGTTCGCTGTATACCTGCCTGAAGGTGACAACGCGATGACCTGAGCGGAGGGTTCATCGCCCCGGTGGGACTTGGCCTCCTAGCCTGGCTGGTCGATCATTTGATAACGCGGATGGCGCTGCGCCGGGATCCCGGCGCAGGCCTCGGAGCGGGCGAACGTCACGTGAGGCAGACCGCCTCGACGTTGTGGCCGTCCGGATCCAGCAGAAAAGCCGCGTAGTAGCTCGGGCCGTAGTCGGACCGTAACCCTGGCGCGCCGTTGTCGCGCCCGCCGGCGGCCAGCCCCTGGGCGTGAAAGCGGTCCACCGCCGCCCGGTTTGCCGCGCGCAACGCGACGTGCGTGCCGACGATCGCGGAACCCGGATGTGCATAGAGCCACAGCGCCGGCTGGCCCGCCGGGCCGAAGCCGGCGTAGCCATCGCCGCTGGAGTCGAGTTGGGACCCCAGGGGCGCGAGCGCGCCGCGGTAGAACCGCATGCTCGCCTCCAGGTCCCTGACCTTCAAGCCGATGTGATCGAACATTTGCGACCTCCTCGAAAGAACACGAGGACAGGCTAGGGCAAGGCAGCCAGTCGCTCTTGGAAAATCTTGCGGTCTCCGCGCGCGGCGCGCCGATAACCGAGGGGCGACACGCCGGCGGCGCGATGGAAGCTGCGGACGAAGTTCGACAGATCGCCGAAGCCGGTCTCGAGCCAGACTTGAGTGACCGGGCGGTCTTCGTCCGCCAGCAGCTGTGCGGCCCGGCACAACCGCCTTCGGACCAGGTACTGGTGCGGCGTCACGCCCAGCGAGGCGGAAAAAATCCGCAGGTAGTGATAAGGGCTCAGTCCGGCCTGCCGCGCCAGGGTCTGCAGATCGATCGTCTCGGCCGCGTGCACGTCGATCCACAAAGCCGACTGGACCGCGCGCCTGCGATCGTTGGCCGTGGCCCGCCCACGCGGCCGCCGGCTGCCGGCGATCACGTCGACGAACCGGGACGCGAACGCCAGACCGATCTCGTCCAGCCCGAGGTCGTTGTCGCCCGCAGCGGCCGGGCGCGCCAGTTCACCCAGCGCGACCAGCTCGGCCACCGGGGGCAGGCCGCCAGACCGCCACGCCCGGCGCCGCCCGTCGATTTCGTCGACCAGCTCGGGCGCCACGAGAAAGGCCAGGCATTCGTCGCCGCGATGATGGTCGTGGCTGCACACGTATTCGTCGCCGGGTCGACCGACGAGCACCGACCCTGGAACCAGTTCGTAGGCGGCGCCCAGACAGCGACAGCCGAAGCTACCCCGCTGCACATACGCCGCCAACCATCCCTGGTGCCACTCGGCGAACGGCCGCTCGCCCGGCCCGGAATTGCAGCGGGTGTGAACGACCGAGACCGGTCCGCGCGCGAGCACTTTTCGCTTGAGCATGGTTCGAACGCCTTACACCCTGGTCAGCCCTTCACGCAAACGACCTGCTTGAGCGTGTGCACGATGTCGACCAGGTCGGCCTGTGCGGCCATCACGGCATCGATGTCCTTGTAGGCCGCGGGCGTCTCGTCGATGACGTCCCTGTCCTTGCGGCATTCGACACCCTCGGTGGCCGCGCGGTGGTCGGCCAGCGTGAAACGGCGCCTGGCTTCGCTGCGGCTCATCGCGCGGCCGGCTCCGTGCGAGCAGCTTTCGAAGCTGTCCGGGTTGCCCTTGCCGCGCACGATGTAGCTGCGCGCTCCCATGCTGCCCGGGATGATGCCGAGCTGCCCGGCCCTGGCGCTCACGGCGCCCTTGCGCGTGACGTAGACGTCCTGACCGTAATGGCGCTCCTTCTGCACGTAGTTGTGATGACAATTGACCGCTTCGACGTGGCTCTGGAAGCCTGTGCCGATCGTGCTCCTGGCCGCTTCGGTCACACGGCGCATCATCACCTCGCGATTGAGCGCCGCGAAGCGTTGCGCCCAGCCGACCGCACGCACGTAGTCGCTGAAGTGCGCCGAGCCTTCCTCGAAATAGGCGAGGTCCCGATCCGGCAGATTGGCCTGGTGCCGCATCGCATCCTGCCGGGCCAGCTCGATGAACATCGTGCCGATCGCATTGCCGACCCCGCGCGAGCCGGAGTGCAGCATGAACCAGACGAACTCGTCCTGGTCGAGGCACACCTCGATGAAGTGGTTGCCGGTGCCGAGCGTTCCGAGATGACTGCGCTGGTTGGTCTTTCCCAGCTTGGGGTAATCGCGGCACAGATCGGTGAACTGCGGCTCGAGTTGCGCCCACGCCGTATCCACCGCGCCCGGCACGTTCTGCCAGGCGCCCGGATCGCGCTTGCCGGGAGCGCGGCCGTGCGGCACCGCCCGTTCGATCGCCGAACGCAGCCCCGCCAGATTGTCCGGCAGGTCTTGCGCGCGCAGCGTCGTCCTGGCGGCCATCATCCCGCAGCCGATGTCGACGCCGACCGCGGCCGGGATGATCGCCTTCAATGTGGGGATCACCGAGCCGACGGTTGCGCCGATGCCGAAGTGCACGTCCGGCATCGCCGCGATGTGCCTGAACACGATCGGCAGCCGCGCGGCGTTGACCAGCTGGCGCCTGGCCTCGTCCTCGACCGGCACACCGCGCGTCCACAGCTTGATCGGCACGCCGCCCGGTACGTCTTGCTGAACGTAGCTCGTTTCCATTCTTCAAGAGTCAGGAAAACCGACGACCGCTCCCGCCCGTCAGCGCACCAGGCGCCGATACTGCGCCATGTGCCGCAGCGCGTCCCTGGGCTTGCCGAGCTCTTCGTACAGCAGGGCCACGTTGTAATGTGCGTCCGCCATCGCCGGGTCGCCGCGCAGTGCGGCCTCGTAGACCTCGATCGCCTCCCGCTTGCGGCCCAGGTCGCCCAGCAGCACGCCCACGTTGTACAGCAGCAGCGGATCCGGGCCACAGGCATCGAGCGCCTCCCGGTACGCGCGCTCGGCCTCCGGATGGCGCCCCGCTTCGTGCAGCAGCCGCCCCAGGTTGATGCGGGCGTCGAGGCGCTCGGGCGCGGCGGCAATCGCTTTGCCGTAGGCCTCGATCGCCCGCTTCGGGTCTTTGCGCTCCAGCGCCGCTCCGTGCGCGAACCAGTCCAGGGGCGCTGCCTGGTCCGCCGGCGCCTCCCGCTCGATCACGCTCAGCGAGCCGCTGGCCGGATCGCCTTCGAAGGCCAGCAGGTATTGCCCGGACTCGACCTGGCGCTGTCCGGCGCCGTCGCGCACCACCACCTGTTCGCCCACGGCGCTGATCGACAGGCCCGATAAGGGCATCGTTGCAGGCAGCTGGCGTCGCAGCTCCTTCAGCGAGCGCGTGATGCGTCGGGCAGGCACCTTGGCGTCGGCCAGCGCCTGCGCCGTGCGCAGCACGATCAGGTCCTGGAAGGAGAACCGCAGGGTGTTGTGCGGCCCGCGGCCGGGTGTGACGAAACCGGCGGAGGCCAGGGCGCGGATGGTGCTGCGCGACAGGTGCAGCATCTTCTCGACGTCGCTCACGCCATAGTGCGGCATCGAACAGCCACGCAGAAAGTTCTTGCGGCTATTTCCTGGCGCGGGCGCGCGCGCGCGGTGCTTCGGTGGCCTCGGCCGCCTCGGCTGCCGGCGCCTGCTTGGGCGGCTTACGCGTGGCCGGCTCCGGTTCGGCCTTCGCCGCCACCGCCTTGGAGGGAGCCGCAGCACCCTTGCGTTCCAGGCTGGCGCGCAGCGCTTCCATCAGGTCGATCACCTGGGCACCGGCGCCCTCGGCCTCCTCGGCCAGCGTGATCTCCTGGCCCTCGACCTTCTTCTGGATGGCCGCCTCGATGCGAGTGCGTACCTCGTCCTTGTAGGCGCTGGGATCGAACGCATCGGAAGACTGCTGTTCGATCAACTGTTGCGCGAGTTTGAGCTCGCCTTCCTTGACCTCGATCTTCGGAATCTCGAGGTCCTTGATCGAGCGGACTTCGTCGGCGTACATCAACTGCTGCATGATCAGGCCGTCCTCGACCGGCCGGATCATCACGATGTACTGCTTGCCGCGCGCCGCCCACCGCCCCAGCGCGCAGCGGTTCGAATCGCGCAGCGCCTGCGCAAACAGCGCATACGGTTTGGCACCACCCTTGTCCGGCGCCAGGTAGTAGGCCTTGTCGAAATACACCGGATCGACCGATTCGAGGGGCACGAACTCGGTGATGTCGGCGCTGTGGGTGCCGGCCTCCTCGAGCGCCTTGAGCTCTTCGGGGGTGAAGATGACGTACTGGTCTTTCGCGAATTCGTAGCCCTTGACGATGTCGTCGCGCTCGACCGGCACCCCCTCTTTCACGCACAGGTACTGCTGCTTCAGGCGCGAGCCGTCGGCTTTGTGCAGCATGTTGAAGGAGATGGCACGGGTCGACTCGGTGGCGGAGAACAACTTCACCGGAATCGCCACCAGTCCGAAGGAAACCGTCAACGACCCGATCGATCGTGCAGCCATAGCACCTCCCCGCAACTCAAACCTTGACACCGCTCAAAGCGGCCTCGAGGCTTTGTTTGTGCTCCAGGGCGTCGCGCCAGCGATCGCCCGTTTCAGCCAACCGCTGCGCCGCGTTGATGAGTCGGAAATCAAGCGGGTGCGCGCTGGCAAGCTCTTCCCAAGTCAGCGGCATCGACACCGGCGCCCCGGGCTCGC
Organism: Burkholderiaceae bacterium; assembly: GCA_035511515.1. Taxonomy (GTDB): domain Bacteria; phylum Pseudomonadota; class Gammaproteobacteria; order Burkholderiales; family Burkholderiaceae_F; genus VBCK01. The sequence continues at coordinate 20,483 of DATKFG010000137.1, read as the reverse complement.
CCCGGGGCGAGTAGGCCACGTTCAGCGTCTTGCCGCGGACGTTCATATTGTAGTCCATGAAGATCTTGCCGGTACGCTTCGGAACGCTCCATTCCAGCGTGATATCGCGGGGGTGCTGCCGCATCAGATGGCGCCCGACCAGCTCGCTGACGTGCCGCGCGGCCTCAAAGTCGATGGTGCGCCGGATCGGCACGAAGATGTGCAGTCCGGTCTTGCCCGAGGTCTTGACGATCGGCTCCAGCGACATGCTGTTGAGCAGCTCGCGCAGCCAGAAAGCCACCTCCTTGGCCTTTTCGAAGGCAACCGTGTTCAACTCCGGCTCGCCCCCCGGTTTTTCCTGGCCCGAATAGATGTACGGGTCCAGGTCGAAAACTACGTAGTCGGGATAGTTCAGAACCGACGCCGCCAGCGACTCCTCCGAGGTGCCGTAGTCGGTACCGCTGGAGGCCGCGTCGGGTCCGACCTTCGCGCGCGAGTGCCAGACATGGAACTCGAGCGCGCCGGACTGCGCCAGCCACAGCAAGGTCGGCACGTTGTTGCACAGCAGGTATTCGTGGTTCTCGTCCTTGTGACTGGAGAACACGGTGATGGTCTGGGCGAACGGCGGCCGTTCCTGCTCCCAGTGTTTCTGGAAAAAGCGCTGTCCGGTGATGCCGTCCGGCATGCGGATCAGCGTCAGGGGCCGGTCGGCCAGGTGCGGAAGGATGAAAGGCGAGACCTGCGCGAAGTAGCGCAGCAGATCGCGCTTGGTCAGCGCGGGCTGCCGCAGCGCGGCATCCGGCGGCCAGTACACCCGGTCCAGGTGCGTCAGCCGGATCCGATGCGACCCGACCGTCAGTACGAAGTCGGTCTTCTTGCTGTCCAGCTGCGCCAGAATCGATTCGATCTCGCCCTCCGAAGCCCGAAGGGCGAAGGAGGGTGGGTCCTCGGTGCGCCTTGCCCTCCGAAGCGCGGAGCGCGAAGGAGGGCGCACCGATTTGGGATCCACGTCGTCGCGCAGCCGCAGAAATATCGGATGGCGCAGGTGATCGTCCTCGGTCCAGCTGTGAAACCTGACTTCGGCGACCAGCTTGGGCTCGACCCAGGTCGTCGGATTGGGCAGCTCGGGCTTCTCGTCGAACGGGCAGGTGGAGCGCTTGAGCGGTTCGAGCCGCTCTTTCAACTGCGCCAGCGTCTGCTCGTCGAAGCCTGAGCCCACATGCGAGGCGAACCGGAGCCGGTTCTTATCCCAATAGCCGACCAGCAGCGCGCCCAGCGGCGCGCGCGACCCCTTGCCCTTGGTGTAGCCGCCGATCACGAACTCGGCGCTCTGCGTTGGCTTGATTTTTACCCACGACGCCGAACGCCGGCCGGCCTCGTAGCGGCTGTCCGTGCGCTTGCCGATCACGCCTTCGAAACCGCTGGCCAGCGCGGCCTCCTGCATCGCGATGCCGTCGTCGGCGGCGTGCACGAGCTGCAGCAGCGGCGAGGGCAGCAGGCACTGCGCCAGATAACGCCGCCGATCGCGGTAGGCCGAGCCGCGCAGGTCGATGCCGCCGAAATACAGCAGGTCGAAGCAATACAGGATCAGCGGCACGCTGCGGTCGGCGGCCGCGATCTCGCGCTCGGTCTTCAGCTGCACCCGATTCTGCAGCGCATTGAACGAAGGCCGGCCGCTCGCGTCGAACGCGATCAGCTCGCCGTCCAGGATCATGCCGTCCACCGCCTGGTTGCGAAGTTCGGCCACCAGCCGCGGGAACGTGTCCGACAGGTCCATTTCGCGCCGCGAGCGAAGCTTCACGCCGCGCGCGTCGATGAAGGCCAGTACCCGGTAGCCGTCCAGCTTGGGTTCCCACGTCCAGCCGGGCCGATTGAAAGGCTGGTCGGCCGTGTCGGCGAGCATCGGCGAGAACTTCCCGGGCATCGGCACCAACGGGCCGGAAGGCACGAGCTGCGCCGCGGCAATGCGATGCGCCGGCACGACCTTCATGTTCTCGACCGAGACGCCGGACAGGACCGATCGATTCCGAGTGGTGACATCGTCGGTCGACACGAACCGGTCCCGGTGCTTGATCAGCAACCAGCTCTTGGGGTCCTGGGCCGTGCGCACCAGCGCGAACGAGCCTTTGAGCTTGTCGCCGCGCAGCTGGAAGCTGAGCTTGCCCTTCTGCAGGCCTTCGCGCACCTGGCGTTCGGCTTCCTGGCGATCGTGAAACCAGGTCTGATGCTCGTCGGGCGAATACACGCCGCAGTCCCACACGATCACTTCACCGGCGCCGTATTGACCGGGCGGGATCACACCCTCGAAGGAGGCGTAGTCGTAGGGATGGTCCTCGGTCTGCACCGCCAGGCGCTTGTCGGTCGGGTTCAGCGATGGACCCTTGGGCACGGCCCAGGACTTCAGGACCGAATCGCACTCCAGACGGAAGTCGTAGTGCAAGCGCCGCGCCGAATGCTGCTGCACGACGAACAGCAGCGGACCGGCCGCCGCGCCGGTCGCGGCGGGCGCCGGCTCGGGCGTTGCCTCGAACTTCCGCTTGGCCGCGTATTCGCTAAGCTTGTCCTTCTCCATCCGAAAGATTCTAGGCGCTGGCGTGCGGGAAACGCCGGCCACCCGGATCGAACAGGTGCGCAGATGACCGATGCCAAGCTCCTGGCCGGCGCCAGCGGTTATTCCTTCAAGGAATGGAAGGGCAGCTTTTATCCGCCCGATATCAAGCCCGACGCCATGCTGGCGTACTACTCGGAGCGCCTGTCCACGGTGGAGATCAACAACACCTTCTATCAGATGCCCAAGGTGGCGGTCCTGGAGAACTGGGCCCGGAGCACACCGGCTGATTTCCGGTTCGCGATCAAGGCGTCGCGGCGCATCACCCATCAGGCGCGCATCAAGGCGGACGAAGCGGCCGACTCGGTCGCCTTCCTGTATCGCAATCTGGTCGCCCTCGGCGGCAAGCGCGGGCCGGTGCTGTTCCAGCTGCCGCCGTTCCTGAAAAAGGACCTGCCCCGGCTGAACGAGTTTCTGAAGCTGCTGCCCGAAGGGCACACGGCGGCTTTCGAGTTCCGCAACGAGAGCTGGTTTGACGAGGAGGTCTACGACGCTCTGAAGCACGCCGGCGCGGCGCTGTGCCTGTCCGAGCGCGAAGACAACGCGCCACCGCCCATGGTGCAAACAGCGCCCTGGGGCTACGTCAGACTGAGGCTGGAGAACTACTCGGATGCCGAGCTGAAGCAATGGGCGCAGCGGCTTTGCGCGACGGCGTGGCGCGACATCCACGTGTATTTCATGCACGAACCCACGGCGCCGGGATACGCCAAGGCGCTGATGGAGCATGCGGCCGCGCTCCGATGATCGATCCGCCGACGCGCAGCCGGCCCTGTTCGACCCGCGCTCAAGCGGCGGGCGCCGCGGCCTCGAGGCCGTAAAGACGGCAGGTCTGCGCAAGCCGCGCAACCAGCGAGCGCCTCAGGGCCAGGGGAGCGATCACTTCGACCTGCGGTGACAGCGGTAACAGCTGCGCCGTCGCGTGCTCGATCGATTCGATCGGGATGCTCACCTTGGTGCGTGCGTCCTGTGGGGACGGTTTGACTGCATCGGCAACGGCCCGGGCCACGGCGCTGCTCAGGTAACGCAAGCTCTTGAGCCCGGCCGGCGTGGCCAGCACGACGGCCTGGCTCCTGTACAGGTCGCTTTCGAAGCGCCGGATCGACTCGCTCCAGGTGCGGGCCAGATCGAACTTCCTGGGGCGGCGGCAGCGATCGTCCAGCGTCCGAACCTCGCTGATATTCGAGATCCGGTACGTGCGCGGCTCTTCGCCGACCGCGGCGACCAGGTACCAGGCGCCCGCCTTCAGCACAAGGCCCAACGGGCTGACCGTGCGTGTGGCCGTAGCCTTCCAGCTCTCGTAGCGGATCGCCAGTTGACGTTCGTTCCAGACGGCCGCAGCGACAGCAGCCAGGTGAGGCACCGGCTCGGCCTGCCGGTACCAGTCCACCGGATCCAGGTGCAGACGCGAACTGATGCGCTGCGCATCGCTGCGCAACGGCGCCGGCAGAGCGGCCAGCAGTTTCAGCTTCGCGGTCTCGACCTGCGCGCTCAATCCCAGCTGGGCCGCCGGGCCCGCCAATCCGCTCAAGAACACCGCCTGAGCTTCCGACGGCGTCAAGCCCGTGAGCGTGGTCTTCCAGCCTTCGAGCAACTGGAAACCGCCCGAGCGGCCGCGCTCCGCATAGATCGGCACGCCGGCGGCGGTGAGCTGGTCGACGTCACGGTACAGCGTCCGCACGGACACTTCCAGCGCGCCGGCCAGCGCGCGCGCGCTCATGCGGCCGCGCGTCTGCAGCAGCATCTGGATCGAAAGCAATCGGCTGGCACGCATGGCTCGGCGCGAGGTCGGCAAAATGCTGCCACTGGATGGCAGATATTGTCGCGCAAACTGCGCGCCTTGCGTTGACAACCCGATCACCGGAGAACGCCATGACAACCTTGAATATGGAGTCGAGCGCCGCCGACTTCGACTTCTTTGTGGGCACGTGGACCGTGCGGCACCGGCGGCTGAAGGAGCGGCTGGCCGGCAGCACGCAGTGGGAGGAGTTCGGCGGCAGCTGCGTGATGCACAAACTGATCGACGGCCACGGCAACGTCGACGACAACGTGATCGAGCTCCCCGGCGGGCACTATCGCGCCGTCGCGCTGCGCGCGTTCGATCCGAAAACGAGGCGGTGGGCGATCTGGTGGGTGGACGGACGCGATCCGCACCGACTCGATCCGCCGCTGATCGGCAGCTTCAGTCAGGGAAGCGGCACCTTCCACGCGGACGATGTGTTCAAGGGCCAGCCGATCCGGGTGCGTTACCGCTGGTCCGACATCACGGCGACGTCGTGCCATTGGGAGCAGGCGTTCTCGCCCGACGACGGCAAGACGTGGGAAACCAACTGGATCACGGATTTCACGCGGGTGCGCTGAGCGTTGTCGATGAGCGGGTCGTGACCGCGGCTGCACGTCGTCCTGCGTCCGACCCGCCAGGGCCTGCTCGGGGCCCGCAACCCCAATGCGACGGCGTTTTGCCGTGATGTAAACCAAGTATCGACGCGATCAGGGGTTTCCCACGGCGGCTGCCGGAATTCCATGGATTGAAGCTTCCGCGCGATCGAGTCAACAATGCGGGCACAGGACGGCCGCGCGATGAATCGGTTTGTTTACCACATTCACTTCGGATACCAGGACGGCTATCCGGATTCGACGCGCGTGGCGGCGGCTCCGCCCCGAGGCAGCTCAAGGCCTCTTGCGCAACGGTTGACGCGCCTTCCGGCACAGCTGCGCCCGTACCTGCCCGATACCCAAGTCAGAATCTCGGACGCGGCGATCGGTCGCGATCCGGATGTGATCGAGCTCGCGGTCGTGACGACGCTCGATGAAGCCACTGCGGATGCCGCGTTCGTGCGATTCATCCGGGATTGCAGGGCCGCCTGGGTCCGTGAGCGATTCGAGGCCAACTAGAACAGGCTGTCCGCAAACTCGCGTCCGAGTGCGCGACTAGCCAATTTTTGACAGCCGCTCGCAAGTGCGGTTAACTACTTCGCGGGTGCGCACATTATCAATGCACCTGTCGCCCGCATGGGTATGCGAGCGGTAGGATATCCACAGCAGGGGCGCGAAAACTGAACCTACCGCGAACGCCCCCTAGGAAGGGGGAAGGGCCGTGGCTGCAGTTCGAAGGCCCGCTCGCGTCTTGTTGGCTGGTCTGTTGGCGTTGGCAGGCGCAACCGGGGTGCGGTCGGGAGCCGCCGCCGAGCTGGACGCCGGCAGCCTGGCGGACCTGAGCCTCGAAGAGCTCAGCAATATCCAGATCACGTCCGTGTCGAAGCGGGCCGAGCGGCTTTCCGACGCGGCCGCTTCGGTGTTCGTCATCACGGCCGACGACATCAGGCGTTCGGGCGCGCGCCGGCTGGCCGACGCCCTGCGGCTGGCCCCGAACCTGGAAGTCGCGCAGGTCAGCGACAGCGGATATGCGATCAGCGCGCGAGGATTCAACAACACGGCCGCCAACAAATTGCTGGTGCTGATCGACGGTCGATCGGTGTACACCCCGCTTTTTTCCGGGGTATTCTGGGATGCGCAGGATGTGATGCTCGAGGACGTCGAGCGCATCGAAGTCATCAGCGGGCCCGGCGGTACGCTCTGGGGCGTGAACGCCGTCAACGGAGTGATCAACGTGATCACGCGCTCGGCCCGCGACACGCGCGGCGCGCTGCTGCCGGCGGGAACCGGCAATCGCGACACGGATGCCGCGCTTCGTTATGGCGCAGCGGCCGGTGACGACGGAGCCTTTCGGGTCTACGGCATGTACTTCGATCAGGACCGCACCAAGACCGCGAGCGGCGCCCAAGTCAACGACGCCTGGCACAAGAGCCAGGCCGGGTTCCGCGCGGATTGGAAGATCGGAGAGGACGCCTTGAGCGTCAACGGCAACGGATACGTCGCCTCCGAAGCTCAGCCGCTGCCGGGCACGGTCGCGCTGAGCTTCGTCCGGCTGCCGCTGGGCGACATCTCGATTTCGGGCGCGAATCTGACCACGCGCTGGAATCACGCTCTGCAGGGCGGTTCGGACCTGACGGTCCAAGCCTATTTCGATCGGACGCAGCGCGACGTTCCGCCTTCCTTTTCCGAGACCCTCGATATCCTCGACCTTCAGGTGCAGCATTCTCTGCGGTCGATGGGCATGCATACCTTGGTCTGGGGCGGCGAATTCCGATACGGCATGGACCGCGTGGCCAACGCTACGTTCCAGATACTGACGCCACCGAGGCCGTTTTTAGGATTCGTGCCTCCTGACGTCAACCAGAAATGGGCGAGCTTGTTTGCGCAGGACGAAATGGCGCTGCGCGAGGACCTGCATCTGACGGCCGGCGCGAGGCTCGAGCGCAACGACTATACGGGAACGGACTTCCTGCCGAGTCTGCGCCTTGCATGGAAAGCCGCTCCGGAACACCTGCTGTGGACGGCGGCTTCGCGCGCCGTGCGCGGACCCTCCAGGCTCGATCGGGACCTGCATGTGCCGAGCGCTGCGCCGTTCCTCATAGCGGGCGGATCAACGGTCCGGTCCGAGACCGCCAACGTGTACGAGCTCGGGTATCGCGGGCAGCCGGCCGGACGCTTCTCGTATTCGGTGACCCTGTATCACGCGGACTACGATCATCTGCGCTCCCAGGAACTCGCGCCCAGCCGGACCTTTTTCACCTTTTCGAGCCAGATCCGGGGCCAGGCGACCGGAGTCGAATCCTGGGCAACCTACCAGGCCGCCGAGACCTGGCGACTGAGCGCGGGACTGACCGCGATCCGGGAGAGGCTGGCGCTCAGGCCGGGCGGCAACGACACGGCTGACGTGATCGCCCAGCAGGGGCGCGATCCGACGCATACCTGGATGCTGCGCTCCTCGTTCGACCTTCCCTATCGCACCGAGCTGGATGCAATCGTCCGGCGGGTTGCCGGACTGTCGTTTCCGACGGTGCCGGCTTACACGGCTGTGGATTTGCGGGCCGGCTGGAGGCCGCGGCGCGAGCTCGAGCTGTCGGTCACCGGCGAAAACCTGTTCTCGGCCGGGCATGGCGAGTTCACCGACCCGGCAACCCGGTCCAAGTTCGGGCAAGCCGTATTCTTCAAGGCCACGTGTCGCTCTTGACGAACCAGCAGCGGGCGAACGCCGGCTCGCACCGCGCCGGCCATCGAGTGGTGCTCGCGGGGCTGCTCGCGATGGTCATGGCGAGCGGCTATTGGACCCCGTGCCGGGCGCAATCCGATCTGCAAATCGCCGAGTACAAGGTCAAGGCGGCGTTTCTGTACAAGTTCGCCAGTTACGTCGAATGGCCACCGCAGGTGTTCGAGCGGGCCGAAACCCCGCTCGTCATCGGGGTGGCCGGCGCCGACGCGCTCAGCGACGAGCTGGCCCGGCTGATCGCTGGTCGCTCGATCGGCGGCCGACCCATGGTCGTTCGCAGGCTGCGCCGCGGTGAGGCGGTGGACGGAGTGCACATCCTGTTCATCGGGCGCTCCGACGGCGGCCGGCTCTCCGAAACGCTGGCTTCCGCCAAGGGCAGGCCGGTGTTGACGGTCACCGAGTCCGAAGATGCCTTCGCGCTCGGCAGCGTGATCAATTTCGTGATCGTGGACGACAAGGTCCGCTTCGACGTGGCGCTGCGCGAGGCCGAACAGGCCAATCTGAAGGTCAGCGCGCGACTGCTTGCGGTGGCGCGCAAGGTGGTGGCGGGGCCGTCATGACACCCCGATTCCCGGCATCGCTGCAGGCGAAGCTGCTCGCCGTCATTTTGCTCACGACGGTGGTGGCGCTGGCGGTCGCCCTGTGCGCGATGGTCGCGTACGACCTGCGACTGTTCCACAGCAAGTCCGTGGCCGAGCTGCAAACGCAGGCCGAACTGCTCGGACAAACCAGCGCTGCGGCGCTGCAATTCGACGACCCGAAGGTCGCGCGCGAGAACCTGCAGCTGCTGCGCTTCCGCTCCGAGATTCAGGCTGCGGCGATATACGACGCAACCGGCAAGATCTTCGCGAAATACGCGGCAAACCCCGAGCAGGATCGTTTCCCGGCGCTGCCGGCACCGAACGGCGCGCGCTCCGAGGGGCGCGACCTGTTCCTGTTCAAACGGATCGAGGACCAGGGGCAGACGCTCGGAACGGTCTATCTGCGGGCCGACAACGAACTGTATGGCAAGATCGCGAACTACGCGGGCATCGCCGCAATCGTCGCTCTCGTTGCGATACTGGTCGCCCTGCTGACGTCGACCCGGATGCAAGCGGTCATTACGCGCCCGATCCTGGCGATCGCGGCCGTCGCGCGGCATATCGTCACGACCCGTGACTATTCGGTCCGGGCCGTGAAGACGACCGACGACGAGGTCGGGGTGCTGGCCGAGGCCTTCAATGACATGCTGGGCGAGATCCAGAAGCGCGCGCTCGACCTGGAGCGCGAGGTGGCCGAGCGGCGCCACCGCGAGCAGGAGATCGCCCGGCTGAACGCGGAGCTGGAAGACCGGGTGCGCGAGCGCACCGCGGAGCTGCAGGAGGCCAACAAGGACCTGGAGGCGTTCACCTTTTCAGTGTCCCACGACCTGCGCGCCCCGCTGCGCGCGGTGGACGGCTACTGCGGGATCATCTCGGAGGACTACGCGGACCGGCTCGACGAAAAGGGCAAGCGGCTGCTGGCCGTTGTTCGCGACAGCGGCCAGAGGATGTCCAAGCTGATCGAAGCCCTGCTGGCATTTTCGCGCAGCGCGCGCCAGCAGATCCAGGCCGCGCAGGTCGACATGGCGCGCCTCGCCGAGCAGGCCTGGGCGGAGGCCTGCGCGGCCGAACCCGCCGGTTCGGCCCAGTTCATCGTGCGCTCCATGCCCGTGGCGCAAGGAGACGCCGCGCTGCTGATGCAGGTCTGGGTCAACTTGATCACCAACGCGCGCAAGTACAGCGGCAAGCGCCAGCAGCCCATCATCGAGGTCGGCGGCGAGCAACGGGGCGCCGAGACGGTGTACTGGGTCAAGGACAACGGCGTAGGCTTCGATATGCGCCACTACCAGAAACTGTTCGCGGTGTTCCAGCGCCTGCATTCCGCCAGCGAGTTCCCCGGAAGCGGGGTGGGCCTGGCGATCGTCCAGCGCATCGTCACGCGCCACGGCGGGCGCGTATGGGCCGAGGGCAAGGTGGACGAGGGCGCCACCTTCTTCTTCAGCCTGCCTTCGGATTAGTGTCGTTTCGAGGACCGCTATGAACCCTCACGCCTGGCAAGGTGTCTTCCCGGCCGTCACGACCAAGTTCCGGATCGATTTGCAGGTGGATGGCGCGGCGATGGAGAAGCATTTCGGCTGGCAGATCGAATGCGGCGCAGGCGGACTGATCGTGTGTGGTTCGCTCGGCGAGAATTCCGTTCTGACCACTGCGGAAAAACTCGAGATCCTGCGCGTCGCCGTACGGGTGTCGGCGGGGCGAGTGCCCGTGCTGCAGACGATCGCCGAAGGCAGCACGGCCGAAGGCATCGCGTTGTGCGAGCGCAGCGCCCGCGAGGGAGCGGACGGCTTCATGGTGCTGGCCGGGATGCGTTACGTCTCCGATCGGCGCGAGACGATCGCGCACTACCGGGCGATCGCCCGCGCGAGTCCCAAGCCCATCATGGTCTACAACAATCCGGTTGCGTACGGCGTCGATGTGACGCCCGATATGTTCGGCGAGCTCGCGGAGGAAGAGGCGATCGTGGCGGTCAAGGAATCGTCGGACGACGTGCGCCGCATCACCGACATCATCAATCAGACGGGCAGCCGCTACGCGATCTTCTGCGGCGTCGACGACCTGGCGATGGAGGCGATGCTGATGGGCGCCTGCGGATGGGTCGCCGGACTGGCCGCTGCGTTTCCGTCCGAGACCGTGGCGATCTGGCGGCTCATCAAGGCCGGCCGCATCGAGGAGGCGCGACGCATCTACCGGTGGTTCGCTCCGCTGCTACATCTGGACGTTTCCAGCAAACTCGTCCAGAACATCAAGCTGGTGGAAAGCATCGTCGGCGTGGGCAACGAAGTCGTGCGCCCGCCGCGGCTGGCGTTGGTCGGCGAGGAGCGCGAGCGCATCGTTGCCATGGTGAAGCGAGCCCTTGGCAGCCGGCCGGACTTGTCGGCGGCGCGCTGAATCGCCAAGGTTCACCCCAGACGAGCGAGCCCATGCGCCGCCTCCGGATCGTCGATTCGCACACGGCCGGCGAGCCCACCCGTCTGGTCCTCGAAGGGGGGCCGGACCTTGGAGACGGGACCATGGCCGATCGCCTCGCGCTCTTCCGCACCCGGCACGATCGGTGGCGCGCGGCGATCGTCAACGAGCCGCGTGGCTCGGACGCCCTGGTCGGAGCACTGCTGTGCGATGCGCACGACCCGTCCTGTCAGCTGGGCGTGATCTTCTTCAACAACGTGGGCTACCTCGGGATGTGCGGCCATGGAACGATCGGCGTGGTGGCCTCGCTGGCGCATCTGGGCGAGGTCAAGCCCGGCGCGATTCGCATCGAAACACCCGTCGGCGTCGTTACCGCAGAGCTGCGCGAATCGGGCGACGTGATCGTCGCCAACGTTCCAAGCTTTCGTTACCGCAAGGACGTCGCCGTGACGGTGCCCGGCGTGGGCCAGATTCGTGGCGACATCGCGTGGGGCGGCAACTGGTTCTTTCTGGTGGAGGAACACGGCCTTGAGCTTCGGCCTTCGAACCTGCCGGCGCTGATCGACTTTTCCAGCCGGGTCCGTCGCGCGCTGGCGTCCGAGGGAGTGACCGCAACGCAGGGCGCTGAAATCGACCACGTCGAGCTGTACGCGCACGCGGATCCGGCCGAAGCGGACTCGCGCAACTTCGTCCTGTGCCCCGGCAATGCCTACGACCGGTCCCCATGCGGCACCGGCACCAGTGCCAAGCTGGCCTGCCTGCTCGAGGACGGCCGCTTGCGCGAAGGTCAGGAGTGGCGCCAGCAGGGCATCCTGGGCAGCGTGTTCTACGGATCGGTCCAGGTCCGGGACGGGCGCGTGCACCCTTTGATCCGCGGTTCGGCGTACGTCACGCTCCAGGGCTCGCTCGTGATCGACGAGCGGGATCCTTTCGCCTGGGGCATCGAATAATCGATGGCGCAGGCCCGCTACGACGTCGCAATTGTCGGAGCGGGGATCGTGGGAGCGGCCTGCGCATTTTCGCTCAGCACCGCGGGGATGAGCGTTGTGCTGATCGACCGTGGCGATCGCCAGGCCGCTGCATCCTGGGGCAATGCTGGTCACTTCGCCTACGGGGAGGTTTTTCCGCTTGCGACACCGGGCCTTTGGACGCAGTTGCCGCGGATGCTGCTCTCCAGAAAGAGTCCGCTGCGGATCGCGCCGAGCGGACTGTGGATCACGCTGCCGTGGCTGGCGCGTTTCATGTTCAACACGCGTCCGGCGCAGGTACGGCGGGCTGCGGCCGCGCTGGCGTCGCTGCTGGGCCCTTCGCGGGATTCATGGCACAGGCTTGCCGAAGCTTCCGGCGTCTCGCACCTGATACGAACCGGCCCTGTGCTGGTCGTCGCACGCAGCCGCGCCGCCATGGATTCGCGCCGGCCGTTCGTGGACGCGATTCGCCGCTACGGCATTGCGGTCGATGAGCTCGATACGCCCGCGGCCAGGGCCATCGAACCGACACTGCGTTCGACCATCGTCGGAGCCTTTGCTTACCCGGATGCGCAGTATTGCGTCGATCCGGGCGCGCTCACGCGCCGGCTGACAGAAGCCTCGGTCGCGGCCGGCGCCTCGGTCGCCCGCGACGATATCGGGCGCATCGTGCCCGCGTCGGGCGAGATCGTCGCCCTTGGCTCCAGTGAACGCCGCTACGTGGCCCGCCAATGCGTGGTCGCCGCCGGAATACGCTCGCGAGCGCTGCTGAAGGGGTTGCAGATCCGCGTTCCGTTGGCCGCGGAGCGCGGTTACCACTTGATGGTTCCTTATCGCGCAGGAATGCCACATCCACGGGTCCCGATCATCGGCGCCCGGCCGGAGTTCGTGATCACGCCGATGTCGGAGGGCCTCAGACTCGCCGGAACCGTCGAGTTGGCGTCCCCCGATTCGCCGCCGGCATGGGCGAGGGCCGTGATGCTCAAGGAGCTTGCCGAGGAACTCGTCGGCCCGCTCGAGGTTCCCGAAGATGCGCCCCGGTGGATGGGAAATCGGCCGACTCTGCCGGACTCGCTGCCGGCCATCGGCCGCCTGCGGTCCGCGCAATCGATCATCGCCGCTTTTGGGCATCAGCATCTGGGTCTGACCCTGGCAGCCATTACCGCGGACATGGTCCGGGCTATCGCGCTTGGCCAACCCCCGCCGGTTCCGCTACAACCCTTCGCACTGGAGCGCTTCTAGGCGGCCATAGCGTCGGCAGGGGTCGAACATTCAGATGAAAGCGACGGGCGCAGCATTTGGCAAGATGGCCGGCGTCAGCCCGCTTTGTTGAGGAGCGACCATGAAAATGACGGATCGCCCAACGTGGATCGTGCGCGGCAGTTGCGCGCCCATCGCCCTAGCGACCCTTGTGCTGGCCGGATGCGCCGAACCGAGCCCGCCCCCGCCCGGCGCCGTCGATCCCGGCGTGCGCGGCGGAGCGCCCACCGCGGGCGGACCGCTGAAAGGACTTACCGCCGACGAGACGACGTTCTTCAACGACGGCCTGACCCGCTTTCTCGACATCGAGTCGGTGACCGGCGGCAGCAGCAACGGCCTTGGGCCGCGCTTCAATTCGAACCAGTGTTTCAGCTGCCATTCGCAGCCCACCGTCGGCGGAACCAGCCCGGCCGCCAATCCGCTGATCGCCGTTGCGACGCTGAACGGTGCGAAGAACGCGATACCCTGGTTCATCACGGCAGCGGGACCGATCCGCGAAGCGCGCTTCCAGCAGCACGCGGACGGGACCACCGACGGCAACGTCCACGATCTGTTCGTGATCACCGGGCGCAGCGATGCGGTCGGCTGCAACATCGCGCAGGAAAGCTTCCTGCCGGCCGGCGACCCGGTTACCGGCGCGGGCGGAAATCCCAACATCATCTTTCGCATCCCGACGCCGACCTTCGGCGATGGGCTGATCGAAGCGATCCCGGATTCGGCGATTCTCGCCAACATGGACAACAACCGCCCCGCGAAATCAGCCATGGGGATTTCCGGCCACCCGAACTCGATCCTCAGCGGCAACGTCAACCGCAGCGGTAACGACGGCACGATCACGCGCTTCGGCTGGAAAGCGCAGAACAAGTCGCTGCGGATGTTCTCCGGCGAGGCCTACAACGTCGAGATGGGTGTCTCGAACCAGTTATTTCCACAAAAGCGCGACGAGACGCCGAGCTGCCAGTTCAATCCGACGCCAGAAGACACGATCAACTTCACGCCGACGGCGGCCGGCCTGGCGGCGGTGATCTCGGATATGGACGCCTTCTCCAATTTCATGCGGATGCTGGCGCCGCCGTCCCCCGCCCCCGTCACGAAATCGACCGCCAACGGGCGCGCCGTCTTCGAGCAGATCGGCTGCACGCATTGCCACACTCCCATGCTGATGACCGGCAAGGCGATCGCCAGCGGATCGTCGACCTCGCCCAGCGCGGCAGTGTCGAACCAACCGGTGCATCTGTACTCGGACTTGCTGGTCCACCACATGGGCAGCGGCCTGGCGGACGGCATTACGCAGGGCGGCGCCGGGCCCGACGAGTTCCGCAGCGCACCCCTGTGGGGTGTCGGGCAACGGATCTTCTTCCTGCATGACGGACGCACCAAGGACCTGGTCCAGGCGATCGTGGCCCACCGCAGCCCAGGCAGCGAAGCGAACGAGGTCATTCGGCGGTTCGAACGTTTGCCAACTCCGCAGCAGCAGGATGTGGTCAACTTCTTGCGGTCGCTCTAGGTGACCGAATCCGCGATCAGCCGGATCGGGGTAGTCGCAAAATCGACAGGAGCGGGCGTCTGGAACACTTGGGGTATTCAAACCCATTGACGGGCTTCCCGCGCGATCCTAGCTTAGCTGTGCGTGAAGCGCGGGCCTGATCAAGGCTCGCGGCAAAACAAGCTCAGAAAAAAGCAGGTGCGCTGCGCAGCGGGTTTGTCGCCGCTTCGGCCAGGGCCCTGCATGGCAGCACGCTTCACCTGTCCGAGGAGGCACACAAATGCGGGCGAGACTTTGTCCGACGCTCATCGGGGCGGTGTCGCTCGCGGTATCCGGCGCAGCGCTGGCAGGTCCGTGCAGCGGCGCCGGGGCACCGACCACGACGCAGACCCGATGCCTGACCGCGGTTCTCATCCCCGGCAACCCGCTGCTGTCGTTCGACATCAGCTGGGTCAGCCAGGATCGGTCCGAATACTATCTGAGCGATCGCTCCAATGCCGGCATCGACGTGCTCGACACGCAGGGCAATGCCTTCAAGCGGACCATCGGCGGTTTCGTAGGCGTCAAGCGCAACCCCGCCGGGGCCGTGAACAACAACCTCTCCGGCCCCGATGGAGTCACGTCCCACGGCCGGTGGCTCTATGCCGGTGACGGAGACAGCACGCTGCATGTGATCGATCTGGACGCGCCCGCCCAGTCGGCCACCCAGCAGATCATCAGCACGGGCGGCACCACGAGGGTCGATGAAATGGCATTGACGCCGGACGGCGCGTTGCTGCTCGCCGCCAACAATGCCGAGGACCCGCCCTTTGCCACGCTGTTTGCCGCCAACGGGGATGCGGGTGCGAGCGCGGTGCGCGCGATCACCCGGATCACGGTCGACCCCGCCATCGTGCCGCCGGGCTTCGGTTTGTCGATCGAGCAGTCGACCTGGGAGCCCAAGACCGGGCGCTTCTATGTGTCGATTCCGGTCATCGCGAACAACCCGGCTGGCTGCAATTACGGCCAGCTGGCTGGCCCGATTGCCTGCCACGGCGGATTGCTCGTGATCGATCCAGCCACGCTGTCGGCGCCCTCCGCCGCAATGGGCGCGTTCGATCCAGGCACGAACGCCGGCGTCGTAAAGCTCAGCGGGTGTGGACCGAACGGTGCCACGGTCGGACCGCATGCCAATCTGCTGCTGGGCTGCACCCCGCAGAACAACCCGAGCGACGCGAGCACGCTCGTCATTAACGCGAAGAACAGGCATTTTGCCAACATCGGCGCAATTACCGGTTCCGATGAGGTCTGGTTCAACGCGGGCAACAAGCGCTACTACACGGGCGCCAGCAGGGCGTGCGGGCTGCCGGCAGGTTGCCCGGCACCCAATGGCGGGGCCGTGCTCGGCGTGATCGACGCGGAAACGAATCTGCTGATCGAGACCATCCCGCAATCCCAGAATTCGCACTCGGTGGCGGCCGACTCACGCCTGAACCGGATCTATGTCCCGCAAGTGGCGCCGGTTTCAGTGGTCGGAGCCGGCGGTGATAGCACGGCGGTGGGAGCGGGAATCTGCGGCAGCAACAACGGGTGTGTCGCCGTCTACGTGCATGTGGGCGACGCGGACGACAACGACGACGATGGGCAGATGCATTGAAGTCGAAGTCGGCCGCGGCAGCCGGGGGCCAGCGGGGCTAGGCCAGAAATCCAAGATCCTTGGTCGTGAAATTGGCCAGGTTGGGTAAGGCGATCGCCAGCTGCGCGGGGGTGAGCCCCAGCCATCTGCCCAGCGTCGCACCATACTGATCGATCGACACGCCGGGAAGCCAGCGCCCTTCGACCGATACGTCCGATGCGCCACCGAGCGTCAGATCGGGGAAGGTGCCGTAGATCCCTGACTTGACCGTTGCCGTGCCGCCCATCACGAGGTGGTGCGAACCCCACGCGTGGTCCGAACCGCTGCCCGAAGCCGGCTTCATCGTGCGAGAAAAGTCCGACAGCGTGAATGCGGTCACGTTGTTCTGTTGACCGATGGCAACCATCGCCTTGTAGAAACCTGCCAGCGACGAGGACAGGTCGGCGAGCAGCGGTGCCTGCCGGTCGAGCTGATCGTTGTGCGTGTCGAAGCCCTGCAGATCGACGAAGAAAATCTGCTGGGCCGGCGCGCTGATGGTTCCCGCAGTGGCCGCCTGGATCAGCCTTGCCACCTGCAACAGCTGCTGCGACAGGCCGGACAGGGTGTTGTTGATGGTCGGGAAATTGCTCGCCAGTGCCGAAGTTCCGGACAGAATCGGATTGAGCAAATTGGCCTTGGCCAGCGCGTCGGCCTGCACCGCGCCCAGACTCGAGACCATCGTTGCGTCGCTGCCGGACGCGAACAGCGATTGGAGCGCAGCCAGGCGCGCATTCGCGGCTGCGCTGCCATTGAAGCCGTTGTAGACGAGCGACCCGCTTTGGGGCACGACGATCGGCACCGAGGATGCACCGGCCAGAAACAGCGCGTTGCCCGCGGCCGAGATACCCACCGGCACATTGGCCCCGGCCGTGCCGATCTGATCGGCCATGCGTCCCGCCCAGCCGGTGGTGCCGCTGCTGATCGGGAGCGATGTGATCTGCATCTGGTGCTGCTGGTCGATATGCGAGAACAGGTTCGCGGGGACCACAGCGGGGTTCGAGCTGCTGGCCTGGTATTGCGCGACCGTGAGCGGCTGCACCAGCGTGCCGACATTGAAGAGCAGCGCGACGTTGCCGGAATTCCAGAGCGCTTGCAGTTCGGGCATCGATGGATGCAGTCCGTAGTTGACGCCGTTCAGCGGCAGCACGCCGCCCGCGCTGCCGGCAGCGGGCAGGGCCAGCGCCCCATTGGCCGGCGTACCGACGACGTTGCCGCGCGACACGAAGTAGTTGTTGTAGCCCGTCGCGTCGGTGGGAACGACCAGGTTGTTGCCGTCGTTGCCCCCGAACAGAAAGACGCAGACAAGGGCTTTGTAGGAGCCGGCGGCATACGCGTCCTGGCTGACCACGCTGGCCAGACTCGGTACCAGGCCCAGCGCACCCATGCCGGCCAGCTGGCGCAGCACGCGGCGCCGCGCTGCCGCGGACGCCGGTAATTGATCGTTGACCATGGTTGGGTCGCTCCCGAAGGGGTTCAGCGCGTGATCTGGTAGCGCGGAGACGCAAAGACCAGGTAGGCGGCGCCACGCGCGCGGTTGAGGCTGTCGGTGGCCACGATCGCATTGATGGCCGGCACGATGCCAGCGGCTTCGGTGGCCGACATCGTATGGTGCAACACGTTGGCGTCGAACTGGGACACCAGAGCGTTCGCATCAGCGGCATCGGCCTCGTAGGACGAAAGGTCGATCTGCGTACCCGTGGCGCCCGGCACATTCGCGGCCGGCGCGATGCCGTTGGCCGAGAACAACAGGTTGTTGAGGAAATTGAGCCGTGCAAGCGCCGTCGCGGTGTTGAGGATGCCGAACTGCGGCGCCAGCAATGTGCTGGAGCCGGGCAGCGGATAGGTGGGTGGGTAGAAGCTGAAGACGGTGTTGGGACCGAACAGCGGCTGTCCCATGCTGTTGGTGGCCGAGATCGGATAGACGCCATCGCTGCTGCCATTGAGCGCCCGCAGGACGGCGACCACGTCCACCACCGGCTCGCGCAGCTTGCCGTAATTGGGGTCGGTCATGCTGCTGCCGCGCGCCTCGGAGTCCAGCAGGATCGCCTTGATCACGGCCGCCATGTCGCCGCGCGCACCCGTGCCGTCGTTGTTGAAGACGGCGGTGATGCGCGCGACATAGGCCGGGCTCGGATTGCTCGTGACCAGGAACTGGATCAGTTGTTTGCCCACGAACGGGCCGACATTGGGGTGATTGAAGATGAGATCCAGGCCCTGCTGCAGATCCGCCTGTGTCGTCTGGTTCCCGGGCAGTGTTTTGCCGTCGAGGACGACCTTGGGGTTGATGTCATGGTTGGAATCGACCGGGATCATCGGGCCGATGAAATACTGCGGATTGTTGGGCTTGGCCACCGCGCCAGGCGCGGTAGGGTAAGTCCAGCCGGTGAACACGCTGGCGAAGCCCTCGATCGCGCCTTGATCGTAGGTCGGCACCGGTGCACCGTTTTGCAGCACGAACGAGCCGTCCGGGTTGAGTTTGTTGACCCCGATCGAAAACAGCTGCATGACCTCGCGCGCATAGTTCTCGTTGGGTGAGATGCCCTTGGCGGGATTGCCCTTGTTGTTGTTGGCCATGTTGAGGTAGGCGCCCATGACCGGACTTAACGTGACGTCCTGGAGGATTTGCCGGAAATTGACGAATGCGTCGTCGAGCAGCATCTGCTCGTATTCACGCAGCGCATAGGCCGGGGCGATCTGAACCGAGGACACCACGAAGATCTGCGAATACGCCAGCGCAACGCGTTGGCGCAGCTGATCGGCCCCGCTCAGGGCATTCTGGAAAAACACGCGCTGGATCGGGAATGCACTGTAGTTGTCGCGCGCGCAGGTGTTGCCGGCTGGAAGGGTGGCCGGGCACCCGATTGCGATATTCGGGCTCACCACCGGCAGCGCCGGATAGCCGGTCGCCGCAGTCTGTATCTGGCCATCGATCCAGGCCGAACCTTGCTGGGAAATTTGCGCCACCAGCGCCGGCGTTGGCCCGAACGCAGCCTGGTCGGCCAGGCGCGACGCATCGTCGGCGGCCATCGCGGCCGGGGGCGGTGTGCCCCCACCCGGCGGCGAGCCACCGGTGCTGCTGCCGCCTCCGCCGCACGCTGCGAGCGCCAGCGGCACCAACAGCGCAAAGGCGCTTGTCCCGAGAGATCTTTCGGTTCGATCGCCCATTTGCCAGTCCATCCTGAGTTCAGGCCGCGGCGGCGCCGAAGATCGGACCGTTGCCGGACCGCGGCCGCAGTCGTCCATAACGCCACAGGCTAATGGCTGTTGACGACCGTCGGCGGGAACTGTGTAACCAAATCTATACGGAGCTGGAGTCGCCCTGCCCTGCTGATGCCCGTGCAAGCGCCATCAACGACGGAGCCAACGGGCCAGAAACGACCATGGCCTGCGTCGGGTCAGAGCCGGCATCCGTTCGAAGTACCGCTTGTCGGCATAGCACCAGCCCCAGTGCTCGCGCGCGTCAAGCGACCTTATCAGAGGATGGCCTGTTTGCTGAAAGTGCCCGGTTGCGTGTCGATGCTTCGAATCGTCGCAACAACCGACGTGGCCGCAGCTCAGGCAGATCCGCAGCTCGTTCCAGGTGCCACCGATCCTCAAGCAATCCTCGCAACCGTTGGCGCTCGGCGTCACGTCGCGGATCTGGTCGAAATGCGGGCACCGTGTCATCGATCCGATCCTGATCGACCGCAATATTACTAAGAGCCTGCGCGGCAGAAGGTGCGGAAGTGTTACCCATCAGCCGGGAAGAAGTTCTCCCTCTCCCGCGCCAGCGGGAGAGGGCCGGGGTGAGGGTGTGGGCGCACCGCTCGGCTTCAACCCGCAGGTTGACCACCCTTGACCGAGCTACCAACCTATGGAGTCGCCGTCCTCTCTCACATTGGATCCGGCTCGATAGAAACCGTTCACGCCACAGTCCGCTTGCTCGTTACCGCACGTCGACAATTCCGGACCGCCGTTCGGATTGGGCACGAACATGATGCCCTGATAACCTCCCGCGATGCCTCCCCCGGCGGCGGATGCTTTGTGGCCCATGCTGACCAGTTGCGGCCCCACCAGGTTGAACAACTGAGTCTCCAATTGCAACTTGTTGGCGACTTGGGCATGGGTGAACCGGGCCATGTCGCCCGCCGCCTGCATGTTCGCGCCAAGGTCGAGAATGTTCACCAGCACCTGCATGTTCCCCATGCCCTGCTGATCACCACCATGCTGGCCGGAGGTCAGCAAGGGCTTGCCGTTTTGGGTGACAAATATCGCCGACAGCGTGTTGTACGGGCGCTTTTGCGGCGCGATGACATTCGGGCTCTTCGGATCCAGGGTGAACAGACCACCACGGTTGTGCAGAATGAAGCCGTAGTCACGAACGGTGATCCCGGACCCGAACCCGGCGAAATTGCTGTTGATCCACGACACCATATTGCCCCAGCGGTCTGC
>DATKFG010000136.1:0-4736 GCA_035511515.1 Burkholderiaceae bacterium | reverse complement strand
CGCGCCGATGCGCAACTGGCCCTGGGGCAGCTCCTCGATCGCCGTCAGGGGAAGCCGGCTGATGTCGATCAGATGCGCTGGCCGCTCAATTTCCAGCCTCATCAGATCGATCAGATTCGTGCCACCGCAGATGAACTTGCTATCAGGGCGTGTGGCCGCCGCGGCACAGGCGGTCCCCGGGTCTAGCACACGCTCGTAGGTAAACGACCTCACTGTGCGGTACCCTCGCTTACATCGCGTATCGCCGCGATGATGTTCGGATACGCTGCGCAGCGGCAGATGTTGCCGCTCATACGTTCTCGAATTTCGGTCCTCGTCAACTCAACCTGCTCGATACCCACGTCTGCTGTCACATGGCTGGGCCAGCCGGCGCCTGCTTCAGCGAGCATGCCAACCGCCGAGCAGATCTGACCCGGAGTGCAGTAACCGCATTGAAACGCATCACGCTCGATAAACGCGGCCTGCAAGGGATGCAAGTTATCTTGGGAACCAAGCCCCTCAATGGTGAGGATGTCGTCACCGTCATGCATCACCGCCAGCGTCAGACATGAGGTGATGCGACGGCCGTTGACCAGCACCGTACAGGCACCACACTGGCCATGATCGCAGCCTTTCTTCGTCCCGGTGAGCTGTAAGTGCTCACGCAGAAGATCAAGCAGCGACGTGCGCGGGTCGACCGTGAGGCGGTACGGCCGGCCGTTGACCGTCAGCGCCACGGAATACGCCAGCAGCCAGGGATGCTCGTGCTCGCCAAGTCGTGTGTTTGGGTCGGATTCATCGATCATCTTCCACCTCCTTGTCCATCGGCATGACCACCGACGGCGAGAACCGTCCAGCCAGCCGCGCCAGGTCTGGCCGGCCCCGCGCCCGCGCGTCGTGCCCAGTGTCGGTCCGGTGGCAGGTGGGACCAGCCACACTCTGCTTGGCGCATACCCTTAGGGCCGCCTGAAACCCGGTGCTCCCGCTCTCATCTCGCGACTCGACCGGACCGTGTCAGGGTGATCAGGTCGCGCTTCCGCCCGGCGCTGTCGGCTCCGGGTTCGGTGCGATCTCCCGATCGGAGCAGGGCCTGGCGCCTGCCGCTGCGGCGCCGTGGGTGCCTCATCTCCCGACCAGAGCGTCGTCTTTACCACCCGCGACCTGCATGCGAGACTAAGAATTTGGTAATCCAGCCGATGACCGGGTGCATAGCGACCGCGAAGTGCCACCGGTTGCCTCCTTTCTCCGGCCACTGTGCCCGGCGGCGGCCGCTAGCGGTATCCGTGGAACGACTGAGGATGCACTGTGAACGTTTCCGCTCGCACTGAGGCGTCCAGCGGCTCGGCCCCGGATGACGAGATGGTGTTGGTCGGGCGCGAGGACGAACTCGCGAAGCTGCAAGCCCTACTCGACGATGTCGGGGCAGGCGGCGCATCGCTGGTAATCCATGGCGATCCCGGCATCGGGAAGTCAGCGCTTGTAGACGAGTTCGGTCGGCTGGCTCGCGCTCGCAGCGTCAATGTGGTGCGAACGGTGGGCGTGCCTGCGGAGCAGGGAATAGCGTTCGCCGGTCTGCACCGCTTGCTGCGGCCCTACCTGGCCCGTACCGATCGCCTGCCCGAGCCGCAACGCAAGGCGCTCGACGCTGCGTTCGGGCGCAGCGGAGCTAATGCAAACGACCTGTTCCTGGTCGCCCTGGCCGCCCTCGAGCTGCTCGCCGACGCGACCGAGGGATCACCCCTGCTGATCGTCGCCGAGGACGCACATTCGCTCGACCCCGACACCGTGCAGGCTCTGGGGTTCATCGGACGGCGAATCGAACTGGATCCCATCTTGCTGCTGATCACTTCGCGCGATCTTCGAGCGGTTCCGAGCGCGATCGCCGACCTTCCCAGCCTGCATCTGGACAGCCTCAACACCGCGGAGTCCGCGCGCCTCATCAATCTCGTTACGCCGTCGATCTCGGAGTCGGCGCGGGCTCGTGTACTGGAAGCATCCGCCGGCAACCCCCTTGCCCTGATGGAGTTCGCACGCGCCGCTGTTCGCGGAGAGGACCTGTCCCCTTTGGCGCCTCTGCCGATGACGGAGCGCCTCACGCATACGTTCGCTGATCTTCTGCCCACCCTTCCACCGCCCACAATCGATCTGTTGCTTGTCACCGCGCTCGACGAGGGCGGTCGCTCCGCTGAGCAGGTCGCCGCCGCGTCCAAATTGGCAGGGCGTGCGCTATCAGACGATGACCTCGCACCTGCGGTGGAAGCCGGCCTGGTCACGAGGGAAGGAATCGGGCGGTTTCGCCATCCGCTGATCCGCGCGGCGGTGGTGTCTGTGGCGACAGCATCCGCGTGCCGCGCAGCGCATGCGGCGCTCGCCGAGGTGTACGACCGCGCGCCGGACCGGGCGCTCAAACATTGCGCGGCAGCAGCTGCAGGGCCAGACGATCAGCTTGCCCTCGAGCTGGAGCAGGCGGGTATTCGCGCGATCAGTCGTGGCGCGTCGGCCGTCGCCGCCGCCGCTTTCGAGCGGGCATCGGAACTTGCGACCAAGCCGATGGTCCGCGGCCGGCTGCTGGTCCGGGCCGCCGAAATGGAATCAGACATCGGTCGCCACGAGGCCGCCCGACGTTTGCTGAATCAGGCAACGGCGCTGCCTCTATCAGAGCAAACGCGGGCCCACCTGACATTTATCGGCGAAGCCTCTCGCGCTGACATCTGGTCGGGACCGGACCGAGTGGCAGCGGCCGCAGACGCCGCTCGCGAGCTCGCCTCGGTCGCCCCATCCCTGGCTCCGCGCGCCCTCATGACCGCCGCCACCGCCTGCTGGTGGGGTAGGGCCCGGAAAGAAACCCGCGATCTTGTCGTCACAACGGCAAAGGAACTGCCGCTGGCGAACGGCGATCCGCAGCTGCTACCCATCCTTGCGTTCGCCGATCCCGCGGGCGAGGCCGCCGCCGTCACGGCCGGCATTGCCCGCATCCGTCCATACCAGCTCGATCCTGAGGAACTTCTTCACATCGGCCGTTCGACCATCGCGGTCTGGCAGTTTGACCAAGGATTGCCCTTTTTGACCGCCGCGGTCGAGGGTCTGCGGGCGCGCGGCCGCGCCCGACTGCTTGCTCAGGCTCTAGCCTCCCAGTCTTGGGCGGCGTTTCATCTGGCCCGGGAAACGCTTGCGGTCGAGGCTGCCGATGAGGGCGCTCGGCTCGCCCGAGACACCGGACAGCCGATGTGGGCGACTGTCGCAGAGCTTGCGCAAGCGAGCCTGGCGGGTGAGCGTGGTGACTTCGATACCGCCAACGCCTTGGCGGAGCGGGCCGAAGCGGAGCTGCTCCCCAATGGCCCTCACACGATGCTTGCGTTGGTACAGTTCGCTCGCGGCCGCGGCGCCGTTGCCCACCAGATGTATAGCGATGGGTACGAACAACTCCGGCGTGCGCTGTGCGTAACCGATATCGCCTACCATCCGTTCCTCGGCGCCTGGGGGCTGTCGGATCTAATCGAATCAGCTGTCAATGTCGGCCGCGAAGACGAGGCGCAGGAGTATCTGCTGACGCTCGAATCCCTTGCAGAACAGTCGCAGGCGTCATTCCTTCGTGCCATACTCGCCTACGCCAAGCCCATTCTCGCCCCGAATGGCGAGGCCGAAAACCTGTTCCAGGCCGCGATTTCTGAAGGCCTCACCGACTGGCCGTGCTACCGCGGGCGCCTGCTGCTCAACTATGGCCGATGGTTGCGCCGCCAGCGCCGGATCGGTGAGTCGCGAGCGCCCCTACGCGCGGCACGCGAAACATTCGACGCTCTGGCCTTTCACGGGCTCGCCGAGACCGCCCGACGGGAGTTACGCGCTTCAGGCGAGACGAGCGGGCAACGCATACCGGACGCGCGCGATAGTTTGAGTCCGAACGAACTGCAGATCGCCGAGATGGCCGCGGCCGGGCTGAGCAACCGCAAGATCGGCCAGAGGCTTTTTGTTTCGCACCGGACCGTTGAATCGCACCTGTATCGGATCTATCGCAAGCTCGGGGTCACTTCGCGCGTCCAAATCTCTGCCGCGCTGCCACATGCCGCGACTCCAATACAAGATTGGCAGCATTAGGGTCTCGCAGCAAAGGCAAAGGTATCGTTCGAGCAGTCACAACGCCTGTGAGCTGGTCGTTCTCGCGGTGGCCAGGGGCGGGATCGAACCGCCGACCTTCGGCTTTTCAGGCTGAGGCGAAGCCAGAAGCTAGACGCTTGTGCTGGTCAAGCTCGACGAACTGGACCAATCTCGAGGGTCAAGAGCCCGCAATCCAAACGGCGCGGCGGATGTGAAGCGGATGCAATGAACCCGTGATCAGTCGACATGACGGCGACTGCTCAATCCGTGACGCGGCTATCGAGCAGTTCGGTCAGCACGCCTTCGGCGTCAGCCTGCGGGCCATCGCCGAAGAGATCCGCGTCGCTGATACCGAAGCGTTGCAGCGCGGCCACGATGGGTGAAGCGGACCTGGTGCCGCGGTTGTGCGCGGCAGGCCTGGCGCAAGTGCCGGCCATGACGGTGCTCGGCGGGATCGCGGCGCTCGCCGTCGCGCTGCGGCGGCAGTGGATCGGCTGGCTGGCAGTGACATTCGTGGTCTCGTCGCTCTACCTGGGCGCATTGCTTCGATTGCCGCGCTGGCTGATCGACCTGTCGCCGGTGGGCCGGACCACGGTGCCGTCGAGCGTGCCGGTGACAGCGCTGGCGGTGATGGTCGTCGTCGCCATCGCGCTGACCGGGGT
>DATKFG010000135.1:0-44482 GCA_035511515.1 Burkholderiaceae bacterium | reverse complement strand
GGAGAGGGGAGCGGGTGAGGGCGAGGCCGCTAAGCGCAAGCAAATTTATTTAGGCTGCGCCACGATCCGCAAGTAGGACTTCAGGGTCTTCCATCCGCCGGGGAATTTCGCCCGCGCTGCTTCTTCCGACACCGATGTCGGGATGATCACGTCCTCGCCCGGGCGCCAGTTCACCGGGGTAGCCACCGTGTGGCGCGCCGTCAGCTGTACCGAGTCCAGGGCCCGGAGCACTTCGTTGAAGTCCCGCCCCGTGCTCATCGGGTACAGAATCGACAGCTTCAACTTCTTGTCGGGGCCGATCAGGAACACCGCGCGAATCGTCGCGTTGTCGGCCGCGGTCCGGCTCGAAGCAGTACCGCTGGCGTTCGGATGGATCATGTCGAACAGCTTGGCGACCTTCAAATCGGTGTCCCCGATCAGCGGGTAGTTCAGCGGCGTACCTTGGGTTTCCGCGATGTCCGCGGCCCAGCGCCGGTGATCCTCGACACTGTCGACCGACAGGCCAATCACCTTGGTGTTGCGCTTGTCGAATTCAGGCTTCAACTTGGCCAGGTAGCCCAGCTCGGTGGTGCAGACCGGCGTGAAGTCCTTCGGGTGGGAAAACAGGATCGCCCAGCTGTTGCCAATCCACTCGTGGAAGCGGATTTCTCCTTCGGTCGTCTGGGCGGTGAAATCGGGTACCTCGTCGCCAATTCGCAGGCTCATCGCAGTGCTCCATTTCGCGCGTCTAAAACAGGGCTCGATCAAATCGGGCCGCCTTGCCGACTCGCACTCGCGCGGTCGCAACGCAGGCCGAGCGGCGCGTGGCAGTCGGGCAATGTTAGCGTCCAGAACGACGGCCGCTAAATAAAGGGGCGTTGGACGGGTATTCAAAAGGCTTCGTTAGAGAGGTCGGTTCCGGATAGTCATCAGACCACGGCGCCTGCGGGGTTGTTTGACAGGCAGGCCAGCGATGCAGGCCTCGGCGCACTGATGATGCCCTTGGCACGGCCGCGCCATTGATTACAGCGATCCGGAGCGCCGGACCCATGATTTCCCGCTTGACTGCCCCGGTGCTTTCCCGCTGTCGCCTGTCCGTATCCCTTCGCTAGTCTGCGCGGCGCAGCCAGCGTGTGGTCGAGGCCCTTCGCGATCCAATGGCCCGTGGGAGTGGCATGTCCAGCAACGTTGCAACCGAACCTTTGCGGGATCTCGCGCGGGCGCGCGACGCCGTCTGCGCCGTTGCGCCGTCGCTGTTGCTGACGTTGTGCACCATCGCCGGGTTGCGCGGCCTGCAAGCGACCGGGCTGGCGGTCACGCACGCCTGGTCGTTGAGCCCGTCTCACCTCGTCAAGGACGCTCTGCTGCTTTTCCCGTCGGCGCTTGCCACGGTTGCAGCCGCAGTCCGTCTGGCCAAAGGCTGGGCAGTGCCGAGGCCCACGCTGAAGGGGCTGCTCGGCGCCGCGGCGCTGATCGCCGCGGCCTTCGGGCTCTTGCTCACGCCGCTGCTGGGCTTGCATCACTACCTGGCTCACGCGCTGGACAGTGGCGTTCCGGCCCATTCATTTCATGGTCGCACCCCGGCCGGCAGCGCCGGGGCGATCCTGTGGAACCTGCTGGAGGGCCTGCACGACGCGCTGCTGGTCAGCATCGCCACGGTGCCGACCATGCTGCTCGGCCTGAGCGTGTTGGTCGCGCGGAACCGCCCGCGCACCACACCGTCACCGGGCCTGGCGACGCTGGGGGCGTTGTGCCGCGCGGCCGGTGCGGGTTGCGTGGTGTCGATCGCGCTCGCGGCCGGCGCAGCCGGACTGACTCTGGCCTTGAGCCTGGACCCGTACCTTCACGGGGCGACCCACGGAGCGCTTGCGGCCAGCCGGCCGGTCGGGATCGAGGCAAAGATCGGCGACGTGCGCGTTGCCGTGCAGTCGGCCATATGGCTGCAGCAGCCGCGCCGCAGTGGGCAGCCCGACGCCGCGCGGTCCGGTGTGCCGAATGCGCAGGCCTCTGTCGACCGGGTCTACCTGAACATCCGGATCAAAAACGTCGGCGCGGGTCCGCGCCGGATCGGACGGCGGGACTTTCGGCTGCGCGGCCCCGATGCTGCTTGGGGACCGCTCGGCGGGGATTTTCCCGATTTCGTGCTGGCACCTCAGGAGCAGCTTCGCACGCGGTTGATCTTCGAGGTCCCTCAAAGGCCGGTGGAACTCGAGTTCGCGTGGGACGAGGGAACGCCCAGAGTACGCATTCCGCTCGCCGATGATGTACCGGAGAGTTTCTTTCTGGCGGTGTGCCGCGGAATCTTGAGCGATCCGAAGTGGAACTGAGCGTCTTACACGGGAAATTTTGACCATCCAACGACGAGGAACCGCTGATGAGCATTGAACACAGGCGTCCCCCACTGTGGACCGGAACCACGCGGCGCAGCATCCTGAAAGGCGGCCTGTTAGCGGGCGCGGGCCTTCTGGCTTCGCCGTGGATCGGAGGAACGAGCAAGGCGGCGTCGCCTTCGCTGGAGAAGTACGTGGACCCGCTGCCGGTGCCGGCTGTGGCGCGACCATCCAGCCTCGACAACGGGATCGCCCACTACGTGGTGCCGATATCACAGTTCGAGCGCAAGGTGCACCGCGATCTGCCACCGACGACCCTGTGGGGCTACGACGGCACCTGGCCCGGGCCGACCTTGGAGGCCCGCAGGGGTAACCCGACGCATGTAATGTGGGTGAACAACCTGCCGGTTCAGCACCTGCTCGAATACGCCTACGACCAGACGCTTCACGGCGCGGACATGGGCGAGCCCCGTGTTCGAACCGTTGCGCATCTTCACGGCGCGTCCACCCTGCCGGACAGCGACGGCTACCCCGAGGCCTGGTTCACCCGTGACTGGGTGCAGACGGGCCCCTTCTTCACCAGCAGGACGTATCAGTATCCAAACGATCAACCCGCGACCTGCTTGTGGTACCACGACCATACGCTCGGCATCAACCGGCTCAATGTCTTCGCCGGACTCGCCGGGTTCTACATCATCCGCGACGAGAACGAAGAGCGCCTGAACCTGCCCGCCGGCCCGTACGAAGTTCCGCTGCTGATCCAGGACCGGATGTTCAACCCCGACGGCTCGCTGCGATACCCGATCGAGCTGGACGGCACGCACCAGGTATGGGTTCCGGAGTTCTTCGGCGATGTCGCCTGCGTTAACGGCGTGGCGTTCCCTTACCTGGAAGTCGAACCGCGCAAGTACCGGTTCCGGATATTGAACGGTTCGAACGCCCGCTTCTACCACCTCACGCTAGCGGACGCCGAAGGCCAACCCGGCCCGCTGTTCGACCAGATCGGCACGGACGGCGGCTTGTTGCCTGCGCCCGTTCAGCTCACCGATCTGCTGATAGCGCCCTCGGAGCGGTTCGATGTCGTGATCGACTTCAGCGGCGCCCAAGGCCGGGCGTTCACGCTGTTCAACGATGCACCGGCCCCTTACCCGGGCGGCGGCGAGGTCGCCCTGCCCGAAGTGATGCAGTTTCGGGTGACCAGACCGCTGCAAGGCAGCGATTCGAGCTCGTTGCCGTCGCGTCTGGCCCCGGTCAGCGTGCTCGCGCCCGAAAGCGCGGTGCGGGAGCGGTTCATCATGGTGAGCGAGGCGGACCGGGTCTCGGATGGCTACCCGATCATCGGGCTGGCCGGCGGCTCGCCGCTGCAGGCCACCCCGACCAACCCCACCGGCGGCGCGCGCTGGGATGACCCGGTGACGGAGGATCCCAGGGCCGGCACCACCGAGATCTGGAACTTCGTGAACATCACCACCGATGGACACCCGATGCATGTGCATCTGGTTCAGTTCAACGTGCTGGAGCGGCGGTACTTCGATCTGTCGCACTACCTGAATACCGGTGAAGTGCTGTTCACGGGCGATCCGATTCCGCCGGCGCCGAACGAGAGCCCCGCATACAAAGACACGGTGAAGGCATTTTCGGGACTCGACCAGAACGGAAACGTGATCGGCATGGTCACGCGCGTCATCGCCAGATTCGATTTGCCGGCAGGAACCGCGGTCACCCCCGGCCAGCGCTTTCGCTACATCTACCACTGCCATATCCTGGAGCACGAGGACAACGAGATGATGCGACCCTTCGATGTGGTGGGTTGAGCGGGCGACAGGCTAATCCGTCAGGATGGTGATCGGCGGGGTGCCGAA
This sequence comes from Burkholderiaceae bacterium, assembly GCA_035511515.1. GTDB lineage: Bacteria > Pseudomonadota > Gammaproteobacteria > Burkholderiales > Burkholderiaceae_F > VBCK01. The sequence goes on along the minus strand of DATKFG010000135.1, from coordinate 40,311 downwards.
TTGGCGACAATCGACCGATACCTGGTCAGGTCCCCTTCGGAAAGATCCCTCGATGAAACGAATCCTTGCTTGCACCGTGCTAACTGCCGGGTTGACGTCGATCGCCGCGGCGGCCGACGTCGGGGTGTCGATACAGTTCGCCGAGCCCGGCGTGTTCGGCCGCGTGGACATAGGCCAGTTTCCGCAGCCACAGGTGATCGTGGCGCGGCCGGTGATGATCGAGCCGGCGCCGCCGGCCATGCCGCCGCCGGAACCGCTGTACCTGTGGGTGCCGCTGGAGCACCGCCAGCACTGGGAGCGGTACTGCCGCGAGTACCACGCCTGCGGCCATCCGGTGTATTTCGTCAATCACGTCTGGTACAAGAACCACGTGATGGCGCACCGGGAACGCGCCGAAGAACGGCACGCGGAACGACGCGACGAAGGGCGCGATGAGCATCGCGGCGAGGGCGAGCATCGCGAGCACGGGCGCGAGCAGGACGATCACGGTCGCCACTAGAACCACGACGGCACCACGGCAGATGCCTCGTCAGTTCCGTGGCCAGGAGGTCGATACGATGGGTATGGCGCAAACGGACGCTTCGACGCAAGGCCATCCGGTCAAGAGCAACTGGTCCTGGATCGGCAAGTACCTGATCGTGATCGTGGCCGCACTGGTGCTGGGTGCCGTACTGGCCGGCCTGGAACCATTCAAGAGCGCAACGATCGGCACCGCCCGGATCGGTGCCGGCTCGCTGGTGCAGTTCATCGCGCACGGCGGGGCGCTGGCGTTGCTGTGGGCGCTCGGTTACCGCCATTCCGCGCAGCTGCGCCGCATCGGGGGCCGCGCGGCTCACCTGACCTCGACCGTGCTGGCGCTGATCACGCTGATCGTGGTTGCGCTCGCTTATGGGGTGCTGCTGCGTTTCATCAGCCCGTTTCTGGCGCCGGATCTGAAGCCCTTCGTCGACTGGACCTTCATCGTCGGCATCCTGTGCGCAGCCGCCTGGCTGCTGTGGGTGCTGTTCGCGGATTCGGAGGCGTGGATCGAGGCGGTGGGCATGGACATGCACCGCAACGCCGCCCGCAAGGCCGGCGCGGTACCGGGCGACGATCGCGCCCGCGGCTAGTACCGGCCGCACCGAATGTCCCCGCGGGTAGCGGCCATACCCGGGGCGAGTCCGAATTCCTCGTTGATCAAGTGGTCCGGAATACCCACTCCGACGTGCCGAAGGTCACTTGCACGAAGTGAAATCTCTGGCAGCATGGGCCCGCCTCGAGCTCGGTCTTTGAAACGTGCGACCGGAGCGTACGAGGCGCACGGAAGGAGGGGTTCCGATGGCTACAATCGCGCGGGGATGGTTGACCTCAGACTGCTTCACCCGATTGAGCGCTGCGTTGCTGATCTTGACGGGTGGGCTGGCTCAACCGGCAACGGCGGTACCGATCACCTATGAGCTGGACGATGTCGGCGCCATTGCCTCCGGCACGTTCGCTGGCACGCCCTTTTCGAACGCGTCGGTCATCCTGACTTTCGAAGCAGATACCACGACCGTGGTTCCATTCACGGTTCAGGGTTCGAAGGGACCGGTCACGGGTTACGTGAACCTGGTCGGCGTCGGGACCGTTACCGTGATCGATGCCAACGCGACCGTCATCGGTGGCGGCACGTTCCTTCCATCAGCGGGCATCTTCGTCAGCGTCGACGGCACCAACGGCGCAGTCGGCATCGGGTCCTTTGGAGTGCCGCCGGGCAATCCGAACTTTCCAGGACAGGTGGCGTACCCGGCAGGCATGCTGCTGGCCGCTAACAACGTTATGACGTCGTACGATCTGAAAAGCGACGTCAGCCTGCCGGGATTCGCTATCAGTTGCGTCGGGTTCCCCGCGACCGTTTGCCCAGTAGGGATAGCGCTTGCAACCACGGCGGGCGACCTGATCCTGGATCATCAGACCATTGCAGATGCGGTGTTCTCCGCGAGGGTCCAGACGGTGACGCCGTTTTCGAGTCTGACGGCCGAAGCGGAAGTCGGCGCCAGGCGCTTCGAGGTCGAAGGCCATTTTTCACTGGGCACCACCAGCAACGGCATCAACCCGCTTTCCGAAGCCGTTACGCTGCAGCTCGATTCCTACTCGGTGACGATTCCTCCGGGCTCGTTCACGCGGTCCAAGCTGGGCGGATACGAGTTCAAGGGAAAGATCGCCGATGTGAGGTTGAGGTTTTTCCTCAAAGCGGACAGCCCGGCGACGTACCGGTTCCAGGTCGAAGGGGCTGGAGCGGGGCTGCCGGAGCTGACGAATCCGCTCACGGTGGAGATGACGGTCGGCGACGACAGCGGCGCCGCAACCGTGATAAGCGAAGACAGGTAAGCATGGTGGAAGCGCCGGTCTAGAACCAGCGCCGTGCTTGATCCGTCGCCCGCGCTGAAGTTGTGGGCGGCGCGGCGCCGAGCGAGGCTCGCGCGGCAGGACGCGTTGTGGCGCGCCCACCGCGTTCGGCCGCGCCCATGGCCTGGCGACCGTTCAGGAGTATCAGCGCCGCGTTCCGGTGCGCGGCTACGAAGCGCTCTGGCAAGTCGCCGGCGCTGAGCTCAAGCCAACTGCGATTGCGCAAGCTGCTTGCGTCGGTATTCGCCCTGACGCTCGAGCATCCAGCCCGGGTACTCGGGTGGCAGTGCGCTCGCCTTGTCGAGCGCAGCCAGCTCATCGGCTGTCAAGGCGACCTTGGTCGCCGCCAGGTTGTCCTCGAGCTGATCCGGACGCTTGGCACCGATGATGACGCTCGTGACGACGTTCTGATGCAGCAGCCACGCAATGGCGATCTGCGCGACCGAGACAGCCTTGGTCTTGGCGATGTTGCGCATCACGTCGATGCACGCGTAGGCCCGCTCCAGGTCCACCGGCGGGAAGTCGAAGACGGTGCGACGACTGCCGGGCTCTGCCTGAGTATCGCGGCCGTATTTGCCGCTCAAAAGTCCGCCCGCCAGCGGGCTCCACACGAGCAGACCCACTCCTTCGGCCCGCATCAGCGGGACCAGCTCGCGTTCCAGATCGCGTCCGGCGAGGGTGTAGTACGCCTGCACGGATTGGACGCGGGAAAGACCGAGGCGCTCGGACACGCCCAGCGCCTTCATGACATGCCAGGCCGCCCAGTTCGACACGCCCACGTAGCGCACGTGCCCCTGTTGCACCAGGTCATCGAGCGCAAGTACGGCCTCTTCGATCGGCGTTGCCGGATCGAAGCCGTGGATCTGGTACAGGTCGATGTGGTCCAGCTGCAGCCGTTTCAGGCTTGCTTTGACGCCGTCCATGATGTGAAAGCGCGACATGCCGCGCGAGTTGACGGACTTCGTGCCCGTTTCGCTGAAGACCTTGGTCGCGACGACGACGTTCTCGCGCGGCACCTTGAGATTCTTCAAAGCCTGGCCGGTGATGAGCTCGGACCGACCGTCCGAATAGGCGTCGGCGGTATCGATGAAGTTGATGCCCGCGTCCAGGGCGCGGCCGATCAAGCGATCGGCGTCCGACTGTTGGACATCCCCGATTTGGCGCCAGATTCCGTCTCCACCGCCGAACGTCATGGTGCCAAGGCAAAGTTCCGAAACGAACAATCCGGTACGACCTACGTTCCTGTATCGCATTCGATGGACTCCTGTTCGAGTGCCTAAAGACTAACCATGCGATCGCACCGGATGGTTACCGGCACGTAAGCGCTCGTTTCAGCCGTAACCGCGTGCGCGAGATAGCGAATAAGCGGCAGGTGACGAGCGAGGGACGAATAGCCCAACGAAGAACGTAACCGGCTTCACCGTTGCTCCGATGTAGAGAAGGGCGCTGCCAGTCGATGGAATACCGACCTGCTGATATAGCGGCGGCGGCACGCGGATCAAGAGCTTGGCTCCCCGACCAGGGCTCGAACCTGGGACCTGCGGATTACAGCGCTCGCGCGCTGGACTATCTCATCACCCTCAGCCTGACCTGTTAGGGTGTCGGGCGCTGACGAGGTTTATTGCTTGGACTGCTCACCCTCTAGTCTCTGCACCTTCCTGCCTACGCTACTGCTTGTCCTTCGGCAGGCTTGGCTCAGGATTCTCCCTTTTGGGGCATTCCCTGAGTTCACCCGATTTTCCTCTGCGAGTTTCCTTGCAGTGCTGCCATTCGACAGTCCGTCGCTCTACCGACTGAGCTATCGGGGAAGAAAATCCATTTTACTGTAGTTCGTACTCCTGGGCCCACCCGCCTTGGGATCGGCGTCGGTCTTGCTAGGCCTTCAGTACCGCGGCGATCGCGTCGCACACGGCGTCGAGATTGCCGGAGTTCAGCGCGGCCACGCAGATCCGGCCGGTGCCGATCGCGTACACCGCGTGCTGCTCGCGCAGCCGGTCGACCTGCGCCGACGTCAGCCCTGAATAGGAGAACATGCCGCGCTGGCGGCGCACGAATGAAAAATCGGTCGCAACGCGGCGCTTGGCCAGGCCCTCGACCAGGCGCTCGCGCATCGATCGTATCCGCTCGCGCATGCCGGCGAGCTCCTTTTCCCACTGCGTGCGCAACTCCGCGCTGGCCAGCACCGCGCTCACCAGCGCGGCCCCGTGCGTGGGCGGGTTCGAGTAATTGGTGCGGATCACGCGCTTTAGCTGGCTGAGCACGCGTTCGGACTGCTCGCGCGAGCCGGTCAGCACCGTCAGCGCGCCGACCCGCTCCCCATACAGCGAAAACGACTTGGAAAAGGAGTTCGCCACCAGCGCATCGATTCCGGCGGACGCCACCAGCCGCACGGCGGCGCTGTCCGACTCCAGCCCCTCGCCGAAACCCTGGTAGGCGATGTCCAGAAAGGGCACCAGCTTGCGCTGGCGCACGCACTCGACGATCTGGCGCCATTGCTCCCCGTCCAGATCGACGCCGGTCGGGTTGTGGCAGCACGCGTGCAGAACGATGACGGTGCCGGGCTCGGCCTGGCCCAGCGCGGCCAGCATCCGCGCAAAATCCAGCCCGTGCGTGGCCGGGTCGTAGTACGGATAGGCGCGCACCTTGAAGCCGGCCGCTTCGAACAACGCCCGATGGTTCTCCCAGCTCGGCTCGCTGATCCATACGGCTGCGTCCGGGTTCAGCCGCTTGATCAGATCGGCGCCGATCCTGAGCGCGCCTGTGCCGCCGAGCGCTTCGGCCGTGACGCAGCGGCCCGAGCGGATCGCCTCGGAGTCGGCCCCCAGCAGCAGCTGCTGCACCTGCGCCGCATAAGCGGCCGGCCCCTCGATCGGCACGTAACCGCGCGGCGAAGGCGCCTTCAGGCGCTCCTGCTCGGCGACGCGCACGCATTCCAGCAGCGGGATACGGCCCTGCTCGTTGTAATACACGCCCACGCCCAGATTCACCTTCGCGGGGCGCGGGTCGGAGTTGAACGTCTCCGTCAGACCGAGGATCGGGTCGCGGGGGGCCAGTTCGACCGAAGTGAAAAGGGATGTCATGGCGAAGCGATGCGGCGCCGCAAAAAAGAAGGGTGGGAATTTCCTAAGGACGCCTCGGCAGTCTACAGGAGGGTCATCTCGGGGCTTTACCGCAAAAAGCGGCGCCTGGATAGACCCGAGCCTGGCGGCCTGCCGGGGCCCACGCGTAAGGGGGAAGGGGTCTCAGATTAACGTCTAAGTCATTGATTGTTTGATGTTGTCTTATGTAACAGGCGATTTCCGCCTCTAGGACTTTCCGGGGCTGGGTGCTAGCATCCGCCATTTGCTCGCTCTTATTGCACCGCGGTAATGTCAACGGCTTCGGTGGCCTGCACCCAAGCGTCTCCATTCCAGCTTCACCAGCCCTTTGCGGCGGCTGGTGATCAGCCGGAGGCGATCGCTCGACTGGTCGACGGCCTGAACGATGGCCTCGCCTTTCAAACGCTGCTCGGGGTGACCGGCTCGGGCAAGACGTTCACGATGGCGAACGTGATTGCCCAAATCGGTGCTCCGACGCTGGTGCTTGCACCGAACAAGACGCTCGCGGCACAACTGTATTCGGAGATGCGCGAGTTTTTCCCGAACAACGCGGTCGAGTACTTCGTATCGTACTACGACTACTACCAGCCCGAAGCGTATGTGCCGTCGCGCGATCTGTACATTGAAAAGGACAGCAGCGTCAACGAGCACATCGAGCAGATGCGGCTGTCGGCCACCAAGTCGCTGCTGGAGCGGCGCGACGCGATCATCGTGGCCACGGTGTCGGCGATCTACGGCATCGGCAATCCGAACGACTATCACTCGATGATCCTGGTTGTGCGGCACAACGACCGCATGACCCAGCGCGACATCATCGTGCGGCTGGCGGCCATGCAGTACCGCCGCAGCGAGAGCGACTTCGTGCGTGGCACCTTCCGCGTGCGCGGCGACACGATCGACGTGTTCCCGGCCGAGCACATGGAAGTGGCGGTGCGCATCGAGCTGCTCGACGACGAGGTCGACACGATCCTGCTGTTCGACCCCCTCACGGGCCGTGCTCGGCAGAAAGTGCCACGCTTCACGATCTATCCGTCGTCGCACTATGTAACGCCGCGGCAGACCGTGCTGCGGGCGATCGAAACGATCAAGGTCGAACTGAAGGAGCGCGTCGAGTTCCTGATCGGGCAGGGCAAGCTGGTGGAGGCGCAGCGGCTGGAACAGCGCACCCGCTTCGACCTGGAAATGCTGGTCGAGCTGGGCTTCTGCAAGGGGATCGAGAATTACACGCGCCACCTGTCCGGCGCGCAGCCGGGCGAGCCGCCGCCTACGCTGATCGACTATCTGCCGCCCGATGCGCTGATGATCATCGACGAGTCGCACGTGACGGTGCCGCAGCTGGGCGCGATGTACCGGGGCGACCGCTCGCGCAAGGAAACGCTGGTCGAGTACGGCTTCCGGCTGCCCTCGGCGCTGGACAACCGGCCGCTGCGATTCGACGAGTTCGAGCGCAAGATGCGTCGCTGCATCTTCGTGTCGGCCACCCCGTCCGACTTCGAGCTGCAGCGCTCCTCCCAGGTGGTTGAGCAGCTGGTGCGGCCCACCGGGCTGGTCGATCCGCGCCTGGAGGTGCGCCCGGCCAGGACCCAGATCGACGACCTGCTGTCGGAGATCACGTCCCGGGTTCAGGCGGGGGAGCGGGTGCTGGTGACTACCTTGACCAAGCGGATGGCCGAGGACCTGACCGGGTTTCTGGCCGATCACGGGGTGCGGGTGCGCTACCTGCATTCGGATATCGACACGGTCGAGCGGGTCGAGATCGTCCGCGACCTGCGCGCCGGCGTGTTCGACGTGCTGGTCGGCATCAACCTGCTGCGCGAAGGCCTGGACCTGCCCGAGGTGGGGCTGGTGGCGATCCTGGACGCGGACAAGGAGGGTTTCCTGCGCTCCGAGCGTTCCCTGATCCAGACGATCGGGCGGGCGGCCCGCCACCTGAACGGGACCGCGATCCTGTACGCCGACACGGTGACCGATTCGATGCGCCGCGCGATCGAGGAGACCGACCGGCGCCGGGTGCGGCAGGCCGAATTCAACCGGGTGCACGGAATCGTGCCCCAGGGCGTTCAAAAGCAGGTCAGGGAGATGATTGACGGCGTCTATGACGCCTCCGCCTCCCGGGCCGAGCGGGTGGCGGCGAACGAACGGCGCGATGTCGAGTCTATGTCTGAGGTGCAACTGGGGCGCGAGATCAAGCGGCTGGAGCGGCAGATGCTGGAGCTGGCCAAGAACCTCGAGTTCGAAAAGGCCGCTCACGCCAGAGACCAGCTCGCGGCGTTGCGGGAGCGGGTGTTTGTCGGGGTTGGTGCAGCCCCGCGGCGCCCTGCGGCCGAAAAGGTTGCGTAGGGGGTCGGACGCTCAATTGACATCGCGCAATGTGGTCGCCCGAACCCGGGATCTTGAACTTCTTTAGGTGTCGATAGTCTCTTGAAAGAGAATTGAATCGTGGATGCAGAGCTTAGGGAGAGAGTGAGCGGCGGGCCTCGAGCCAGCCAAAGTGACGGGTCGCGGAGCGCGGACCCGAACGAGAAAGGCGCGTCTCAGATGACCAAGGTACTTTTCGTTTGCATGGGGAACATCTGCCGGTCGCCGACCGCGCAGGGTGTGTTCCGGAAGATGGTCACCGATGCGGGCCTTGACGGCTGCGTCGTGATCGAGTCGGCCGGAACGCATGCGTATCACGTCGGCGAGCCGCCCGACGGGCGCGCCCAGCAGGCGGCCAAGCGGCGCGGATACGAGATCGGCGATTTGCGCGCGCGGCAGATCACGCAGGAAGACTTCCGCAATTTCGATCTGATTCTGGCGATGGATTGGGAGAACCTGGCGCTGCTGCAGCAGCAGTGCCCGCGTGCTCACAAGCACAAGCTGCATCTGCTGATGCGGTTTGCCGGCGAGCACGATGCCGCCACCGTGCCGGATCCGTATTACGGCGGCCCCGAGGGCTTCAACACGGTGCTCGATTACGTCGAGGACGCCTGCCAGGGCCTGATCGAAGTCGTCCGCAAGCGGGCGACGATGTACGCAGCGGCGTGATGCAGTGCAATGGCGATCCGGACAGCCGCGCCGGATCGCCTGCCCAGCTGCCGCAAGATACCCTTAAAAATCATGGGGTTTCCTGGTTCCGACCCTAAGTTATAGTTGACTGCACCGGTCGGGAACCAGTATTATAGCCTACTGTAATAGTCAGGAATTAGCTTCAGCCCGGGGCTCTAGGTTTGAGGGGGTCACACCAGCTGGAGTGCTGCAAATTTCCGTTTGAAGGCGAGTTTCAACTTCATGGGACAACTCCAATGCGGCTCACCACAAAAGGACGTTTCGCGGTAACAGCAATGATCGACCTGGGTCTGCGCCAGCATCGCGGACCGGTCACGCTGGCGGGTATCAGTCAGCGCCAGAGAATCTCGCTGTCCTACCTGGAGCAATTGTTCGCAAAGCTGCGGCGCCACCAGCTGGTGGAGAGCACGCGCGGCCCTGGCGGCGGATACCGTCTCGCCAAGCCGATGGAGTCGGTCAGCGTGGCGGACATCATTTTCGCGGTCGACGAGCCGCTGGATGCGACGCAGTGCGCCGGCAAGGAAAACTGCGACAACGACCAGCGCTGCATGACGCACGAGCTCTGGGCCAGCCTGAACCGCCAGATGATCGACTTCCTGGATTCGGTCTCGCTGCGCGACCTGGTCGAGCAGCAGAAGGACCGGGCGACCCAGACCTCGCCGGTAACCGTCAACGTGGATGGCGCCGGACGGCGTCCCCCGCGCGGCGAAGCTGACCTGAAGGAGAGCTCCACCGTCAGCTGAGGCGGCGAGTCAAGCGGATGCGCATTCCGATCTACCTGGATTACTCGGCCACCACGCCGGTCGATCCGCGCGTGGTTGACGCGATGCTGCCGTATCTGCGCGAGCAGTTCGGCAACGCGGCCTCACGCAGCCATTCGTTCGGGTGGGACGCGGAGCGCGCCGTCGAGCGCGCTCGCGAGCAGGTCGCCGCGCTGGCGGGGGCGGATCCGCGCGAAATCATCTGGACTTCGGGGGCGACCGAGTCGATCAACCTGGCCCTGAAGGGTGCCGCCCAGTTCTACCGGGACAAGGGGCGGCACCTGGTGACGGTGCGCACCGAGCACAAGGCCACGCTGGATACGATGCGCGAGCTGGAGCGTGCCGGGTTCGAAGTGACCTACCTCGATGTTCAGCAGGACGGGCTGCTCGACCTGGCGCAATTCGAAGCGGCGCTGCGCCCCGACACGATCGTGGCGTCGGTGATGCTGGTGAACAACGAGATCGGCGTGATCCAGGACATCGAGGCCATCGGGGAGTTGTGCCGGGGCCGCGGCATCGTGTTCCATGTCGATGCGGCACAGGCGAGCGGCAAGGTGCCGATCGCCCTGGAGAAGCTGAAAGTCGACCTGATGTCGTTCTCGGCCCACAAGACGTACGGGCCCAAGGGAATCGGTGCACTGTACGTGCGGCGCAAACCGCGCGTGCGGCTGGAGGCGCAGATCCACGGCGGCGGCCACGAGCGGGGGCTGCGCTCCGGAACGTTGCCCACGCACCAGATCGTCGGCATGGGCGAGGCGTTCCGGATCGCGATGGAAGACATGCCATCCGACAACGAGCGCATCCGGGCCCTGCGCGATCATCTCCTGGCCGGGCTCTCGCAGATCCCGGAGCTCTACGTGAATGGCGACATGCACCGCCGGGTGCCGCACAACCTGAATGTGAGTTTCAATTTCGTCGAGGGCGAGTCGCTGATCATGGCAATCAAGGAGATTGCCGTGTCATCGGGGTCGGCCTGCACGTCCGCCAGCCTGGAGCCGTCCTATGTGCTGCGGGCGTTGGGCCGCAGCGACGAACTGGCGCACAGCTCGATCCGCTTCACGGTCGGACGCTTCACGACGCGCGAAGAGGTCGATTACGCGAGCGAGTTGTTGCAACGAAAAGTCAGCCGCCTGCGCGAGATGTCTCCCCTGTGGGAGATGTATAACGAAGGCGTGGACCTGAATACGGTAGAGTGGACAGCGCACTGAAAGCATCAGAGGTCAGCAAATGTCGTACAGCCAAAAAGTCGTCGATCATTACGAAAATCCACGCAATGTCGGTTCGTTCGACCGCAACGATTCGTCGGTCGGAACCGGAATGGTGGGAGCGCCGGCGTGCGGCGACGTGATGAAACTTCAGATCCGCGTGAACCAGGACGGTGTGATCGAGGATGCGCGCTTCAAGACCTACGGATGCGGCTCGGCGATCGCGTCGAGCTCGCTGGTAACCGAGTGGGTCAAGGGCAAGACGCTCGATCAGGCGATGCGGATCCGCAATACGCACATCGCCGAAGAGCTGGCGTTGCCGCCGGTCAAGATTCACTGTTCGATCCTGGCCGAGGATGCGATCAAGGCGGCGATCGCCGATTATCGGACCAAGTGCGAAGACGTCTCCGAGATCGGCGTGCAACCTGGCGCGCAGCAGGCGGCCAAAGCGGCTGCCTGAGCCGGCTCGCGATGGCGGTGACTCTGACCGAACGCGCCGCGCAGCGCGTATCGCAGTTCCTCGAGCGGCGCGGCAAGGGCGTCGCGCTGCGGCTGGGCGTGCGAACCACCGGCTGCTCCGGGCTTGCGTACAAGCTGGAGTACGTGGATCAGATCGCTGCCGACGATTGCACCTTCGAGGCGCATGGCGTCAGGATCGTCGTCGACGCCAAGAGCCTGGCCTTCATCGACGGCACCGAGCTCGATTTCGTGCGCGACGGGTTAAACGAGGGCTTCCGATTCAACAATCCGAACGAACGTGATCGCTGCGGTTGCGGCGAGTCGTTCCGCGTTTGAACGGGCCGCCCCGGCTGCATTGCCGGGTCGCGCCGCGATCCGCTGTCGCGCCGAGGTTCTGACCTGGTGGTCACCCTGTCCGCTCCGGTCCCCGATTACTTCTCGTTGTTCGGCCTCGAGCCCCGCTTCGGCCTGGACAGCGACCATCTGACGCGCGCCTACCGGACCGTGCAGTCGCACGTGCACCCGGACCGCTTCGCCGCAGCGGGAGCGGCCGAGCAGCGCGCCGCCCTTCAATGGGCGACGCTGGCCAACGAGGCTTACGAGGTTCTGAGCTCGCCGGTGCGCCGGGCCGCTTACCTGTGCGAGAAAAACGGCGTGCCCGTGAGCAGCGAGAGCGGCCGCTCCGTGTCGCCTGACTTTCTGGCGCTGCAGCTCGAGTGGCGGCAGACGCTGGAACAGGTCGAGCGGCAGCATGACTCCCAACGCCTGACCGAGCTGCGCGAGGAAGTGGTGGCCCTGTATCAACAAGAGCTCCAGGGTCTGGAATCCAAGCTCGATGTGGAGCATGATTTTGGCGGCGCCGCCGACGGCGTGCGGCGCGTGATGTTCATCGACAAGTTCATCAAGGAGCTCGAGGCGGCCGGCGACGAGCCACGCGCTTCGCGGGCCGCCTGACCCAATGGCGCTGCTGCAGATTGCCGAGCCGGGCATGTCGAGCGCGCCGCATCAGCACCGGCTGGCGGTCGGCATCGACCTGGGGACCACCAACTCCCTGGTGGCCACGGTCCGCGACGGTCTGCCCGAGGCCATCGCGGACGAAGGCGGGCAGGTGCTGTTGCCGTCGGTGGTGCATTACCTGGCCGACGGCACGTGCGAAGTCGGCTCAACGGCGATCGCGCACCAGGCCTCCGATCCGCGCAACACGATCGTTTCGGTCAAGCGCTTCATGGGACGCGGACTGCGCGACGTCGAGCACGTCGAGAACCTGACCTACGACTTCGTCGGCGCCGAGCAGGGCATGGTGCAGCTGCGCACCGCCGCCGGGATCCGCAGCCCGGTGGAGATATCGGCCGAGATCCTGAAGTCGCTGCGGCTGCGCGCCGAGGCCGCCCTGGGCGGGCCCCTGGTCGGTGCCGTGGTGACGGTGCCGGCGTATTTCGACGACGCCCAGCGCCAGGCCACGCGTGATGCGGCGCGCCTGGCGGGGCTGCATGTGTTCCGGCTGCTGAACGAGCCGACCGCGGCGGCGCTGGCGTACGGACTGGACCACGCGTCCGAAGGAATCTACGCGGTCTACGACCTGGGTGGGGGCACCTTCGACATATCGATCCTGCGGCTGAGCCGCGGCGTGTTCGAGGTGCTGGCCACCGGCGGCGACACCGCGCTGGGGGGAGACGATTTCGACCATCGCGTGTTCTGCTGGATCCTGGAGCAGGCCAATCTGTCGCTGCTCGGCCCCGAGGACGTGCGGCTGCTCACGTCCAAGGCGCGCGCCGCCAAGGAGGCGCTGTCGCAGCGGCCGCAGGCGACGATCCAGGGCCGGCTGGCGGGCGGCACCTGGGTCAATCTGACGCTGGCAGCGGAGACCTTCGTCGCCCTGACGCAGCACCTGGTTCAGAAAACGATCGATGCGGCCCGGCGCACGCTGAAGGATGCGGGGCTTACGCCCGCGCAGATCAAAGGTGTGGTGCTGGTCGGCGGCGCAACCAGGATGCCGCATGTGGGCAGGGCGGTGGCCGAGCTGTTCGGGCAGCCCCCGCTGACGGACCTGGATCCCGACCAGGTTGTGGCGCTGGGAGCGGCGGTGCAGGCGAACCTGCTGGCGGGCAACCGCGCGCCCGGCGACGACTGGCTGCTGCTGGACGTGATTCCGCTGTCGCTCGGACTGGAGACGATGGGAGGACTGGTCGAACGCGTGATCCCGCGCAATTCGACGATCCCCGTCGCCCGGGCGCAGGAATTCACGACCTTCAAGGACGGGCAGAGCGCGATGGCAATCCATGTCGTGCAAGGCGAGCGCGAGCTGGTACCGGACTGCCGTTCGCTGGCCCGTTTCGAGCTGCGCGGCATCCCGCCGATGACGGCCGGGGCGGCCCGCGTGCGTGTGAGCTTCCAGGTCGACGCCGATGGCCTGCTGTCGGTGTCCGCGCGCGAGATGACCTCCGGCGTCGAAGCTGCGGTCAGCGTGCGGCCCTCGTACGGCCTGTCCGATGAGGAAGTGGCGCGGATGCTGGCCGATTCGATCGACCACGCCAGCGACGACCAGCGGCTGCGCGCGCTGCGCGAGCTGCAGGTCGACGGTCAGCGGCTGGTCGAAACCACGCAGGCGGCGCTGGCGGTGGATGTGGATCTGCTGGAGCCCGCCGAGCGCGCCGCGATCGATGCGGCGCTGCGCGCCCTGATCGCGGTGGTGAGCGGCGAGGACGCCGATGCGCTCAGGGATGCGACGGTCGATCTGACGCGCGCGACCGAGGAGTTCGCCGCGCGCCGGATGAACCGTTCGATTCGAAACGCGCTGGCCGGAAGCCGCATCGACGACGTGCTGGCGCGCTGATGCCCTTGATTCGCGTCCTGCCTCACCCGGAAATCTGCCCGAACGGGGCCACTGTCGAGGCCGCCACCGGGCAGAGCATCTGTCGCGCGCTGCTCGACCATGACGTGGAAATCGAGCATGCGTGCGAGCTGTCCTGCGCCTGTACCACCTGCCACGTGATCGTGCGCGAAGGCTTCGAGTCGTTGCCGCCCTCGACCGACGAGGAGGACGACCTGCTCGATCGGGCCTGGGGACTGACGGCCAAGTCGCGCCTGTCGTGCCAGGCCAAAATGGCCGATCGCGACGTCGTGGTGGAAATTCCCCGATACTCGATCAACCAGGTCAAGGAGAAGCGTTGACGGGGGGATTCATGATGAAGTGGACCGATACCAGCCAGATCGCCCAGGCGCTTGCCGAGAAGTTTCCGCAGGTCGACCCGAAGACCGTGCGGTTCACCGACCTGCACCGCTGGGTGTGCGAACTCGCCGGTTTCAGCGACGACCCGAAGCACTCGGGCGAGAAGATCCTGGAAGCGATACAGATGGCCTGGATCGAAGAGGCCGACTGAGCGCTGTCAAAGGCGCTGCGGGACGCGCGCGGCCCCGATCGGAGCGCGGGCGAGCCACGCAGCGCTGGCCTCGCCCACCTCGGCCAGCACATCCTGGTCGGTACGCCCCGATGATTTCAGTACGTGGAAACTGTGGTCGGCGCCGTCCAGCCAGTGCATGGTCCAGCGGTCGGACAGGCGGCCGATCGCCTGTTCCATCAGGTCGCGCCGGCAGAGCGCATCGCGCGTCCCGTTGAAGCAGAGCACCGGAACCGGGATCCGCTCCAGGTGCGCGTCGCGCAGTTTGCCCGGCTGGCCGGCCGGATGCAGCGGGTAGGCGAGCAGCAGCAGGGCGTCGCAGGGATACGAATCGGCGGCGAGCATCGACGCGACCCGCCCGCCCATCGAGCGGCCACCGAGGATCAGGACGTCCGGCTGAAGCGTCCTGCGAACGTGCTCGGCCACCGCGACGGTGCATTGCTTCAGGCGCGGCATCGGGTCGGGAGCACCCGACTCTTTCTCACGATAGAGAAAGTTGAACCGGACGACGTCCAGGCCACATCGGCGCAGCAGGTCACTGGCGGCCAGCACGCCCTTGTCATCCATGTGGCCGCCGGCACCGTGCGCGCAGACGAACACCGCGCCCGCGCCACTCGCCAGGGCCGGTTCGTAGACGGCCGAGGTCTCCTCGTCGCTGGCAAGTTTGACCCGCCAGCGTCGGGCTGAATCGTTCAAATTCGAATTTCCGCTTCGCCTTCGATCTCGACCGGAATGTCGAACGGCAACTGGGCCATGCCCACCGCCGAGCGCGCGTGCGAACCGCGCTGCGGTCCGTACAGCTTGACGATCAGATCGGTAAACCCGTTGATCACGTTGGGCTGCTGATTGAACCCTGGCGCGGAGTTGACCATGCCGAGAATCCGCAGCCAGGCCGAGACCCGATCCAGGTCGCCCAACTCGCGCTTCAGGCTGGCCAGGATCGCCAGGCCGGCCAGGCGCGCGGCAACATGGGCCTGCTCGGGTGATACCTCGGCTCCGACCTTGCCCAGCGGGCGGGCCAGCGACCCGTCCGGGTTCAGCGGCCCATGCCCTGAAATGAACGCGCGGTTGCCGTGGACGCGCACCCACGGAAAGGGCAGCGTCACGCCGGGCGGCAAGGCCAATGGCTCGGGTAAAGACAAGCCGAGCTCGTGCAATCTCGATTCGATCAGGGACATGGCGGATCTCCGTCAAGGCCAGGCCGGGGCCGAGCCGAGAATTTCGCAAAACCTGCTCAGATCCACATTTCCACCGGAGACGATCGCGACGATCGGCCCGCGGCCCACTTTGCCGGTCAGCGCCGCGGCCAGCGCCAGCGCGCCGGCGCCTTCGGAAATGACGCGAACCTTTTCCGCCATCAGCCACATCGCCTGCTTCGTCTGCTCCAGGGACACGACGATGCACCCGTCCACCAGGGGCTTCATCCGCTCCCACATGCGCGGAAAGACGCTGTGGCCGCCGGCGCCATCGACGAACGAGGCCTGCCAGTCCGGAAACACCTGGGGACAGCCGGCGGCGAACGAGCGGGCGGCCGGAGCGGCCGTCTGCGGCTCGGCGCCCCAGACCTCGATGTCGGGTCTGACCGACTTGATCGCACTGCCAACGCCGGTGATCAGCCCGCCGCCGCCGATGGCTGCGATGACGACGGCGGTGTCGGGCGCATCCTCCAGGATCTCCAGACCCATCGTGCCATGGCCGGCGATGAAGTTGTCATCGTCGAACGGGTGCACGAACACCCCTTCGACGCCTGGAAACGAGCGCTCACCGAGCGCTTCCCACGCGACCTCGTACGGCACCGGAACGAGCTTGGCGCCGAGCGCCTTCATTCGCTCGATCTTCGAGACCGGCGCCGTCTCGATCGCCACGACCGTGCACGGCACCCCGGCCTGGCGCGCGGCATAGGCGACGCCCTGGCCGGCGTTGCCCGCACTGATGGTCCACACGCCGCGCTTGCGCTCGGATTGCGGCAGCATGGCCACCGCGTTGGCAGCGCCGCGCAACTTGTACGCGTTGATGGGCTGCAGGTTCTCCAGCTTCAGTCGGATGTCGGGGTAACGCGGCCCCAGCTCGAGCCGGACCAGCGGCGTGCGCAAGATGGTGCGCGCGATCCGCCGCTGCGCTTCCTGGATCTGGGCCAGTTCAATCGGGCGGACGGCATCTAAAGAGGCGGTCATGATCGGTCTCCACCGAGGCATCACATTATCGCT
Organism: Burkholderiaceae bacterium; assembly: GCA_035511515.1. GTDB lineage: Bacteria > Pseudomonadota > Gammaproteobacteria > Burkholderiales > Burkholderiaceae_F > VBCK01. The sequence continues at coordinate 23,768 of DATKFG010000135.1, read as the reverse complement.
TCTGGGACCTGATCGCGCTGGCAACCGCAGCGGGCGCGCCACATCGACCGATCGCATCGATCGGTGACGCGGCGCGCCCGTCCCGCACCGACCGCCGAGGTGCGGTCCTGCTAAATGATCAATGGACCTACTCTTGGTGGTGGACGTAGACAGCGATGCATCCGTTGTTGCTGCCGCAGATTCCCGCGCCCACGGTCGTCGTATCACCGCCCGCGCCGACCACCGAGAAGGGCGCCACTTGCGGGACGTAGATGCGGTTGAGCCTGGAATCGGCCGCCACCGAATGCGAGTTCTGGGATTGCGGAATGGTCTCGATCAGCATATTGCTTTGCCCGTCGATTACGCCGAGCACGGCCCCGCCATTGGGCGCCGGGCAGCCGCCCGGCAGCCCGCACGCTCGGCTCGAGCCGGTGTAGTAGCGCCGGTCGCCCCAGTTGAACCAGACCTCATCGGAGCCGGTAATGCCGCTGATGTGGACGGAATTCCTGCTCTGGGCGTTGATCACGAGCGTGGTCGTATCGCTCGGGTTGTTCTGCGGGGTACAGCCCAGCAGCAGATTGGCATCCGGTCCGACCGTGGCGCCGTTCGGTCCGCAACGGCTCAGGGCTACGACCCCGGTGTTGGTGGCCGGATTGAACGCGCCGATCTCGGCCGACCCCTGCGTGATCGTGTTCGGATCGATCACCAGCAGGCCGCCGTCGCAGGTGATGGCGCCACCCAGCTGGCCGTAGTTGCATCCCGGCGGGTTGTTCGCGATGACCGGAACGGACACGTAGAAGCGCCCGGTGTGGTGCTCCCACGCCGACTGTTCGATCGACAAGCCGAACCCCGGCGGCACGATGGCAGGGTCGACCGTGATCCTGGCGATTGCGTGGACCGCACTGCTGCTCGCATCGCCATTGGCGGCGAACAGCGTCGCAAAGGGCGGGTCCTCGGCGTTGTTCGCGGCGAGCAGCAGTGTGCCGTCTTGCGTCAACGCCATTTCGTCGACCCGAGTGGTGCCACCGGTGCTGATGACCTGCTGGGTGGCCGACTGGGCCGGCGCGTCCAGATCGATCACGTGCAGCGTGCTGTCGCCGTCACCGGCGTACAGCCAGCGCCCACGGGATGTGACGCCGTCCGGGCCGGAGATGTTGTTGTTGACGCCGCCGGCCGCGTTGAACTTGGCTCCCACGAAGCCGCCGATGGTGCGCTTGAAGGCATTGCCCTGCGTGTCGATAACGTCAATGCCGGAATTGGACCGATCGCTCAGGTAGTACTCGGAGCGGTCCTCATCGACCCAGCTGATGTCGAACGACAGCAGCGGCTTGCCCGGGATTTGAATCGCGGTCAGGCACTTCGTCTGCGTCGGGACGGGTGCTCCCGGGCCGCTGCACGGGCCGGCGAGCGCCACGCCTGGCGCCGCGAACGACACCGCACCCATCAGCGTTGAGGCAGTGGCGAGCGCGGCCATTCGAGAGCACCGTCGTGCCGGTCGCGGGGGGCATTCAAGTATTTCTTGAGTAAATGGTCTGTGAACGAGCTTCTTCATATTAGTGGCCTCCAGCTGGACGCCCTGAGCGAGCCCAACGCCCGCTCTAAACCTCGGGCTCAAGGCGCGCGCATGTTGCCAGAGTTCCGTTATCAAGCGGTTGATGCTCTGCAACGTTGAATGGACATTCGGCAGAGGCAAATCTGTCCCCTTGAAAAGCGATCCGTCTTTAGCGATTGCCCTCGGCAGAGAAGTGGAAGTGTGCCCGCTACGCAATGCGGGTTACTGCAGCTCGGCGACGCGCCGCCGCTGTATGGAGTCGAAGCGGTTGAGCGCGGGGCGGCTCTATCCGGGGCGTTTGCGCCGGTCGGAGGGATCAGCGGGCGCGCCGCAGCGCGTCCAGGATGGCCATCGAGGCCTGCAGGGTGAAATCGCCGCGTTCGATCGCATCCAGCGCCGATTCGATCGGCAGGATGCGAAAAGCGGCGACCTCGCCATCGAGGTTCAACGGAGTAAAGCCCGCCGGAAGCCGCACGTCGAAGACCTGGACCTTCTCGATCATCAGACCCTCGGGCACGGTCCGCTGGACCCGAAACTGCGAGCCGCGCACCACCGGCAGGCCGGCCAGCCGCAGCCCCGCCTCCTCGTACGCTTCACGCTCGAGCGCCTGGTCATCCTGCTCGCCGGCGGCGACCATCCCGCCGGCCAGGTTGTCCCAGCGGTTCGGATCACTCAGCTTGTGCGGCGCGCGCTGGGCCGCCACCATCGATCCGTCGGGCAGCAGTGCATTCAATTGCACCGCCCAAGTCTGAATTCCGAGCGGGCGGCACGCCGCCCGCTCGATGGTGCCGACGCAGCGGCCGGCCTCGGTGCACACGTCCAGTTGCTCCGATCGCCACTCGCGCACGATTGCGGCCTCGTGCAGCCGCCGCGCCGCCAACGCAAAGGCGTGCGAGCAGGATGGCGGGCCGCCCGGGTCACAGGCGAGCAGCAGGCGGCCGCGGTCCAGCTTGAACGGGGAGGGCGCTTGCACCAGGGCCTGCGCGGTGCCGGGGTCGAGCCATCCGCACCGGGCCCCATCCAGCAGCAGCGGCAGCCAATGCTCCGGCACGGCCTGGTTGGCATGCGACTCGCAGGCGCGCCACAGCCGATCGATCCGATCCCCGAGCGAGGCGCTCAGACCGGATCCTCCGGCCGCAGGTGCGGGAACAGGATCACATCGCGGATGCTGGGCACGTCGGCCAGCAGCATCACGAAGCGATCGACCCCGATTCCGCATCCGGCCGCGGGCGGCATGCCGTACTCGAGCGCGCGGATGTAGTCGGCGTCGTAGTACATCGCCTCCTCGTCGCCGGCCTGCTTGGCCTGCGCCTGGCGCCGGAAGCGCTCGGCCTGGTCCTCGGGGTCGTTCAACTCCGAAAATCCATTGGCCGTTTCACGCCCGGCGATGAACAGCTCGAAGCGCTCCGTGATGTCCGGCCGCTGATCGGAGGCGCGCGCCAGCGGCGAAACCTCGACCGGGTAATCGACGATGAAAGTCGGCTGCACCAGCAGGGCCTCGGCCGTGTGTTCGAACAACGTCAGCTGCAGGCTTCCCGCGCCGGCAGCGGGTGCGGCCTGAACCCCCAGGCGGGCCAGTTCCTGGCGCAGCCAGTGCGGATCTGAAAGAACCGCCTCGGCATAGCCGGGCCGATGGCGCAAAATCGCCTGCACGATCGTCAACCGCTCGAAGCGCGGCGCCAGGTCGATCGTCTGCCCCTGGTAGGGCAGCGTGGCCGATCCGGTGGTGGCCAGCGCGGCCTGCCGCAGCAGCTGCTCGGTGAAGTCCATCATCCAGCGCACGTCCTGGTAGGCGGCGTAGAACTCGAGCATCGTGAATTCGGGATTGTGACGAGGGCTGATGCCCTCGTTGCGGAAATTGCGGTTGATCTCGAATACCCGCTCGAATCCGCCCACCACCAGCCGCTTCAGGAACAGCTCGGGCGCGATCCGAAGGTACATATCGACGTCGAGCGCGTGATGGTGCGTGACGAACGGCCGCGCGGCCGCTCCGCCCGGTATCAGCTGCAGCATCGGGGTCTCGACCTCCAGGAAACCCTGCTCGGTCATCAGACGCCGCAACTCGGCCACCGCGCGCGACCGGATCTGGAATGCCCGGCGCGTGGACTCGTTGACGATCAGGTCGACGTAGCGCTGGCGGTAGCGCATCTCGTGATCGGCCAGCCCATGGAACTTGTCGGGCAGGGGGCGCAGCGCCTTGGTCAGCAGACGAAGCTCGCGGCAGCGGACCGACAGCTCGCCGCGGTTGGTCCGGAACAGCACGCCGCGCGCCGCGACGATGTCGCCGATGTCCCAGTGGCGGAAAGCCTCGTGCGCCTCGGCGCCGGCATCGGCATCGGTCACGAAGAACTGGATCCGCCCCGATCCGTCCTGCACGGTCGCAAAGCTCACCTTGCCCTGCAGGCGCCTGAGCATCAGGCGGCCGGCCACCGAAACCGTCACCGGTTTGTGCTCGAGCTCCTCGCGCGTGGCATGCGCGTAGCGCAGGTGCAGCTCGGCGGCGCTGTCGGTACGGACGAAATCGTTCGGAAAAGCGGGTCCGGCCTGACGCAGCCGCGCAAGCTTGGCGCGCCGCTCGGCCTCGATCGGAGTGGGCGGTTCGCCCTCGTGCGGATTCGCGTCGGACATGGACCCGTCAGACGCCCTGTTTCAGGCTGGCGTTGATGAACTCGTCCAGGTCTCCGTCCAGCACCGACTGCGTATTGCCGATCTCCACGTTGGTTCGCAGGTCCTTGATGCGCGATTGATCCAGAACGTAAGAGCGAATCTGGTGACCCCAGCCCACGTCCGTCTTGGATTCCTCCAGCTTGGACTGCTCGGCCATGCGCTTGCGCATTTCCAGCTCGAACAGGCGCGATTTCAGCATCGCCATGCATTCGGCCCGGTTGCGGTGTTGCGAGCGATCGTTCTGGCTCTGCACCACGATTCCGGTCGGGACGTGGGTGATGCGCACCGCCGACTCCGTCTTGTTCACGTGCTGGCCGCCGGCACCGGAAGCCCGGTACACGTCGATCCGCAGGTCGGCCGGGTTGATCTCGATCTGCACGGTATCGTCGACCTCCGGGTAGACGAACACGCTGGCAAACGAGGTGTGGCGGCGCGCATTGGAGTCGAACGGCGATTTGCGAACCAGCCGGTGCACGCCGGTTTCGGTGCGCATCATCCCGTACGCATAAGGACCGGTCATCTTGATCGTGGCGCTCTTGATGCCCGCCACTTCGCCGGCGGACTCTTCCAGCAGCTCGGCCTTGAAGTTCTTGCGCTCCGCGTAGCGCAGGTACATCCGTTCGAGCATCGCGGCCCAGTCCTGCGCCTCGGTGCCGCCGGCTCCGGCCTGAATGTCCAGGAAGCAGTTGTTCGGATCCAGCGGGTTGTTGAACATCCGCTGGAACTCCAGCTCATCGATCTGCCGCCCCAGAGCGCCGACGTCGGAGCCGATCGTCGCCAGCGATGCGCTGTCCTGGTCGGCCCGCGAAAGCTCGAACAGCTCCGTGGCATCACCCAGCTCGCGATCCAGCCGCCGCATGCGGTCGACCACTTCTTCCAGAGACTTTTTTTCGCGCCCGAGCTCCTGGGCGCGCTTGGGATCGCTCCAGATGTTCGGCTGCTCGAGCGCGCCGCCCACCTCGGTCAGGCGTTGCTGCTTGGCATCGACGTCAAAGATACCTCCGCAGCTCGGACAGCCGCCGTCGAAGGTCGGCCAGTGTCGCGGCAGTCTGGTTCAGCTGTTCGGCATCCATCGCGCAAGTCCACCTAGAACGCATCATTATCGCCGAAGACGGCCGCGCGCTCTGAACCAGCGCGACGCCTGTGAATGCCGCGGGGGGTGCTCGAGGGGGGTCGCAGACCCCACTCGAAGCCGATCCTCCCGCTTTTCGGCTCCGAAGCCGTCGCTGTGGGCAAGAGGCCGCGCTTTTCGGAGCTGGGCTTCATGGCAAGGGGGTGAGGGTGGCCGCCATGGCCGCGATCTGCAGATTGATCCGGCGCAGGCCGCGAAAGGTGTCGAACTTGAGCCGGTAGGCCAGGCGCACGCGCGCCGGCAGCGAGTCGACCTGGCCGAACCAGATCGCGGTCAGCCGGGACTGCTCCAGCCTCAGTGTCAGCTGCAGATGCCGGTCCTGCACCAGGCGCTGCTCCAGCACGTCGAACTCGTTGGCGAATACGGGCTCGGCGAAGCCCTGGCCCCACACGACCCGCTCGATCGCGTCCACCAGCTCCGGACCGATCTCGGCAGCCGTCAACGGGCCGTCGGTGGCCAGCGAGCGCGCAAACAGCGACGGGTCGCCCGCCGCGCGCGTGGCCGCCTCGAAAGCGTCGGTGAACGCGGCCAGATGCTGCCGGCGCAGCGTCAACCCGGCGGCCATCGCGTGGCCCCCAAAGCGCTCGATCAGGCCGGGCTCGGACTTGGTGACCCGGTCCAGCGTGTCGCGCAGATGCAGTCCATCGATCGAGCGGCCCGAGCCGCGCAGCAGTTCGCCGTCGGCGGCCGCGAATGCGATGGTTGGGCGGTGATACCGGTCCTTGATGCGCGCGGCGACCAGCCCGACGACGCCCTGGTGCCATTGCGGGTTGAACAGCACGATCGAGCGGCGTTGCTCGAAGCCGGCCGCATCGACGTCGCTGACCGCGTCGACCTGCATTTTGGCTTCGATCTGGCGCCGCTCCTGGTTCAGGCGGTCCAGCTGTCCGGCCAGCTCCAGCGCGCGATCGGGGTCGTCGCAGACCAGGCATTCGACTCCGACCGACATGTCCGTCAGGCGGCCGGCCGCGTTGATCCGCGGTCCGATCGAGAAGCCCAGGTCTTCGGCGCGCGCGCCGGCGGTGCCGCGGCCCGCAACCTGGAACAACGCGGCGACCCCGGGCTGCAGGCGACCACGGCGGATGTTGTGCAGGCCGGCAGCGACCAGCGCACGGTTGTTGCGGTCCAACCGCACCAGGTCGGCCACCGTCCCCAGCGCCACCAGGTCCAGCAGGCTGCCCAGGTTCGGCTGGTTCGCCGCGTCGAAGCGGCCGCGGCTGCGCAGCTCGGTGCGCAGCGCTGCCAGCACGTAGAACATCACGCCCACGCCGGCCAGATTCTTGGACGGAAAGGCGCAGCCGGGCTGATTCGGATTCACGATGGCCCGCGCCGCCGGAAGGCGATCGCCGGGCAGGTGATGATCGGTGATCACCACCCCGATACCCAGCTCGTTGGCGCGCTCGACGCCATCGACACTGGCCACGCCATTGTCGACCGTGATGATCCAGTGGGGGTTGCGCTGTGCGGCCAGTTCGACCAGCTCGCGCGTCAGCCCGTAGCCGTATTCGAATCGGTTGGGGACCAGGTAATCGACCTGCGCGCCCATGGCGCGCAGTCCCCGCACCGCCAGCGCGCAGGCGGTGGCGCCGTCGCAATCGTAGTCCGCCACGATCAACAGGCGTTCTTGCCGCTCGATCGCGTCGGCCAGCAGCGATGCGGCGCGCTGACACTGGCCCAGCAGCGCGGGCGGATGCATCTGGCCCAGCGGCGGCTCCAGTTCGCCGGCCGAGACGATGCCGCGCGCTGCCAGCGCGCGCGCCAGCGGCGCCGGCAGGCCGGCCGCTACCAGCCGATCGGCAGCGGCCGGGTCGTGCGCCCGTTCGATCAGGCGCATCGCCGTCACGGGGCGGGCTCCAGCAGACATTCGCGCAGCGCGCGGCGCCGCCACGCCAGCAGTCCGGCGCCGCCGTCGAGCACAAAGGTGGCGGCGGCGCGGTGACCGCAAGCGACCAGCTCGACCCGGCGGTCCGGGCTCGCGCGAACCGACTGCAGCAACGACTCCACGGCCGCCTCCAGCCGCGCCCAGGCCGACCCCCAGGCGCGCCAATCCCCCCGCCAGTACGGCTCGAAAAGGTGCGACCACACCGTCAGCGAATCGGGCCCGGCCGGGCCGCGGCGGCCGTCGGCGGCGGCCTGCTGCCAGCCCAGCACGGCCGGATCATCGCTGTCGACCCGGGCAAAGCGGGACGCAGGCAGCGGAGCCCACACGCCGCCCCCATGCAGCCAAAGGCCGTTGGCGCTTTGCTGGCCGCGCGCCTCCCGTTCGCGGTTGACGCCGCTCGCATGCCAGCGCATCTGAACCTCGTTCAGCAGCCGACGCCATTGCAAGGCGTGCTGGCCCCGAGGCAGGCGCTGCTCGACCGAAGCGCCCAGCGTGGCCGGCAGCGCCACGGTCCACAGGCTCCACGCAGGGTCCGTGAGCAGGTACCAGTGCGAGGCCCCGCGCCGCAGCTCCGCGCCATGGCCTTGCGCGCTGTCGGCCGCCTCGGCGAACAGCTCCGAGGCTTCCGGCCCGCTCAGCGGCGGCGATTCGATCGGGGTGAGCACCGTGCGCTCGGGCTCCAGGCTCAAATGAACCGGTTCGCAGAACCAGACACCGGCTGACGTCGAGCCGGCCCGCTCCAGGCCGCTTTCAGCACGCCAGGCAAAAGGCGCCGCCACGGGCGGATCGCCGGGCGCACCGAAGGCGCGGGCCAGCCACGCCAGGTGCGCAGCGCCGTAGCACCAGAGTGCATCGAAGCGCTCCACGGTCCGCGCGGCGCACATCAGCCGCCGCGCCAATCGCCCTGGCACGCTGTCCGGCGCGACGTGCTCCCAGTGCTGCTCCGGCACCAGAGCGCCTGCTACGAGCAGCACGTGGGGCATGTCGGCATCGGTTTCAGGCGTGGATCGACGCACCGATTGTACGAATGCGTCGGTTGGATAGAATCCGTGATGCCCTTGCTTCCATCCGGTCGATCTTGAGCATTCCGTTCGAAATTCGGATCGGCCTGCGCTACACCCGAGCCGGCCGGCGCGCGCGCCGGCGCAACGCGTTCATTTCGTTCATATCGGCGATCTCGATCGGAGGCATCGCGCTGGGCGTGATGGCGCTGATCGTGGTGCTGAGCGTGATGAACGGATTTCAGCGCGAGGTGCGCGACCGCATGCTGTCGGTGATCCCGCATGTGCAGATCGAGGCGTTCGGGGGCGCGCTGAACGACTGGAGCGACGTGGCGCAGCGCGCCCGCGCCGAACGCGAGGTGCTCGCCACGGCGCCGCTGGCGCAGGCGCAGGCGATGCTGGTACGCGGCGATGTGGTCCGGGGCGCGCTGATCTCCGGGATCGATCCGGCCCGGGAAACCGGCGTGTCGGACATCGCGCAACACCTGCAAGGCGCAAAAATCGACGCGCTCGAGCCCGGCCGCTTCGGCATCGTGCTGGGGCGGGAACTGGCGCACGCGCTGGGCGTCGATGTGGGCGACAAGGTGACGCTGGTGGCGCCGGAGGGCAACCTGACTCCGGCCGGGATGATCCCGCGGCTGAAGCAATTCCGGGTGGTGGCCACCTTCACGTCCGGCCACTACGAATTCGACAGCGCACTGGCTCTGATAAACCTGTCGGACGCCGAACGCGTATTCCGGCTGGATGGCCCGACCGCGGTGCGGCTGCGACTGCGCGACATGCAGCAGGCGCCCCAGGTGGCCGAGCGGCTCGCGCGCGAGCTCGGGCCGCAGGTGCTGGTGCGGGACTGGTCCAGCGTGAACCGCACCTGGTTCGCCGCAACCCAGATCGAGAAGCGGATGATGTTTCTGATCCTGGCCCTGATCGTCGCGGTGGCGGCGTTCAACCTGGTGTCCACGCTCGTGATGACCGTGACCGAGAAGCACGCCGACATCGCGATCCTGCGCACCCTGGGTGCCAGCCCGGGCAGCGTGATGGCCATTTTCATGATCCAGGGCGCTCTGGTCGGCCTGCTCGGGGTCGGCCTGGGCGTCACCGGGGGGCTGGTGCTCGCCACGCATCTGGAAACGATCGTTCCGCTCGTCGAGCACGCCTTCGGCATTCATTTCCTGGACCCGTCGATCTATTTCATCAGCGAGCTGCCGTCCGACCCGCGCGCCTCGGACATCGTTCCGATCTGCGTCATTTCGCTGATTCTGTCGTTCGTGGCGACACTGTATCCGAGCTGGCGCGCCGCCCGGATCCGCCCGGCCGAGGCGCTGCGCTATGACTGAGACGATTGGCGCCAGCGGCGTGTTCAAGGCCTACCGGGAAGACAACCTGGCCGTCGAGGTCCTGAAGGGCGTCGACCTGGAAGTTCACGCGGGCGAGGTGGTCGCGGTGGTGGGCGCATCCGGATCGGGCAAAAGCACGCTGCTGCATTGCCTCGGAGGACTGGACTCGATCGACGCGGGCACCGTGTCCATCGCCGGGCAGCCGCTGTCGTCGCTGAGCGAGGCCGATCGGGGACGGCTGCGCAACCGGCAGCTCGGCTTCGTATACCAGTTTCACCATCTGCTGCCCGAATTCACGGCGCTGGACAACGTTTGCATGCCGCTGCTGATCCGGCGCACCGCGCTGTTGCGGGCCCGCATCCGCGCCACCGACGTGCTCAGCTCGGTCGGCCTGGGCGAGCGGCTGGCCCATCACCCGAGCGAGCTCTCGGGCGGCGAGCGCCAGCGCACCGCGATCGCCCGCGCGCTGGTCGGCACACCGGTGTGCGTGCTGGCCGACGAACCAACCGGAAATCTGGACCGGGAGACCGCGCGCACCGTGTTCGAGGTCCTGCTGGACGCGGCACGGCGCAGCGGCGCGGCCGTTTTGATCGTGACCCACGATCCGGACCTGTCGAGCCGGTGCGACCGGGTCATGAGGCTCAGCGACGGCCGGCTGCAACCCGAACGGCCCGCCAACTGACCCGCGGCACTGCCGCCGGCGGTCGTGGCAGACCTGCCGGTCCGCCTACACTGCGTTGGTTTCGAAGCTGAGCCATCGGCAATGGGACGCTCACCCGTGTGGATCGATAGCCACTGTCATCTGGATGCCGAAGAGTTCGATCCCGACCGCGATCAGGTCGTCGAACGGGCGCGCGCCGCCGGCGTCGACATGATGCTGGTCCCGGCCGTGGAGGCCGCCACCTTCGAGCGCGTCAGCGCGGTCGCCCATCAGTTCGGATTCGGCTACGCGCTGGGAATTCATCCGCTGTACGTGTCGCACGCCGGTGAGAGCGACCTGGATCAGCTGGCTGAGGCGGTGCGCATGGCCCAGGTCGATCCGAACTTCGTCGGAATCGGGGAAATCGGGCTCGATTTCGCGGAAGGCGCGCCCGATGTGGAACAACAGGAGCACTTCTATCAAGCGCAGTTGCGGCTGGCCCGGTCCTGGTCGCTGCCGGTGGTCCTGCATGTGCGCCGGTCGGCCGATCGGCTGCTGAAGTACCTGCGCCGGATCGATGTGCCCGGCGGCATCGCGCACGCCTACAACGGTTCGGAGCAGCAGGCGCGCGAATTCATCGCGTGCGGATTCCGGCTCGGCTTCGGCGGCTCGGCGACCTTCAACGGCTCGCTGCGGATACGCCGCCACGCCGCCGAAGTGCCCGAAACGGCGATCGTCGTGGAGACCGATGCCCCGGATATCGCGCCGCAATGGCTGCACGGCCAAGCCGGCGGCCCAGGCCGCAGGCGCAACGAACCGGGCGAGCTGCCGCGCATCGCGGCCGTGATCGCGCAGCTTCGCTCGATTCCGGCCGAGCAGCTGGCGCAACTGAACCGGCGCAACGTGCTGGATGCGTTTCCGCGGCTGGCAGCGGTGAGTCCGCGCCGGTAGGCGAGAGCGCCGGCCGCGCGCGCCAGCTGCCGCGTCACAGGCGCCGGGCCGTGGTCTTTGCGCTGGTCGCCTTCGTCGCTGCGGTGGCGTGGCTGCAACAGGCGAGCGAGCTGCCGTCGCATCGCGCGCTGGCGGCGATGCTGGCCGTGGCCCTGGCGCTGGCGGCCGGTGCGTGGGCCGCGCGGCGCGCGTGCGTGCCGGCCGCGCAGATCGCCGCCTGCGCAGCGGCGGCGCTGCTCGGGTACTGCTACGCCGCCTTGATCGCGCAGCAGCGCCTCGGCGACGAATTGAGCTTTGCCGACGAGGGGCGCGACATCCCGATGGTCGGCGTGATCGCCGGCCTTCCGAGCCGGATCGAGCGCGGCGTGCGGTTCGTCTTCGAGGTTGAACAGATCGAGCTCGGCGGCGTGCATGTGCCACGGCTCATCAATCTGTCCTGGTACGAGCCCGCCTCCTCGACCAACGCTGCCTCCTTCGCCAAGGCTGCCTCCTTCGCCAACGCGCCCTCCTTCGCCAAGGCTCCCTCCTTCGCCAACGCGCCCTCCTTCGCCAACACGCCCTCCTTCGCCAACACGCCCTCCTTCGCCAAGGCTACGGAGGGCAAGCCGGAGGGCGTTCGCCCGGCGCAGCGATGGCGCCTGACGGCGCGGTTGCGCCGCCCGCAAGGCACCTTCAATCCGGCCGGCTTCGACGGCGAGCTGTGGATGCTGGAACAGGGCGTGCGCGCAACTGGAACCGTGCGCGACGGCGCCGCCCAGGCGCCGCCGTCGTGCCTGCAGGATGCCGTCTGGCGCTTCAACCCGATGATCGACCGGGCGCGCGCCGCTCTGCGCGATCGCCTGCAGCAGTTGCTGCAGGATCGGCGCTACGGTCCGGTGATCATCGCGCTGGTGATGGGAGACCAGGGGCTGATCGCCCAGTCCGACTGGACGCTGTTCAATCGGACCGGCATTTCGCACCTGGTGAGCATCTCGGGCCTGCACATCACGATGATCGCGGGCCTGGTGGCGGTAGCGGCCGGCGCACTCTGGCGCCGATCGGGCCGCCTGCTGGCGCTCGCGCCGGTGCAGACGGTGCGTGCGTTCGCCGGGGTGTGCGGGGGTCTCGGATACTGCCTGCTGGCGGGCTGGGGCGTACCGGCGCAACGGACATTTGTGATGCTCGCCACGGTTGCAGGCGCGCTGCTGCTGCGAATGCGCCTGAGTGCGGCCGCGATCCTTTCGAGCGCTGCGGCCGTGGTGTGCCTGTGGGATCCCTGGGCCGTCACGGCCACGGGCTTCTGGCTGTCGTTCGGAGCGGTCGCGTCGATCTTCCTGGTCTGTAACGGCAGACTGATGGAGCCGGCGGACATGGCGCCGCGGACCGCAAAGCCGCTGCCCGGCCGATGGCGCCACCGGCTGGCCGCGTGGCGCGCATCGCTGGGCCGCCTTTTGCGCGAGGCGGCGCGCGTGCAGGCGGCGGTCACGATCGGACTGGTTCCGCTGACGCTGGTGCTGTTTCAGCAGGTGTCGCTGATTTCGCCCGTCGCCAATGCGGTCGCAATCCCACTGGTCAGCTACCTGGTCACGCCGCTGGCGCTGCTGGGCGCACTGGCCTGCTGCCTGGGACAGCCTTTGCTGCCGGCGGCGCAATGGATGCTGCACGTCTCGGACGCTCTGTTCGCGCTGCTGGCGGCCATGCTGAACTGGCTGGTGCAACTGCCGTACGCCTGGGACGCGTTCGCCGCGCCCCCGGCCTGGGCGGTTGCCGTGGCGTGCGTCGGCATCGGATGGCTGCTGGCGCCCGCCGGCTGGCCGGTCCGCTGGGCCGGGGCTGCCTGGCTGGTGCCGGCGTTCGTGATGCCTCCCGAGCGGCCGGGCCCGGACGCGCTGTGGCTGACGGCGCTCGACGTGGGGCAGGGCATGGCGCTGGTGTTGGAAACAGCCGGCAGCACCCTGGTCTTCGACACCGGACCGAAGGTGTCGGAGGACGCCGACGCGGGCGCGCGCGTGATCGCGCCCTACCTGCGAGCGCGCGGAATCGGCCGCATCGACCTGTTGGTCGTATCTCACCTGGACTCCGATCATGCGGGCGGCGCCAAGTCGCTGATCGATGCGATCCGGGTCGAGCGTGTGCTGACGTCGATCGACGTGGATCAGCCGATGCTGCAGATGGCCCGGCAGGTGCAGCGCTGCGAGGCGGGGCAGCACGCGACCATCGGCCGCCTGCTGGTGTCGGTATGGAATCCGCCAGCGGCACTGTACGACCGCCCGCGGGCCACCACCAACTCGAAAAGCTGCGTGATCCTGGTCCAGCAGGGTGCGACCCGGATCCTGTTGACGGGCGATGTTCCGGCGCGCGAGGAGGCCGGAATCGTCGCGGCGTTCGGGCCCGCTTTGCCGGCGCAGCTGATGGTCGCGCCGCACCACGGCAGCAAGACCTCGTCCAGCCAGGCGTTCATCGATGCGGTCCGTCCGCGCTGGGTCTCGATACAGGCCGGCTACCGCAGCCGTTTCGGCCATCCGCATCCGGAGGTGGTGGCGCGTTACCTGCGCCTCGGTGCGCGCGTGGTCCGCAGCGACTGGAGCGGGGCGGCCCGCTGGCGCTTCGGCCCCGATGGAACCGGGGCGCTGGAGCAGTGGCGGCTCGATCACGCGCGCTACTGGCTGAACGAGCCCGCTTCCTTCGCCGCGGCTTCAGCCGCGGCGAAGGAAGCGGAGGCCTCCGAAGCGCAAAGCGCGAAGGAGGCCCGGGCCGCCTCGGCACCCGACGACTGAAAAAATCCCCCGGGCGCGCAGCCGATTTCTCGATAGTATGTGCCGCTGGGGCCCGGCCCACGTTGGGCCGCCCGTTGGGAGTTCAGCCGATATCCGCCATGGGTACGCCCCGCTCGAGTGAAGTCAGGTGCTTGAACCGGTACGGATTTCACACGGTCCGATACACGGACTGGGGTGACCCTGCCAACCCGCGCGTGCTCATCTGCCTGCACGGCCTGACCCGCGTCGGCAACGACTTCGCCCGCCTGGCCGACAGCCTGAGCGATAGTTACCGGGTGGTCTGCCCGGACGTGGCCGGCCGCGGTCGCAGCGACTGGCTGCCCGATCCGAAGCTGTACGGGCTGCCGCAATACTCGTTCGATATCGCGAACCTGATCGCCCGCACGGGCGTCGATCGGGTCGACCTGCTGGGAACGTCGATGGGTGGGCTGATCGGACTGTCGCTGGCGGGACAGTCCAACGCTCCGATCGGGCGCCTGATCCTGAACGACATCGGACCGACGATGCAGCTGGACGCGCTGCAGCGGATTGCGGAGTACGTCGGCAAGAGCGAGCATTTCGACAGCCTCGAGCAGGCCACCGAGTACGTGCGCTCGATCTCGGCCGGATTCGGGCTGCGAACGGCGCAGCAGTGGCGCGAACTGACCGAGTCGGTGATGCGCTTCGAAGGGTCGAAGTGGGTCTTTCATTACGACCCGGGGATCGCTCAGAATCTGGCGGACACGTCGGCCGAGACCAACGCGCTGGCCCAGGCCAAGCTGTGGGAACTGTACGACGCGGTGCGCGGGCCGGTGCTGGTGGTGCGCGGCACCGAGTCCGACCTGCTGTCGGCCGCCACCGCGGCCGAGATGGCGGCGCGCGGCCCGCGCGCCCAGGTGGTCGAGGTGCCCGGCGTCGGCCATGCGCCGATGTTCTTCGAAGCAGACCAGATCGCGATCGTGCGGCGTTTCCTGCTGGCGTCTTGACGCGATTCGCGGCCGCGCGAACGCAGGGGGAACCGGATGGGGGATCAAGCGCGGTCTGAACTGGCGCAGTCGCTGCAGCCGCGCCATGTGACGCTGATTTCGCTGGGCGGCATTATCGGAGCCGGGTTGTTCGTCGGCAGCAGCGCGGCGATCAACATCGCGGGCCCGGCGGTCCTGATCAGCTACGCGCTGTCCGGCCTGCTGGTGTTCCTGATCATGCAGATGCTGGGTGAGATGGCGGTGGCGCGGCCCGGCATCGGGACTTTCGCCGAGTACGCGGCGCTCGGACTGGGCGAGTGGGCCCGATTCGTGACCGGGTGGCTGTACTGGTATTTCTGGATCATCGTGGTCGGAGTCGAGACGATCGCGGGCGCCACGCTGCTGCAGCACTGGGTTAGCGCGCCGGTGTGGCAGATCGGCCTTGTGCTGATCGCTGCGATGACTGCGTCGAACCTGCTGTCGGTGCGGACCTACGGGGAATTCGAGTTCTGGTTCGCGTCGCTGAAGGTCGGCGCTATCGCTGCCTTCATCCTGGTGGGATTGGCGTACATCGTCGCCTTCGGCCCCGGGCCGGCGCAGGCCGCCCATCAATTGATCGCGCACGGCGGATTCTTCCCGCGGGGAATCGGCGCTGCGCTGGCAGCGGTCCCGGTCGTGATCTTCTCGATGATGGGCAGTGAGGTGGCGACCATCGCCGCGGCCGAGACAACCGAGCCGGCGCGCAACGTCACGCGCGCCGCGCGCACCGTGTCCCTGCGCATCCTGATCTTCTATGTGGCATCGATCGGCATCATCGTCAGCGTGGTGCCGTGGGACAGCGTGGTGCCGGGCGAGTCGCCTTTCATCCGGACGCTTCAGACGATCGGCATCCCCGGCGCCGCTGACGTGATGTCGGTGATCGCCGTGACCGCCGTGTTGTCGTGCCTGAATTCCGGGCTGTACGTCGCCTCGCGAATGCTGCACGAACTGGCCCGGCGGGGCGATGCGCCGGCGATGTTCGCGGCGACCTCGGCGCAGCGCGTGCCCCGGCTCGGCATCCTGTTCGGCACCGCCGCGGGGTTTGCTGCGGCGCTGGCCTCGGTCTTGTCGCCTAACGGCGTGTTTTTGTTCCTGATCAACACCTCGGGCGCGATCATCCTGTTCATCTACATGATCATCGCGCTCGGTCAGGTCCGTTTCCGCCAGCGCCTGCAGCGCCAGGGCGAACAGCTCGCGCTGAAGGTGTGGTTGTTCCCCTGGCTGAGCTACGCGGTGATCGGCGGCATCGCCGCGGTGCTGGTGCTGATGGCCTTTACGCCGGGCCTGATGGTCCAGCTCGGGCTGAGCGCGCTGAGCGCCGTTGTGGTGGCGGCCGCGCTTGTTATTCGGCGTGCCCTGGGCCGCAAGCGGGTCAGTGCCGCATCGGTGGCGCCGGATAGCGCGGCGAGCAGCGCGTCCCGGTTTCAGTAGCCGGCCAGCGGATCGAGCCGGTAGAACCGGCTCAACAGCGCATACCAGTCGGGAAACGCGTCGCGCAGCCGCTGCGGATCGACGAAGAAGGTCTCGCTGGACACCGCGAAGAACTCAGCCTCGTCCTGCGCCGCGTACGGATCGAGCGCAAGCCGCGCGTAGTACGGGGCCGCCTGGCTCGACTCCGGATCGACGTCCCCGGGCAGTTCCAGCTCGATCAGATCGACCGCCGCGCCGAAGCGCTGGTATGCATCGTCCAGCACGCGGCGCCACTGATGCGGCTCCAGCCCCGCGTGCAGCCGCCGATCCAGCGGCGGCAGGCCATCGGCCTGGCCGCTCAGCAGATCGAGCTTGTGCGCGAATTCATGAATCACGACGTTGAAAGGGGCTTCGCCCGGAACCGGCTCGCCGGCGTCCTGCGACCACGAGACGATCACCGGCCCGACATCCCACGCTTCGCCCGCGGCCGTCTCCTCGAACTCGTGCACCAGCCCATCTTCGTCCTGGATGCGACGCTGCGCCACGTACTCGGACGGGTACACGATGATTCCGCTCCAGCCGCGATACCAGTCGATGCCCAGCTTCAGGATCGGCAGGCAAGCCTGGGCCGCCACCGTGACCTGGATATGGGATGTCAGCTCCAGACCCGCGGCGCCCGTCATCACCTTGGTCGCCAGCAGGCGGCCGCACAACTCGCGCAAGCCCGATCCGGGCGGGGTGGCGAAACGGCGCAGGAAGACAAGTTCGCCCACCACGCGGTCCCACAAAGGCGCCGGGATATCGACCGCGTCGGGGGCGAGCGCACCGAGCAGCCGACCGAGCATGCGGCATTTTGCCCGATCGAGTCCGGTGGCGTTTCCGTTTTGGCGGATATCACACACTGCCGTCGACAGCGTCGAACAGGGCAACTAGACTCGCCCGCAAATCGGCCTGTCGAGCCGATCGTAGACGGAGAGGAGAAAAATCATGCCCCGATCCTGTGCCGAGCAGAGTCTCGCGGCTCTTGTTGTTGTGCTGTTCGCCCCCGCCATCAAAGCTCAGCAAACGCCACCGGCTGCTGAGGGAACAGAGACCGGCCCGGAGCAGATCGTCGTTACGGCCCAGAAGCGAAGTTCACTGCTGGAGAACGTACCCTTTTCGGTGGCCGCGCCCACCGAAAGCCAGATTCGCAATGCCGGCGCCGACAGCATCGTCGATCTGGCGCGCAACGTGGCTGGCCTGGCCATCGCCGACCTCGGGCCGGGTCAAAGCCAGATCGCCATCCGCGGCATCAGCTCCGGGCAGGTGATCCGTGACCAGCCGGGGGTGAAGGAGCAGGTGGGCGTCTACCTGGACGAGTCGCCCATTTCGGTGGCCCTGTTCACTCCGGATCTGGTGCTGTACGACCTGGAGCGTTTCGAGGTGCTGCGCGGCCCGCAGGGCACGCTGTTCGGGGCCGGCTCCGAGGCGGGCACGCTGCGCTACATCACCAAAGCTCCCAGGCTCGGCGTCTCCGAGGGCAATGTCGAGGCGACCGCCGACTTCACCGCCGCCGGCAACACCGACGCCGGTGGCTCGGTACGCGGCATGTTGAACGTTCCGCTCGGCCCGACGGCGGCGCTGCGGGGCGTTCTCTATCAAGACCACCAGCCGGGCTTCATCGGTGCCATCCAGCCGGGCGGCGCGATCAACAAGAACGTCAACACGGCGGACCGCTACGGCGGCCGGCTCGCCCTGTTGTGGAAGCCCACGGACAACCTGAGCGTCGAGCCGCGACTGGTCCTGCAGGACCTGGACACCGGCGGGTTCCCGCGCGTGGACCTGTACAACCTCCTGGCCAACCCGTATACGACGACCCAGCCGGCAGTGA
This sequence comes from Burkholderiaceae bacterium, assembly GCA_035511515.1. GTDB lineage: Bacteria > Pseudomonadota > Gammaproteobacteria > Burkholderiales > Burkholderiaceae_F > VBCK01. The sequence goes on along the minus strand of DATKFG010000135.1, from coordinate 5,611 downwards.
CGATCGGCGAGCGCCAGCAGTACACGCAGCAGCCGGAAGGCCTGAACGACCAGTTCCAGCTGGGCGACCTGAAGGCCGACTACGATCTGGGGGGCGCGGCGCTGACCTCGGTCACTTCGTATACGCACCGCAAGTTGACGGTCAGGCGCGATGCCACCCAGCTGACGGGCAGCATCACGTTTGACACCCTGAGCCCGGGGCCCGCGATCATCAACCCGGGACCTCCGCCCGTCCATGCGACGGCCACACCCGCGGACGTGCGGCTGAGCTCGGCGCTGTACGACCGCACCGAGCTGAACGTGTTCAGCCAGGAGGTGCGCCTGGCTTCGACCAATACAGGGCCAGTGGACTGGCTTGGCGGAGCGTTCTTCCAGCACGTCGGACGCCGCTACGGCCAGGATCTGCCCACGCCGGGATACGACGCCTTCTCGACAAGGCTCGGGTACCCCACGTCGGTTAACCAGGAGGCCCCGCCCGACACCCCGTTCTTCTCGGACCTTCACTACAACTTCCGGCAGTACGCCTTCTTCGGCGAGGGCACGTGGCACGTCACCGACCAGTGGTCGGGCACGGCCGGTGTGCGCTACTACAACTTCAACGAGAGCCGCACGCAGCTCTTCACCGGCCTGTTCACGTGCTGCTCGGCCAACGAGGGTACGGTCAGCTCCAACGGCCTGTCGCCGCGCGCGATCGTGACCTACAAGCCGAGCGAGGACCTGCTGTTCGACGCCCAGGTCTCGCGCGGCTTCCGGCTTGGCGGGATCAACGACCCGCTCAACATACCGCTGTGTTCGCCGGCGGACATCGTGACCTTCGGCGGCCAGAAGAACTGGAAGGACGAGAAGGCGTGGGACTACGAGCTGGGCGCCAAGATGCAGCTCCTCGACCGCAAGGTGATCTTCAACACCTCGCTCTTCTGGACGCAGATCCATGAGCTGCAGGCGACCACCACTGCGGGCAGCTGCTCCTCGCGCATCGTCTTCAACGTGCCGAACGCGCACAGCGCCGGCATCGAGGCCGAGCTGTCCGCGCGGCCGAATTCGACCTGGGACTTCAGCGTCTCGGCGACCTGGGTGAATGCCGAGCTCACCTCGTCGGTCACGTCGGTGTCCAAGACCGGCGTGACGTCGGTGGTTGGCGGCCTGGCCGACGGCGCCCGCCTGCCGACCGCGCCACGGCTGCAGGCTGTCGCCGGTATCGGTTACACGCGCCCGCTCGAGACCGGACGCAACCTGTTCAGCGTTCTCACGGTGCAGTATGTGGGCTCGTCGTTTTCCCAGTTCGAAAACGAAGCGCCAAATTTCGGCGTGATCGGCGGTTGTGGCAAACCCTGCGGCGCGGCACAGCTCGACCAGTTCGGCGGTCCATTGACCGTGAGCCAGGTCAACTTCAACCCGCGGCTGCCCGGCTACGCACTGGGCAACTTCCGGCTCGGCGTGAAGACCGACCGCTGGGAGGTGGCCGGCTTCGTCAACAATCTCTGGGACAAAACCGCCCGGCTGGCGCTCGACTACGAGCGTGGCCGCACCGCCCGGCTGGCTTACCTGACCAACATGCCGCGCCTGATCGGCGTGACGGGGCGCTACAGCTTCTAGCGCGCCGGGTAACCGATAGTCTGCGGGGCCTTGCCGAGCGACCCCCGGCTGGGCCATTGCGTGCCCGGCGGCGGCTATTGCGGCCCCAGTGCCCCGCGGACGGCCTGCTCGACCGCGTCGATCTGCGCCTCGCCCGTCTTCGGGTGCAGGAAAGCCAGGCGGATCGCGGTTCGACCGTGCAGCATGGTGCTGGAGACGCGCACCTGTCCCGATTCGTTGATGATCGCGAAGATGCGCTGCGTGGTCACATCGCCATGCGCCGCGCAAAACGCAACAATCGACAGATCCGGATCGTGCAGCACGTCGATTCCGGGTATGGCGCGAAGGCGGGCTGCGGCCTGTTGCGCCAGGTCGAGCGAGCGGTCCAGCGCCTGCCGAAAGGTGGCCACGCCGTGCAGATGCAGCGGCAGCCAGACGAGCAGGCCGCGAAACGGCCGCGTCAGCTCGGGGCCGCGCTCGAAGTAGTTCGGCAGGTCCGGCAGGCGCTGCACGTCGCGCATGTAGGCCCCTTCGCCCGTGTGTGCACGCGCCAGCGCTCCGGGGCGGCGCACCAGCACGGCGGCCACGCCGTACGGCAGGAACAGGCCCTTGTGGGCATCGACGATGACCGAATCGGCCGCCGCGATTCCCTGCAGCCGCGCCGCGCCCCGCTCGGTCAGCGCGAACATGCCGCCGTAAGCGGCGTCGACGTGAAACCAGGCGCCACAGCGCGATGCGAAGGCGGCGAGTTCATTCAAGTCGTCGACCGACCCCGTGTCGGTGCTGCCCGCGACGCCAACGATCAGCCACGGGCGCTGGCCGCGCGCCCGATCGCGCTCGATTTGTTCGCCCAGCGCCTGCGGGTCGATCCGGCCCGCCGCAGTGGCGCGAATCGACCGAATGCATCCGGCCGGTATCCCGCACAGGTGCATCGCCTTGCGCAGCGAGTGATGTGCTCGCTCCGACAGGTACGCCACGCTGCGATCCGGCGCGAAATCGCCGCTGTCGCGGGCGCACACGATTGCGGTCTGGTTGGCGAGCGAGCCTCCTGACAGCAGCAAGCCTTCGGTCGCGGGCGGCATACCGAACACCGAGGCCAGCCAGTGCAGGACGCTTTCTTCGAGTGCGACCAGGCCCGGCGACTCGAACGCCGTGCCGGTGAACGTGTGCAGACCGGCGGCGAGCATTGCAGCCACCACGCCGCTGTACAGTCCGCCGTTGGGAATGAAGCCGAGGTCGCCGCCGTGCGACTTGCTCCATCCGCCTTCGGCGGCCGCCTGCAGCCTCTCCAGCAGCTCGGTCCGATCGGTGCCGTGTTCCGGCGGAGCCGCCCTCATCGCTTCGACCCGTTGCAGCGGCGTCGGCACGAAGATCGGCCCCTGGTCGCGGCGGCCGAGCACCCGCTCGATCAGCTCGAAGGCCTCCTTGGCCAGCCGTTTGCGCTGCGCCGCATCCAGGTTCAGGGGCAATTGCCGTGAGACAGGTCGCCTGTGCATCGGGTCCTCCCGGCCGCAATTGTGCCGGGCGGTGTAATTTGCAGGTTGCGACGTTGGTGCAGAGCGGATTGGGACCAGGACATCGCAGTGACAGGACAGCAGCAACAGCATCCCTCGCCGGGGACGGAGTCGGCCCTGAATGCGGTCGAGGCGCGGGCCCTGATTTTTCCGCTGTACGAGGGCCGCCTTCTGCGCAGCGGCGAGCCGATGGAGGATCACGCCGAGGGCGTCGCACAGATCGTGCGTTCGGTTCGCGAGGCCCCCGATCTGCTGGCCGCCGCTTACCTGTTCGGCGCGCATGAGGTGTTGCGCGATGCCGACGAGTGGGTCCGTGGCCGGGCCGGGCCGACGGTGGCGGTCCTGGTCAGTGATCTGCGCCAGTTGAGGCTGCTGTCGGAAAGCCTTCGCTCGCGTGCCGCCGGCGCGCACGAGGCACAGCGCCACGAATCGCAGGCCGAGGCGCTGCGGCGCATGCTGCTGGCGATGGTCAACGATCCGCGGGTGGTCGTGCTGCGCCTGGCTTCGCGCCTGCAAACGATGCGGTTTTTGGTGGAGCAGCCCTCCTTCGCGCTTCGCGCTAAGGAGGGCGACCCGGCCGTGGCCCTACGGGCCTCGGCCGGGTCGATCGCGCGCGAGACGGCCACGCTGCTGGTGCCGCTGGCGAACCGGCTCGGCATCTGGCAGCTCAAATGGGAGCTGGAAGACCTGGCGCTGCGACTGCTGGAGCCGCAGACCTACGATCAAATCGCGCGGCAGCTCGAGCAGACGCGCGCGGAGCGCGAGCGCACGGTCGTGCAGGCGACCGACCAGTTGCGCCAGATTCTGGCCGAGGCGGGCGTCCGGGCGGAAGTGAGCGGGCGGCCCAAGCACATTGCCAGCATCCACCAGAAGATGATCGGCAAGCGCCTGTCGATCGAGCAGGTGCACGATCTGCTGGCGTTGCGTGTGATCGTCGAGCAGGTCGCCGGTTGCTACGAAGTGCTGTCGGTCGTGCATTCGAACTGGACGCCGATCGAGAGCGACTACGACGATTACATTGCCAGGCCCAAGCGCAACGGATACCAGTCGCTGCACACCGTGGTCCAGGACGCGGACGGCCGGCCCATCGAGATCCAGATCCGCACGCGCCAGATGCACCAGAACGCCGAACTGGGCGTCGCCGCGCACTGGCGCTACAAGGAGGGCCGGCGCGACGCGGCGGTCGAAAACGACGAGCGCATCGGCTGGTTGCGCAGGCTGTTCGACTGGAACCAGGATGCCGAGGCCGCCGCGCGGCCCACGGAGCAGGCGGCGGCGCAGCGCATCTATGCGTTGACACCCCAGGGGCGCGCGGTCGAACTGCCGGCCGAGGCCACGCCGGTCGATTTTGCCTACCACGTTCATACGGAGCTCGGCCATCGCTGCCGGGGCGCCCGCGTGGACGGCTCGCTGGTGGCGCTGAACACGCGCCTGCGCACCGGTCAAACAGTCGAAATCATCGCGGCACGCAGCGGCGGACCAAGCCGCGACTGGCTGAACCCGGAGCTGGGCTTCCTGGCGAGCGCGCGCTCCCGCACCAAGGTGCGGCAATGGTTCAACGCGATCGAGCACGAGCAGTCGGCAGCGGCCGGACGGGAGGTCGTGGCGCGCGAATTGCAGCGTCTCGGCCGCACCTCGGTGGGGTTGGAGGACCTGGCCGCGCGGCTCGGTTTTGCGTCGGTCGACGAGCTGTTCCTGGCGGTATCGCGCGAGGAACTGGGTCTGCGCAGCATCGAGCAGGCGCTGGCGGGAACGGCGCCGGCACAGGAAGCCGCCGCCGAGGTGCCGGCGCTGCGGCCGCCCAAGCCGACCCAGGGGCGCGTGCTGGTGGTCGGGGTCGATTCGCTGATGACCAGCCTGGCGCCCTGTTGCCACCCGATCCCGCCCGACGAGATCATCGGCTTCGTCACGCGCGGACGCGGCGTGTCGGTGCACCGGGCCGGGTGCTCCAACGCCCGTGCGCTGGCCAAGCGCACCCCCGAGCGCGTGATCGATGTGACCTGGGGCGCAGGCGGAGACGGCTATCCGACCGAGGTGTTCGTGCTGGCGCAGGATCGGCCTGGTCTGCTGCGCGACATTTCGGAGGTGTTCGCACGCGAAAAGCTCAATGTGCTGGGCGTGAACACCCTGTCGCAGGATGGCGAAGCCCGCATGCAGTTCACGGTCCAGGTTCCAGACGCGGCCACCACGCGCCGCACGCTGGCGCAGATCGGTGAGGTAAAAGGCGTTGTGGTCGCCCGCCGGCGTTGACGTCTATTAGCTCTACCTCGACCCTCACCCCCCCTCTCCCGCTGCGCGGGCGAGGGGCGACCGCTCGCCGCAAGCGCATAGGCAGTCGCAGAGTCGCGCCGTATCGCCCCTCGCCCGCGCAGCGGGAGAGGGGAGGGCTCGCCCTGCCAAGCCGGGCTACGCCCGGCGAAGCAGGGGGGTGAGGGCTGCTCAAGAGGCCGCGCTAGCGCCACGCCCCGCGCAGTGCGGCCACCTGCTGCTGCAGCAGCGTTGGCGTGGCGATGGCCGGGTCCA
>DATKFG010000134.1:0-49809 GCA_035511515.1 Burkholderiaceae bacterium | reverse complement strand
GCGACCAGCTTCTTCATGTCGGTCTGGACCAGCGCGACGAAACCGACATAGATCACCGCGATCAGCGACAGCGCAATCACGAAACCGGCCAGGTGGTGGGCCGCGTCCGGCGCGATCGGCAGCGAAAAGCGCAGAAATCCGTAGGCGCCCAGCTTCAGCATGATCGCGGCCAGAACCACCGATCCGGCCGTTGGCGCCTCGACGTGGGCATCGGGCAGCCAGGTATGAACCGGCCACATCGGCACCTTGACCGCAAACGCCGCGAAGAAGGCGAGGAACAACAGGATCTGCGCCGTCAGGCCGATCGGCATCCGCTGCCAGGCGAAAATATCGAAGCTGCCGCTCGAACCCTGGTACAGGTAGACCAGCGCCACCAGGAACAACAGCGAACCGAGCAGCGTGTACAGGAAGAACTTGATCGCCGCGTAGACGCGGTTGGGCCCTCCCCACACGCCGATGATGATGTACATCGGAATCAGCGTGGCTTCGAAGAACACGTAGAACAGCAGCCCGTCGACCGCGCTGAACACGCCGATCAGCAACCCCGACAGCACCAGGAACGACGCGTAGTACTGGGCCACCCGCTCGCTGATGGCTTTCCAGCCCGACAGCACCGCAATCACCGTGATGAAGGCCGTCAGCGGCACGAACCAGATCGACAGGCCATCGACACCGAGGTGGTAGTTGGCGTTCAGCGTGCCGATCCAGACGGCCTTTTCCTCGAACTGCAACCCCGCCCGTTGCAGGTCGAATCCGTTCACGACCGGAACGGTCGCCAGAAGGCCAATCAGGCTGCCAACCAGGGCCACCGCGCGCACGACGCCGGCCGAGGCGTCGCGCCCGGCCCACAGCAGGAACGCGCCGAACAGGATCGGAATCCAGATGGCGGCGCTGAGCCAGGGAAAGCTCGGGTTCACCGCGACACCGCCAGAATGTATGGCCAGGTCAGAAACGCGAACAGCACGATTCCAACGCCCAGCAGCATCGCGAACGCATAGTGGTAGATGTAGCCGGTCTGGACCCGCCGCACCACCAGCGCCATCCAGGCCACCAGCCGCGCCGACCCGTTCACCGCCACCCCGTCGATCACCGCCACGTCGCCGCCGCGCCACAGCACCCAGCCGACCAGGCGGGCGCCGGCGCCGAACACGACCTCGTTGATCCGGTCGAGGTAGTACTTGTTGTCCAGCAGCGCGTACAGCGGCCCGAACCGCTGCCGCAACCGCTGCGGCAGGTCTGGCCGCTTCAGGTACAGGACCCAGGCCGCGGCGACTCCGACCGCGGCCAGCCACAGCGGCCAGTGGCGCCAGCTGTCCAGCGCCATTTCGAGCGGTCCGCTGAATTCCTCGGCGAGCGCGCGCACCGCGGGGTGCCGCGCGCCATCCACGACGATCGAGCCCGCGAAAAAGTCCGAGTACAGCATCCGCTGGATGCACAGGTAGCCGGCGATCACCGACGGAACGGCCAGCGCCACTAGGGGCAGCGTCACCACCCAGGGCGATTCGTGCGGCGTCGCATCCGCATGGCCGTGTTCTTCCTGGCCGTGCCCGTGAGCATGATCGGCATGGCCGGCGCCGAAGCGCGGCTTGCCGTGAAACACCAGGAAGATCATCCGGAAGGTGTAAAGGGCGGTGACGAACACGCCGGCCGTCACCGCGAAGCGCGCAAATCCGCTGCCCGGCAGGCTGCTGTGAGCCACCGCCTCGATGATGCTGTCCTTCGAATAGAAACCGGCGAAGCCCGGCGTGCCGATCAGCGCCAGGGCGCCGATCAGCGTGGTCAGGTAGGTGATCGGCATGTAACGCGCCAGACCGCCCATCTTGCGGATGTCCTGCTCGTGGTGCAGGGCGATGATCACCGAGCCGGCGCCGAGGAACAGCAGCGCCTTGAAGAACGCGTGCGTAACCAGATGGAAGATCGCCACCGAATAGGCCGAGGCCCCCAGCGCCACCGCCATGTAACCGAGCTGCGACAGCGTCGAGTAGGCGATCACGCGCTTGATGTCGTTCTGCACGATGCCCAGCACGCCCATGAAGAAGGCGGTGAAGGCGCCGATCACCAGCACGAACGACAGCGCCGTTTCCGACAGCTCGAACAGGGGCGACATGCGCGCCACCATGAAGATGCCAGCCGTGACCATCGTGGCCGCGTGGATCAGCGCCGAAATCGGCGTGGGGCCTTCCATCGAATCGGGCAGCCACACGTGCAGCGGAAACTGGGCCGACTTGCCCATGGCACCGATGAACAGGCAGATGCAGATCACGGTAGCCAGCGACCAGTCGGTGCCGGGCAGCACAGCTGCCGCCAGCGATCCGGTTGCGCCGAACACCTGGCGGTAGTCGAGCGTTCCGAAATGAGCGAACACCAGGGCGATGCCCAGCAGGAATCCGAGGTCGCCGACCCGATTGACCAGGAAGGCCTTCAGGCTGGCGGCGTTCGCGCTGGGCCGCTCGTACCAGAACCCGATCAGCAGGTAAGACACCAGCCCGACCGCCTCCCAGCCGAAAAACAGCTGCAGGAAGTTGTTGCTCATCACCAGCATCAGCATCGAGAACGTGAACAGGGCGATGTAGGCGAAAAAGCGCTGGTACCCGGGGTCGTCGGCCATGTAGCCGATCGTGTATATGTGAATCATCAACGACACGAAGCTCACCACCAGCATCATCGTGGCGGTGAGCGTATCGATCAGAAAGCCGATGTTGAACCGCGCCGCACCGACCTGGGTCCAGGTGTAAAGGTCCGCCTGGATCGTCTCGCGATTCAACACGACGTGCTGGAACACGAACGCGGAGGCGATGGTGGCCGCCCCAACGCCGAGGATCGCCGCCCAATGGGCGCCCTGGCGCCCGATGGTGCGGCCGAACAGGCCGGCGATCAGGGCCCCGGCGAGCGGCGCGAGCGGCACGATCAGGCACAGGCCGAGCCACCGGTCCATCGGCTCACCCCTTCAACGAGTCGAGCTCGTCGACGTTAATCGTGTGAACCGAGCGGAACAGCGCCACCATGATGGCCAGCCCGATGGCCGACTCGGCGGCGGCCACGGTCAGAATGAAGAACACGAACACCTGGCCGTGCAGATCGCCCAGGTAGCGCGAGAACGCGATGAAATTGGTGTTCACGGCCAGCAGCATCAGCTCGATCGCCATCAGCAGCACGATCAGGTTTTTCCGGTTCAGGAAGATGCCGATCACGGCGATCGCGAACAGCAGCGCGCCGACACCCAGGTACGCGGACAACGAAACCATGGCCTGTTCGACTCCCTCGACTGGTCTTATCGCGCCGTTGCGTCAGCCGCCGGTGCGGTCGGCGGCCGCCCGGCCAGGTTCGGACGGCATCTGGACGATCCTGAGCCGATCCGATGCCCGCACCGCGACCTGCTCGGCCGGATTCTGGTAGCGGGCATCCTTGCGCCGGCGCAAGGTCAACGCGATCGCCGCCACGATCGCCACCAGCAGCACCGCCCCCGCCACCTGCAGCGGCAGCAGGTAGTCGGTGAACGCAAGCCGCCCCAGCGCCGCGGTGTTGCTGCCCCTCGGGGCGGGTGCCTCGGCCAGGGTCTGCCAGCTGCCGTGCGACAGCACCAGCCACAGCTGCAGCGCGATCGCGATCGCCACCAGCAGCGCGGCCGGCAGGTGGCGCCAGAAGCCGGCGCGCGCGCGATCGATGTTGATGTCCAGCATCATCACCACGAACAGGAACAGCACCATCACCGCGCCCACGTAGACCAGGATCAGCACGATCGCGAGGAACTCGGCGCGCAACTGCATCCACAGACACGCCGACGAAAAAAACGCCAGCACCAGGAACAGCACCGCGTGGACCGGATTGCGCGCGGTGATCACGCGCAGCCCCGCCGCCAGCGTGCAGACCGCAAACACGACAAAAAGTACGCTCTGGGCATCCATCTCGCTGATTACCGATCGGTCGCCCATGCTTCGGCGATCGTGCCTGTACCCCCCTCACCCCTGCCCCTCTCCCCAAGGGGAGAGGGGAAGTTGTCCCTCAACGATACGGTCGCCCATGCTTCGGCGATCGTGCCTGTTTCCCCCTCACCCCTGCCCCTCTCCCCAAGGGGAGAGGGGAGGTTGTACTTCTCTCCCCAGGGGGAGAGGGGAGTTGTCTTTCTCTCCCCAAGGAGAGAGCAGTTGTCCCTCAACGATATGCCGCGTCGGCGACGCGCGCCGCTGCGATCTCCTTCTCATAGCGATCGCCGATCGCGAGCAACATCTCTTTCGTATAGACCAGATCGCCGCGGTGCTCACCGTGGTATTCCAGGATGTGCGTCTCGACGATCGAGTCGACCGGGCAGCTTTCCTCGCAGAAACCGCAGAAGATGCACTTGGTCAGGTCGATGTCGTAGCGGGTCGTGCGCCGCGTTCCGTCGGCCCTCTGCGCCGATTCGATCGTGATCGCCAGCGCCGGGCAAACCGCCTCGCACAGCTTGCACGCGATGCAGCGCTCCTCGCCGTTTTCGTAACGCCGCAGCGCATGCAGCCCGCGAAAGCGCGGCGACAGCGGCGTTTTCTCTTCCGGGTACTGGATCGTGATCTTGCGCGAGAACAGATACCGCCCGGTCAGCGCCATCCCCTTGAACAGCTCGCGCAACAGCAGCGAGTCGAAAAAGTCCCCGATGCGCTGCAGCGCGGCCGTGCTCATGGCATCTCCCAGGTTGCCGCAGCCACCGCCACAGGTGCCGCGGGAGCGACACGCCACGGGTTCCACGGCGTTTGCATCAGTACCGCGACCACCACGATCCAGACGAGCGTTATCGGGATGAACACCTTCCACCCGAGACGCATGATCTGGTCGTACCGGTAGCGCGGAAACGAAGCGCGCATCCAGATGTACATCGAGGCCCCGCCGAACACCTTGATCACCAGCCAGAACCAGGGCGACAGACCCTGGCTCCACCAGGCCGGAAGCGCGAGGCCCCATTTGGCCAGATCCACCGGCGCCTGCCAACCGCCCAGGAACATCACCGTGGCCATGGTCGACAGCAGGATCATGTTCGCGTACTCGCCCAGGAAGAACATCGCGAAGCCCATTCCGGAGTACTCGACCATGTGTCCGGCAACGATTTCCGACTCGCCTTCGACCACGTCGAACGGATGGCGGTTGGTTTCGGCCACCGACGAAATCACGTAGACCCCGAACAAGGGCAACAGCAGCAGCCAGTTCCACGAAAGGAAAGTCAGGCCGTGATCGGCAAACCAACCGCGGGCCTGCAGGTTCACGATCGTCGTCAGGTTCAGCGTTCCCGACACCATCAGCACGCCGACCAGCACGAAGCCCATCGGCAGCTCGTAGGAGAGCATCTGGGCCGAGGCGCGCATGGCACCCAGGAACGCGTACTTCGAATTGGACGCCCAGCCGGCCACGATCACGCCGTACACGCCCAGTGACGTCACGGCCATCACGTACAGCAAGCCGGCATTGACGTCGGCCAGCACGACGCCGGGGGCGAACGGAATCACCGCCCAGGCCGCCAGCGCCGGCATCATCACCAGCACCGGCGCCAGCAGGAACAACCCCTTGTCGGCCTGCTCCGGCAGGATCACTTCCTTGAAGATCAGCTTCACGGCGTCGGCGATCGGCTGCAGCAGGCCGAACGGGCCGACCCGGTTGGGGCCGATCCGGATGTGCATCCAGCCGATCAGCCGGCGCTCCCAGTACGTCAGGTAAGCGACCAGCAGCAGCACCGGAACCACGATCGCAACGATCTTCAACAGGATGATCAGCACCGTGAGGGCGTCGGGCCAGGCCGGGCCGAACAGCCACAGCCCCGCCCGGGAGCCCCACTGCCCCAGCAGCGCCACCACCTGGCCCGGTGCGCTCATCCCGCGCGTTCCAGCCGGATCGGCCCGAACATCGGGCCCAGCGCGCTGGTGGACGCGTGCCCGGCGGACACCCGGACCACGCCATCCGGCAGGCGCGCATCGACCGCGCACTCGAGCAGCGCCACTGCCGCGGCCTGCCGCACCCAGGCCCGATCGCCGCGCGACAGGCCAAAGCGCTTCAGGGTCGCTTCGTTGGCGAGCGCCCGTGGCGGGCGCGCATCGGCGGTCTTCTGCAGCGAGGCGGCGCGGCGCACGATCGCGTCGGTCCAGTAACCCGGCACGTCGGCGATCCGCTCGGCTTCGGTGGGCGCCTGCTGCGACAGGCTCAAAGCGACGCCCGTCTGGTTGGACAGCCAGGCCGACACCACCGACGGCAGCGCCGCATCGCGCACCTGCTCGGGCTCCTCGTAGTGGAACCCCGGCAGCCCCAGCAGGTTTGCCAGAACGCGCAGCACTTTCCAGCCCGGCCTGGCGTCCCCATGAGGGTGGGTGGCGGCATTGAAGCTCTGAACCCGGCCCTCGGCGCTCACGAAGGTTCCGGCGGTCTCGCTAAACGGGGTGATCGGCAGCAGCACGTGCGCATATTCCATCGCCCCGTTGCGGAACGAGGTGCACGCGACCACGCATTCGGCCGCCGCCAGCGCTTTGGCGGCCAGCGCCGGATCGGCTGTGTCGTACTCGGGTTCGCAGTGCCACAGCATCATCACCGGCGGGGGCTGCTCCAGCATCGAGCGGGCATTGCGGCCCCCGCTGAGCGGGCGCGCGCCGGCCAGGTAGCCGCCCACGCTGTTGGCACCCTCCCCCAGAACCCCGGTGCTGCCGCCGATGGCGGCGGCGATCCACTGCGCCCACGCCGCCAGCGCCGCCGCCTGCGGATGCTGGACCGCGGCGTTGCCCAGCAGGACCGCCGGGCGGGCGCCGGTGCAAAGACTGTCGGCGATCTTGCGCGCCGTTTCGCCGGGCGTGACATCGACCGGCGCGGGCAGCGCCTTGATCTGCGCCACGGCCGCGGCGATCTGGGCCAGCTGCGCAACCCACCCCGACGGCGCCGTGATGCAGCGATGCGCCACGCTCATCAGCAGATCGTCGTCGACTGCGTGAACGATGCTCAGCTGGCAGCCGTGCGCGGTCGCGTCGCGCAGCCGCACCGCCATCAGCGGATGGTCCTTGCGCAGGAACGAGCCCACCAGCAGCACCCGATCGAGGCGATTGAGCTCCGCCACCGGCATCCCAAGCCACGGGGCGCCGTGCCGCACGGGGTCGGCCGAGAAATCGGCCTGCCGCAGCCTGAAATCGATGTGGTCGGAGCCCAGCGCACGCACCGTCTGCGCCAGCAGGAACATCTCCTCGAGCGTGGCCATGGGCGACACCAGCGCCCCGATCGAACCGCCGCTGTCGCGCAGGCGCGCCTCGGCCAGCGTGGAGGCGACGAACCCGAGCGCCTCTTCCCACTCGACCTCGCGCCAGCCGCCGCTGTGCCGCAGCATCGGCCGCGTCAGCCGATCGGCCGCGTACAGCCCTTCGTAGGAAAAGCGGTCGCGGTCGGACAACCAGCACTCGTTGATCTCTTCGTTCTCGAACGGCACCACCCGCATCACGCGCTCAAGCTTGGCCTGCACGACCAGGTTCGAGCCGAGCGAATCGTGCGGGCTGACCGACTTGCGCCCGGCCAGCTCCCAGTTGCGGGCGGCGAAGCGGAAAGGCTTGCTGGTGAGCGCGCCGACCGGGCAGATGTCGATCATGTTGCCCGACACTTCCGACTCGACGCTGTGGCCGAGGAACGACACGATCTCGGCGTGCTCGCCGCGTCCGGCCAGACCCAGCTCCATCACGCCGCCGATCTGGCGGCCGAAGCGCACGCAGCGGGTGCAATGGATGCACCGTGTCATTTCCTGCGCCGCCACCAGCGGCCCGATGTCCTTGTGAAACACGACCCGCTTGGGTTCCGTGTAACGCGAGGCCGACGGTCCGTAGCCCACCGCCAGGTCCTGCAGCTGGCATTCGCCGCCCTGGTCGCAGATCGGGCAATCCAGCGGATGGTTGATCAGCAGGAACTCCATCACGCTGCGCTGCGCTTCCTTGGTCCGCTCGCTGGTGGTGTTGACCGACATGCCGGCCCCCACCGGCGTGGCGCAAGCCGGCATCGGCTTGGGCACCTTCTCGATCTCCACCAGGCACATCCGGCAGTTGGCCGCGAGCGCCAGTTTCTTGTGGTAGCAGAAGTACGGAATCTCGATGTTCAGCCGGGCGGCAGCCTCCAGCACGGTCGTGCCCTCGGGGACCGAGACCTTCCTGCCGTCGATCGTCAATTCGATCATGTGAGCGCTTTTGAGTCGTCTAACGGGACACTACACGTAGCTGGGAACCATGCAGTGCCGGTGTTCGATGTGATACTCGAACTCGTCGTGGAAGTTCTTCAGGAACGATCGCACCGGCAACGCCGCCGCGTCCCCCAGTGCGCAGATCGTGCGCCCGATGATGTTGGCGGCGACCGAGTCCAGCAAGCCCAGGTCCTCGGTCCGGCCCTGCCCGTTTTCGATCCGGTGCACGACCCGGTACAGCCAGCCGGCGCCCTCGCGGCAGGGCGTGCACTGTCCGCACGATTCCTCAAAGTAGAAATACGACAGGCGCTCCAGGCTGCGCACCATGCAGCGGGACTCGTCGATGACGATCACACCGCCGGAGCCGAGCATCGAACCGGCTTTGGCGATCGAGTCGTAGTCCATGTCGGTGGCCATCATCACCTCGCCCCGCAACACCGGCATCGAAGAGCCGCCCGGAATCACCGCCTTGATGCGGCGGCCATCGCGCACGCCGCCGGCCAGCTCGAGCAGCTTGGCGAACGGCGTTCCAAGCGGAACCTCGTAGTTGCCCGGCCAGGTCACGTCACCGGACACCGAGAAGATCTTGGTGCCGCCATTGTTCGGCCGGCCCAGCGCGACGAACGCGTCGGCGCCGCGGCGCAGGATCCACGGCACCGTCGCGAAGGTCTCGGTGTTGTTGATCGTGGTGGGCTTGCCGTACAGTCCGTAGCCGGCCGGAAACGGCGGCTTGAAGCGGGGAAACCCCTTCTTGCCCTCGATCGATTCCAGCAGCGCCGTTTCTTCGCCGCAGATGTAGGCGCCGAAACCGTGAGTCGTGTGCAGATCGAATGAAAAATCGCTGCCCAGGATGCTGCGGCCGAGGTAGCCGGCCGCATACGCCTCGTCCAGCGCCTGCTGGAAGCGTTCGTATTCCGGCCAGATCTCACCGTGAATGTAGTTGTAACCGGCGGTCGACCCGGTCGCGTACGCCGCGATCACCATGCCTTCGATCACCGCGTGCGGGTTGTAGCGCAGAATGTCCCGGTCCTTGAAGGTGCCCGGCTCGCCCTCGTCCGAATTGCACACCAGGTACTTGGGCCCGGCGAACTGGCGGGGCATAAAGCTCCACTTCAGCCCGGTCGGAAATCCCGCCCCGCCGCGCCCGCGCAAGGCCGACTTCTTCACTTCGGCGATCACCTGGTCCGGCGTCATTTTCTCCGACACGATCTTGCGCAGCGCCGCGTAGCCGTCGCGCTGCTCGTAGTCGGCCAGACGCCAGTTTTCTCCGTTCAGCCCCTCCAGGATGACCGGGCCGATGTGTCGGCCGTGAAAGCAGGTCTGGGCGCTCATGGCTGGCCGGCCTCCCGCCGCAGCTCATCGAGCAGCTGATCGAGCCGTTCGTCGCTCATGAAGCTGCACATGCGCTTGTTGTTGACCAACAGCACGGGAGCATCTCCGCAGGCCCCGAAACACTCGCCCTCTTGCAGCGTGAACAGGCGATCGGTACTGGTTTCGCCGAATCCGATGCCAAGCTTTGACTTTAACCGGGCGGCGGCCCGGGTCGCGCCCGACAGCGCGCACGGCAGGTTCGTGCACAGCGCCAATTTGAAGCGCCCCGGCGGCTGCAGATCGTACATCGAGTAGAACGTGGCGACCTCGTAGACGGCGATCGGCGGCATCTCCAGATACTGCGCGACCGCCTCCATGGACCAGCCGGGAAGCCAACCGAGCTCGTCCTGAGCGATCGCCAGCGCGGCCACCACGGCAGAGCGCTTCTGCTGGGGCGGGAACTTGGCGATCTCGCGGTCGATGCGCTGCCAGGCCTGAGGCGACAGCGTGCCTTCCGGCTCGGGCAACGCGCTCACCGGTCGATCTCCCCGAACACGATGTCCTGCGTGCCGATCACGGTGACCGCGTCGGCCAGCATGTGGCCCCGCGTCATCTCGTCGAAGGCCTGCAGGTGCGCGAATCCCGGCGCGCGAATCTTCAGCCGATACGGCTTGTTGGCTCCGTCGGAAACCAGAAAGATGCCGAACTCGCCCTTGGGAGCCTCGACGGCCGCGTACACCTCGCCCGGCGGCACGTGAATGCCTTCCGTGAACAGCTTGAAGTGGTGAATCAGCTCCTCCATGTGCAACTTCATGTTGACCCGGGAAGGGGGAGCCACCTTGTGATCGTCCGACAGCACCGGCCCGGGGTGGTCGCGCAGCCAACGAATGCACTGCTGGATGATCCGGTTGCTCTGCCGCATCTCCTCCATCCGGACCAGATAGCGGTCATAGCAGTCGCCGTTGCGGCCGATCGGAATGTCGAAATCGAGCTCGGGATAGACCTCGTAGGGCTGCTTCTTGCGCAGATCCCAGGCGATGCCGGAGCCGCGCAGCATCGGCCCCGTAAATCCGAGCGCGAGCGCCCGCTCGGGCGACACCACCCCGATGCCGACCAGGCGCTGTTTCCAGATCCGGTTGTCGGTCAGCAGCGTTTCGTATTCGTCCACGTGGGTCGGAAACCGGTTCGTGAAATCCTCGATGAAGTCCAGCAGCGAACCCTGCCGGTTGCTGTTGAGCCGCTCGACCTCCTTCGCCCCGCGCAGCGGCGAGGGCCCATAACGAGGCATCGAGTCGGGCAGATCCCGGTACACCCCGCCGGGCCGGTAGTAGGCGGCGTGCATCCGTGCGCCGGAGGCGGCCTCGTACATGTCGAACAGATCCTCGCGCTCGCGGAACGCGTACAGAAACACCGCCATCGCGCCCACGTCCAGCCCATGCGCGCCGATCCACAGCAGGTGATTGAGCAGCCGTGTGATCTCGTCGAACATCACCCGGATGTACTGCGCCCGCACCGGCACCTGGATTCCGACCAGACGCTCGATCGCCATCACGTAGGCGTGCTCGTTGGCCATCATCGATACGTAATCGAGCCGGTCCATGTAGGGCACCGACTGGATATAAGTGCGCGTCTCGGCCAGCTTTTCGGTCGCGCGATGCAGCAGCCCGATATGCGGATCGGCGCGCTCGATCACTTCGCCGTCCAGCTCCAGCACCAGTCGCAGCACGCCGTGCGCGGCCGGATGCTGGGGACCGAAATTGAGCGTGTAGTTGCGGATGTCCGCCATCGTGGCCCAGGCGTCAACGTTTTGCGTAGCTGTCTTCGCGAATCACGCGCGGCGTCACTACGCGCGGCTCGATCGTGACCGGCTGGTAGATCACACGCTTCTGCTCCGGGTCGTACCGCATCTCCACGTTGCCGGAGACCGGAAAGTCCTTGCGGAACGGATGGCCGACAAAGCCGTAATCGGTCAGTATCCGGCGCAGATCGGGGTGCCCTTCGAACACGATCCCGAAAAGATCGAACGCCTCGCGCTCGTACCAGCCGGCAGCCGGCCACACGGTGGTCAAGGTCGCCATCACGGGAAACCCGTCGTCCGGGCAGAAGCCGCGCAGCCGCAGCCGCCAGTTGTTCGACACGGACAGCAGATGCACGACCACCGCGAAGCTGCGGCCCTGCGGCGGGCGATCACCGTAAGTCGAGTAGTCGACACCGCACAGGTCGATCATCTGCTCGAAGCCGAGCGAGGCGTCCTCGCGCAGCGTCCTGGCTGTTGGCAGGAACTCGGCAGCGGCCACCGTCAGCGTGAGCTCGCCGAGGGCGGACCGCAGATCGGCTGCTTCTCCCAGCCGCGACTTCAAGCGTTCTGCGAGAACTTCGATTCCCATGACTGGCGGTCCGTTGCTTTCAAGCCCAGCGGGCGTTGTCTACCCGCAGCCGGCTAGCGGGCGATCGTGTTGGTGCGGCGTATCTTCTTCTGCAGCTGAATGATTCCGTAGATCAGCGCTTCGGCCGTCGGCGGACAGCCCGGCACGTAGATATCGACCGGGACGATGCGGTCGCAGCCCCGCACCACGGAATACGAGTAGTGGTAGTAGCCCCCGCCGTTGGCGCACGACCCCATCGAGATCACCCAGCGTGGCTCGGCCATCTGGTCGTAGACCTTGCGCAGCGCCGGAGCCATCTTGTTGCACAACGTGCCGGCCACGATCATCACATCGGACTGACGCGGACTGGGCCTGAAGAAGATGCCGAAGCGATCCAGATCGTAGCGGGCAGCGCCCGCGTGCATCATCTCGACCGCGCAGCATGCCAGGCCGAACGTCACGGGCCACAGCGAACCCGTCTTGGACCAGTTGATCAGCTTGTCCAGGCTGGTCGTCACGAAGCCTTCTTCGAGAACGCCTTCGATAATGCTCACGTTGCGGACCTCGCGATGTTCATTCCCAGCTCAGCGCGCCCTTTTTCCATTCGTAGACGAAGCCCACCGTCAGGATGCCCAGGAACAGCATCATCGCCCAGAAGCCCGGGCTCCAGCTGCCCAGGTCGCCCAACGTCGCCCCCCACGGGAACAGGAACGCGACTTCCAGGTCGAACAGGATGAACAGGATCGCCACCAGGTAGTAGCGCACATCGAATTTCATGCGCGCGTCTTCGAAGGCTTCGAAGCCGCATTCGTACGGTGACAGCTTCTCGGGGTCCGGATGGCGCGGTCCCAGCAGCATCCCGATCAGTACCGGCGCGATTCCGATGACCGCGCCGACGATCAGGAACAGCAGGATCGGCAGGTAACTATCGAGTTCCACGAAATTCCCGCGCCGCTGATGCGCGTCCGGCGGGCATTCCGGACGCTCGAGTTCTTCACACCAACCCTACCTCTGACCACTGGCAGCCGGGCTGGTTCATGTCGACATGGTGCCGACGGTGAGACTCGAACTCACACGGCTTTCGCCGCCACCCCCTCAAGATGGTGTGTCTACCAATTCCACCACGTCGGCGACCGCAGGCATTCTACCCGCATTCCGCAAAGCAGCATTGTTACGGAGCCGCCTTCGACTACTTCGGAATATCGGTCGGGCGGTTGGCCGGCGCGGTATTGCCGGCGGCGGGCGCCGCCGGCGGGGTCGTGTTCTGGGGTGCGGTGGTGGCCGGAATCTCGGACGGGGCACCGGCCGGCGCGGGAGCCGGGGTCGGCGCGTCCTTGCCCACCGTACTCATCACGCCGCCGTGGTCGGTCCGGGTCGCAGCCGTGCGTGCCGCGGTGGCGGTATAGGCCATGCCGATCGTGGTCAGAAAGAAGACCGCGGCCAGCACCGCGGTCGTGCGCGAAAGGAAATTGGCCGAGCCGCTGGCCCCGAACAGGCTCCCCGAGGCGCCGCCTCCGAACGCCGCCCCCATGTCGGCACCCTTGCCATGCTGCAGCAGGATCAAGAAGATCATCGTCACGGCACAGGTCACCTGTATGCCGATCAACAACCCGTTTATCCAGTTCATCCGTCTTCCTTCCGATGGGTTCTTCAGTGCAGCGGCGCCCGGTCAGCGCTGCGGCAGATCGACACGAAGTCCGACACGGCCAGCGAGGCGCCACCGATCAGGCCGCCGTCGATGTCCGGCTGTTCGAACAGCTCCAATGCGTTGGACGGCTTGACGCTGCCGCCATAGACGATGCGCGTCTGCGACGCCGCGCCCGGGTCGTGTCGCGACATCAGCGACCGTATCGCCGCGTGCACTTCCTGCGCCTGCCCCGGAGTGGCGGTCTGACCGGTTCCGATCGCCCATACCGGTTCGTACGCGATCGCGCAGGTGGCCAGTTCATCGGCCGAGCACGCGTCGAACACCGGCACAAGCTGCGCAGTGATCACGGCCAGGGTGCGCCCCTGCTCGCGCTCGTGCAGCGTCTCGCCGACGCAGATGATCGGCTTCAGTCCATGCGCCACCGCGCGCGCCGCCTTGGCGGCGACCATCCCGCTGCTTTCGCCGTAGCGGCTGCGCCGTTCCGAATGGCCGACGATCACCCATCGAACGCCGCAGTCGATCAGCATCTCGGCCGCGATTTCGCCGGTGAAAGCCCCCGGCGCCTCGGCGCTGAGGTTCTGCGCCCCGGCGTACGCGGCGGTGTCGCGCAGCGCGGCGGCCACTTGCGGCAGGTACACGTAGGGGGCGCACACCGCAACCTCGGACGACACCCGTGCCGCTGCAAAGGCCTGCAGCCATTCACCATTGGCCGCAAACGAGCCGTTCATCTTCCAGTTGGCGGCGACCAGCTTGGAGCGCATCGGCAGCCTGCCGGCGGTGGGGTCCGTTCGACCGTGAT
Organism: Burkholderiaceae bacterium; assembly: GCA_035511515.1. GTDB lineage: Bacteria > Pseudomonadota > Gammaproteobacteria > Burkholderiales > Burkholderiaceae_F > VBCK01. Next base: position 35,527 of record DATKFG010000134.1, on the reverse strand, counting down.
CTCGACGGGCGGCGCCCGCTCAGGATTGGGTCGCCGGGGCGACCTGGTCGGCGGCAAGCGCCTTCATCGACAGCCGCACGCGCCCTTTCTCGTCCGCTTCGATCACCTTGACCTTGACCTGCTGGCCCTCTTTCAGGAAATCGGACACCTGGTTCACCCGTTCATTGGCGATCTGCGAGATGTGCAGCAGGCCGTCGCGTCCCGGCAGGATCTGGACGATCGCGCCGAAATCGAGCAGTCGCAGCACCGTGCCGTCGTACACCTTGCCGACCTCCACGTCGGCCGTCAGCTCCTGGATGCGCCGCTGCGCTTCGCGCCCCTTTTCCTGATCGACGCTGGCGATGATCACGGTGCCGTCGTCCTCGATGTCGATCTGCGTTCCGGTCTCTTCGGTGAGCGCGCGTATGACCGCGCCACCCTTGCCGATCACGTCGCGGATCTTTTCCGGATTGATCTTCATGCGGATCATGCGCGGCGCGTAGGCCGACAGCTCTCCGCGCGAAGCCGCGATCGAATCCTGCATCTTCTGCAGGATCGTCATGCGAGCCTCGCGTGCCTGGGCCAGCGCGACCTGCATGATCTCCTTCGTGATGCCCTCGATCTTGATGTCCATCTGCAGCGCGGTCACGCCCTGCGAGGTGCCGGCGACCTTGAAGTCCATGTCGCCCAGGTGATCCTCGTCGCCCAGGATGTCGGTCAGCACGGCGAAGCGGTTGCCTTCCTTGATCAGGCCCATGGCGATGCCGGCCACGTGCGCCTTGACCGGAACACCCGCATCCATCAGCGCCAGGCAGCCGCCGCACACCGACGCCATCGACGAGGAGCCATTGGACTCGGTGATTTCCGAGACGACCCGGATCGAATACTGGAATTCCTCGGGCGGGGGCAGGACCGCAGCCAGCGCGCGCTTGGCCAGGCGGCCATGTCCGACCTCGCGACGCTTGGGGGCGCCCATGCGGCCCGTTTCACCGGTGGCGAACGGCGGCATGTTGTAGTGAAGCATGAAGCGTTCGCGATACTCGCCCTGCAGTGCATCGATGATCTGTTCGTCCTGCCTGGTGCCCAGCGTGGCGGTCACCAGGGCCTGGGTTTCGCCGCGCGTGAACAGCGCCGACCCGTGGGTTCGCGGCAACATCCCAAGCCGGATCTCGATCGGGCGCACCGTGCGCGTATCGCGCCCGTCGATGCGCGGCTCTTGGTCTAGGATCTGGCTTCGTACGAGCTTGGCCTGCAGGTCGAACAGGATCCCGGACACCTCGTGAGGGTCCGGCGCAGCATTGCCCGTCTCGGCCGCTTCCGTCACCAGCGCCGAGGCGGTCTGCGCTTCGATCTGGCTGATGCGCTTGGATCGCTCCTGCTTGCTGCGGATCTGGTAGGCGGCGCGCAGGTCCGACCCGGCCAGGTTCACGATGCGGGCCGTCAGGGCTTCGTTCTTGGCGGGTGGCTGCCAATCCCACAGCGGCTTGCCGGCCTGGCGCACCAGTTCATGAATGGCGTCGATCGCGATCTGCATCTGCTGATGGCCGAACACGACCGCGCCCAGCATCACGTCCTCGGGCAGCTGATCGGCTTCCGACTCGACCATCAGCACGGCCCGCTCGGTACCCGCCACGATCAGATTCAGTTTGGAGTTCTTCAGCTGGGTGGCGGTCGGGTTCAGGACCAGCTGCCCGTCCACGTAGCCGACGCGAGCCGCCCCGATCGGTCCCTTGAACGGAATGCCCGAAAGCGCCAGCGCGGCCGAGGCGCCGATCATGGCCGGAATATCGGGGTCGACTTCCGGATTGATCGACATCACGTGCAGTACGACCTGGACCTCGTTGAAGAAGCCGTCCGGAAACAACGGACGGATCGGCCGATCGATCAGCCGCGAGGTCAACACCTCCTTTTCGGAGGGGCGGCCTTCGCGCTTGAAAAAACCGCCCGGGATGCGCCCGGCCGCGTAGGTTTTTTCGACGTAATCGACCGTCAGCGGGAAAAACTCCTGCCCGGGCTTGGCGTTGGCGGCCGCCACGACCGTGGCCAGCACCACGGTGTCGTCCATCGAAACGAGCACGCTGCCGCTCGCCTGGCGTGCGACTTCCCCGGTCTCGAGGCGCACCGTGTGCTCCCCGTACTGAAATGACTTAGTCAGTTTGTCGAACACTTCGATTCCTTTCATACCCAGCCGAGGCGACACGGAGCGCGGCGACGGTCCGCCGCTGAGATTGGTTCAACACCCGAGTCATCCGACGACCGGTCAGCGTCCGCGATCGCGGCTTACTTGCGAAGGCCCAGGCTTTCGATCAGACCCTTGTAGGCGTCTGGCTTCTTGCCCTTCAGATAATCGAGCAGTTTGCGGCGCCGACTGACCATCTTCAGCAGGCCACGCCTGGAGTGGTGATCCTTGACGTGCGTCTTGAAATGCTCGGTGAGCTCGTTGATGCGAGCCGTCAGCAACGCGACCTGAACTTCGGGCGAACCGGTGTCGTTGACCGCGCGCTGAAACTTGGCGACGATGTCGCCCTTTTTGATATCTGCAACCGACATCAGGGCCCCCTTTGGTCAAACGTGCGGCCACGGAAGGGCATCCGTGCCGTGAGCGCGCGATTATATGCCAGATGGGGGGGCGGCCGCCCTCACCCCCCTGCTTCGCCGGGCGTAGCCCGGCTTCGCAGGGCGAGCCCTCCCGTCTCCCGCTGCGCGGGCGAGGGGCGATACGGTGTGCCGGTGCGAATGGGTGCGCGCTTGCGGCGACTGGTCGCCCCTCGCCCGCGCAGCGGGAGAGGGGACGGGGGTGAGGGCGGCCGGCTACGGCGTCATCGACGTCTGCGGATTGAGCCGCTCGGTGGTCGTGTACAGCTTGTTCAGCGCGTTGATGTAGGCCTTGGCCGAGGCCGCGATGATGTCGGGATCGGCGCCGGTGCCGTTGACGATGCGGCCGGCCCGCGCCAGCCGTACGGTGACCTCGCCTTGCGCCTCGGTTCCCGTCGTGATCGCGTTGACCGAATACAGCAGCAGCTCGGAGCCGCTGTTCACGTGGCTCTCGATCGCTTTGAGCGACGCGTCGACCGGCCCGTCGCCGTCGGACTGGGCCTGCACCTGCTCGTCGCCGACCCGGAACACGATCCGGGCGTGCGGCCGTTGGCCGGTTTCCGATCGTTGCGACAGCGAAATGAGCCGGAAGTGCTCGTGGTGGGGAACGACGGCCTCGTCGGAAAACAACGCCTGGATGTCCTCGTCGAAGATCTCGGCCTTGCGGTCCGCCAGGTCCTTGAAGCGCGCGAAAGCGGCTACGAGTTCCTCTTCGCTTTCGATCGGAACGCCCAGTTCCTGCACCCGCTGGCGGAACGCATTGCGGCCCGACAGCTTGCCGAGCACGATCCGGTTCGTGGTCCAGCCCACATCCTCGGCGCGCATGATCTCGTAGGTCTGGCGCGCTTTGAGCACGCCGTCCTGGTGGATCCCCGAGGCATGCGCGAACGCGTTGGCGCCGACCACGGCCTTGTTGGGCTGGACCGGAAACCCGGTGATATTGGATACGAGCTTCGAACTGGGCACGATCTGGGTCGTGTCGATCCCGACGTCCACACCGAACACGTCGCGGCGCGTCTTCAGGGCCATCACGACTTCCTCCAGCGAGGTGTTGCCGGCGCGCTCGCCCAGACCGTTGATCGTGCACTCGATCTGCCGGACCCCGTTCAAGACACCGGCCAGCGAATTGGCCACTGCCATTCCCAGGTCGTTGTGACAATGCACCGACCAGATCGCGCGGTCCGAATTGGGCACGCGCTCGCGCAGCGTGCGCAGCAGCTGGCCGTACTGTTCGGGCACCGCGTAGCCGACCGTGTCGGGGATATTGATGGTGGTGGCGCCTTCGGCAATCGCCGCTTCGATCACGCGGCACAGGAAGTCCACCTCCGAACGGCTGCCGTCTTCGGTGGAGAACTCCACATCGTCGGCGAAGCGGCGCGCCAGGCGCACCGCCTGCCGGGCCTGCTCCAGCACCTGATCGGGCGACATCCGCAGCTTTTTTTCCATATGCAGCGGGGAGGTCGCAATGAACGTGTGGATCCGCTTGCGGCGGGCGTCCGCCAGCGCCTCGGCCGCCCGGGAGATGTCGCGCTCGTTGGCACGCGCCAGCGAGCAGACGATGCTCTCGCGGACCGAAGCGGCGATCGAGCGGACCGCTTCGAAATCGCCGTTGGACGAGGCCGCAAAGCCCGCTTCGATGACGTCCACGCGCAGGCGCTCCAGTTGCTTGGCGATGCGCAGCTTTTCCTCACGGGTCATGGCCGCGCCCGGGCTTTGCTCGCCGTCTCGCAGCGTGGTATCGAAGATGATCAGTCGGTCCATTGGAGCTCTCCATCAGGGCATGCCCGGCTCGCCCGGGAGATCCCCGGGCCGGTTACTTCTCGAATTGTGGGTTGGGGGTTAGCTGCGCGCGGGGCGCAGCAGCAGACGCAGTCGCGCAGCGGCGGCGGCATCGCAGCAAATCAAGGTGGCGGCAGGTGAGCGCACCAGCCAACTATATGCGGATTGGCGGGCTTTAACAACCACTCAATGCGGACCCGTCGTATCGGTGCCGCGCGGCGCCGGCCGGGCCGGATTGGACTCGCCGCGCCAGCGCCGCCAGAGCCAGTACAGGTAGCCGGACACGGCGTAGCCGCTGACCAAGCCGAACAGGACGATCGGCGGACCCAGGGAGACGAAGAAGATCACCACCACGATCACCACCATCACCCAGAACGGCACGCTCACGCCGGGGTGGAAGGTCTTGCCGCTGTAAAAAGGCACGCTGGAAACCATCGTCAGTCCGGCGAACACGGTCACGCCGAAGGCGACCCACGGCAGCCAGACGTCCTCGATCTGGAAGCGGTTGTCGACCCCCAGCCAGACGAAGCCTGCGACCAGCGCCGCCGCGGCCGGACTGGGCAAACCCTGGAAGAAGCGCCGGTCCACCACCCCGATGTTGGCGTTGAAGCGCGCCAGCCGCAGCGCGGCGCCGGCGCAGTAGACGAAGGCCGCGGCCCAGCCCCACCGCCCCAGCCCGCGCAGCGCCCATTCATACATCACGATCGCCGGCGCCACCCCGAACGAGGCCATGTCGGAGAGCGAATCGTAGTGAGCGCCGAACGCGCTTTGTGTATTGGTCAACCGGGCCACGCGGCCGTCCATGCCGTCCAGCACCATGGCGGCAAAGATGGCGAGCGCAGCCCACTCGAAACGCTGGTTGATCGCCTGCACCGTCGCGAAAAAGCCCGCGAACAGCGCCGCCGTCGTAAAAAGATTCGGAAGCAGGTAGATGCCGCGCCGATGGCGCGGCGGCACCTTGAAGTCTTCGCCCAGCGCGCTGCCCGGGCCGGCCAGCGGCCGCAGTTTGCGTCGCCGAAAGCGCATCGGCATCTTCATCAGAATTCGGCCAGCACCGAGGCGCCCGCGTGCACGAAATCACCGACCGCCACCAGCGGCCGCACGGAGCGCGGCAGGTACAGGTCCACGCGCGAGCCGAAGCGGATGAAGCCGAAGCGCTCGCCCCGCACCACGCTGTCGCCGGCCTGCACGTAGCACAGGATGCGGCGCGCGATCAGCCCGGCCACCTGCACCACCGAAACACGTTCGCCGCTCCGGGTGCGCAGCACGATCGCGTTGGATTCGTTGTTCTCCGAGGCCTTATCCAGGTCCGCATGGACGAAGGCGCCGGGGCGGTACTGGACCTTTTCGATCACGCCGTCGACCGGCGCGCGGTTGCTGTGCACGTTGAACACGTTCATGAACACGCTGATCAGCAGCGCATCGCTGCCGGTGTACGGGTCGCGCACCGCCGCGACCCGCACCACGCGGCCATCGGCGGCCGACACGACCGCGCCCGCTGCGGCGCGAACCTGGCGCGGAGGGTCGCGGAAAAACTGGACCATGAAGGCGGCCAGCAGCCACAGCGGAAGCGACCAACCGAAGCCGGCCAGCCAGGCCACCACGGCGGCGGCCGCGACGGTTGCGCCGATGAACGGCCAGCCCTCGCGGGCCAGCCACGGGTGGGCTCGATCGTTCAAGTCAGTTGCGCGATGTGTCGACCAGCCGGTTCTTCCTGATCCAGGGCATCATCGAACGCAGCTTTTCGCCGATCTGCTCGATCGGGTGCTGGGCAGTCAGCCGGCGGCGCGCCAGCAGCGTGGGCGCGCCGACGCGGTTTTCCAGCAGAAAGCTCTTGGCATATTCGCCCGTCTGGATCCGCTCCAGCGCGCGCCGCATCGCCAGACGCGATTGCTCGTTGATCACCTCGGGCCCGGTCACGTATTCGCCGTACTCGGCATTGTTCGAGATCGAGTAGTTCATCGTCCCGATACCACCCTCGTACATCAGGTCGACGATCAGCTTCAATTCGTGCAGGCACTCGAAGTAAGCCATCTCGGGCGCGTAGCCGGCGTCGACCAGCGTCTCGAAGCCGGCTTTGACCAGCTCGACGCATCCGCCGCACAGCACCGTCTGCTCTCCGAACAGATCGGTTTCGGTTTCCTCCCGGAACGTGGTTTCGATGATGCCGGCCTTGCCGCTGCCGATCGCGCAAGCGTAGGACAGCGCCAGGTCGCGCGCCGCGCCGGAGGCGTCCTGGTGCACCGCGATCAGCGACGGAACGCCACCGCCCTGCGTATAGGTCGCCCGCAGCGTGTGCCCCGGCGCCTTCGGCGCGACCATCAGCACGTCCAGGTCCGCCCGCGGCCGGATCTGTCCGTAATGAATGTTGAATCCGTGCGCGAACGCGAGCGCCGCCCCCTTCCGGATGTTCGGCTCGATCGCTTCCTGGTAGACCTGCCCGTGGTTCTCGTCGGGCAGCAGGATCATCACGATATCGGCGTCGCGCACCGCTTCGGCGATGTCCTTCACGTCCAGCCCCGCCTTGACCGCCTTCTGCCAGGACACGCCGTCGCGGCGCAACGCGACCGTCACGCGCACTCCCGAGTCCTTCAGGTTCAGCGCGTGCGCGTGCCCCTGGGACCCGTAGCCGACAATCGCGACCCGGCGGCCCTTGACCAGCGAAAGATCCGCATCCTTGTCATAAAAAATTCTCATAAGTGGCTCCTGATGAGCTTGGACAGAGTCGGCTTCGAAGACGCCGTCGCTTCAAACCCGCAACACCCGCTCTCCCCGGCCGATTCCCGAACTTCCGGTGCGGACCGTTTCCAGGATCGAGGCGCGGTCGATGGCGCGAATGAAGGCGTCGAGCTTGGACGTGTTGCCGGTGAGCTCGATCGTGTACGTGCGTTCGGTCACGTCGATGATCCGGCCGCGAAAGATATCGGCCATCCGCTTCATTTCGTCCCGCTCGCGTCCGGTTGCGCGCACCTTGATCAACATGAGCTCGCGCTCGGTGAATTCGCCCTCGGTCAGATCGACCACCTTGACCACTTCGATCAGCCGGTTCAGGTGCTTGGTGATCTGCTCGATCACATCGTCCGAGCCGGCCGTGACGATCGTCATCCGCGACAGCGAGGCGTCCTCGGTCGGGGCCACCGTCAGCGTCTCGATGTTGTAGCCGCGCGCGGAAAACAGCCCCACCACGCGCGACAGCGCGCCCGCCTCGTTCTCGAGCAATACGGAAACGATGTGGCGCATTACAGGTCCTCCGAGCCCAGCAGCATTTCGGTGAGCCCCTTGCCCGTCTTGACCATCGGCCACACGTTCTCGGTCTGGTCGGTGATGAAGTCCATGAAGACCAGCCGGTCCTTCAACCCGGTGAAGGCCTCCTTCAGCGCGGGCTCCACATCGGCGGGGCGCTCGATCCGCATGCCCACGTGCCCGTAGCTTTCCGCCAGTTTGACGAAATCCGGCAGCGCATCCATGTACGACTCCGAGTAGCGGTTGCCGTAGTCGATCTGCTGCCACTGGCGCACCATGCCCAGGTAGCGGTTGTTCAGGTTGATGATCTTGGGCGTGAGCCGGTACTGCTTGCAGGTCGACAGCTCCTGGATGCACATCTGGATCGAGCCCTCGCCGGTGACCACGGCGATCTGAGCTTCCGGATTGGCCATCTGCACGCCCATCGCGTACGGCAGGCCCACGCCCATCGTGCCCAGCCCGCCGGAGTTGATCCAGCGGCGCGGCTTTTCGAACGGGTAATACTGGGCCGCCCACATCTGATGCTGACCGACGTCGGACGTCAGGAAAGCGTCGCCCTTCGTGATGTTCCACAGCGTCTGGATCACGTACTGCGGCTTGATCACGCGGTCGGTCATCTCGTACTTCAGGCAGTCGCGCGAGCGCCACTGCTCGATCTGGCGCCACCAGGCATCGATGTCGGCCGCAGGCTGCGCGGGCCGCGCCAGCTCGAGTTGTGCCAGCAGATCGGAGAGGACTTCCTTCACGTCGCCGACGATGGGCACGTCGACCTTGACGCGCTTGGAGATCGAGGACGGGTCGATGTCGATGTGGATGATCTTGCGCGGGTTCTGGCTGAAGTGCTTGGGATTGCCGATCACGCGGTCATCGAAGCGCGTTCCGACCGCCAGCAGCACATCGCAGTGCTGCATCGCCATGTTGGCCTCGTAGGTGCCGTGCATGCCGGGCATCCCGAGGAAGCGGCGGTCGGAGGCGCGCAGGCCCCCCAGGCCCATCAGCGTGTTGGTGCACGGCGCGTTGAGGCGGTCCACCAGCCGGCCGACGGCTTCGGCCGCGTTCGCCAGGATCACTCCGCCGCCCGTGTAGAGCATGGGCCGCTCGGCCGTCAGCAGCAGCTGCACGGCCTTCTTGATCTGACCCATATGGCCCTTAACCACCGGGTTGTACGAGCGCAGCGTCGGATTGCGAGGGTATTGGAATGCGCAGCGGGCGACGGTGACGTCCTTCGGAATGTCGACCAGCACCGGGCCCGGCCGGCCGGTGCGCGCGATGTAAAAGGCCTTGCTGATCGCCGGGGCCAGCTCGTGCACGTCCTTGACCAGGAAGTTGTGCTTCACGCACGGGCGGGTAATGCCGACCGTGTCGCACTCCTGGAAGGCGTCCTGCCCGATCGCGTGGGTCGGAACCTGTCCGGTCAGGATGACCAGCGGGATCGAATCCATGTACGCGGTCGCGATCCCGGTGACCGCATTGGTGACGCCGGGGCCGCTGGTCACCAGCGCAACGCCGACCTGCTGGCTCGAGCGCGAGTACGCATCGGCTGCGTGAACGGCGGCCTGTTCGTGCCGTACCAGGATGTGCTGGAACCCGTCCTGCTTGAATATCTCGTCGTAGATGTACAGCACCGCGCCGCCCGGGTAGCCGAAAACGTGCTTGACACCTTCGGCCTGCAGGCAGCGCACGACGATCTCGGCGCCGGTGATCGGCGCCTCGCTGGACAGGTCTTCGACGCGGGGGACTTCCGCACTGGCGGATTTCATCGTGCCATCCTCTCAAGGTCCGTCTGGAAATTGATCGGACGCCGTTCCTTGCCTGCTCGTGACAGGTGGTGCGGCGAATTCGAAATCCTGGACAGGCGCAGGACCGGCCCTCTTACGATCGGGCCGGAGCGGTCGGTTTCCGTGATTTCAAGGACTTAGCTTAGATCACTGCATGGGGATTCGCAAATACGGGCGGCTCCCGGTTGCGGCTCGAAGCGCGAGTGAACGCTCTGTTACGATCTGGCGCCGCTTCGAGGGGGTGGCGGCCGGGGGATGCAGCCCCTTGTCCGGGGCAAACTTCCCGCCTGCCCGATGGCAACACGACAAGAGCTCGGAGACTTTCTAGCCAGCGCCGAACGTCGGGCCTACAAGCAGGCTTTGTTCGCACTGCGCGACGAAGACGGAGCACTGGACGTCGTCCAGGACGCGATGCTGAAGCTGTCCGAGCATTACGGGGACCGGCCGGCCCAGGAGCTGCCGCTGCTGTTCACCCGAATTCTTCAGAATACGATCCACGACTATTTCCGGCGCCAGAAGGTGCGCTCGACCTGGGTGACCCTGCTGTCGGCGCTGGGCGGCAACGCGGACAGCGACGAGGATCCTCTCGAGACGCTGGAGGCGGCCCAGGGCACGGAGGGCGCGGAAAGCGCCGCCGACCAGGCCGAACGGGCGCAGATCGTGGGAATCATCGAGCAGGAGATCGCGCGCCTTCCAGCCCGTCAACGACAGGCCTTCCTGCTGCGTTACTGGGAGGACCTGGACGTTGCGGAAACGGCGGCCACGATGGGCTGTTCGGAGGGCAGCGTCAAAACACACTGTTCTCGGGCAACGCACGCGCTGGCACAGGCGTTGCTGGCACGAGGAATTACGCTATGAACGAGTTCGAATTCGGATACCGGGTCCGGCAGGCCCTGAATGAGGGTGCGGATCGGCTCCCGTACCGGGTCGGCGCGCGCCTGGACAAGGCGCGGCGCACCGCGCTGGCGCACCAGAAAGCCGGTGTGGAGCGGCCCCTGTGGGTGCCCGCTTTGCGTTTCGCCGGCGCAGGCGCCGGGGCGGGGTTGCCGGACGAGGCCACGCTGGCGTGGATGTGGCTGCGCCGCCTGGGGCTGATGGCCCCACTGCTCGCGCTGACGCTCGGTTTCGTCGCGATCTACCGCTGGCACGAGGACCAGACGATCGCCGAACACGCCAACATGGATCTGGCGGTGTTGCTGGACGACACGCCGATCGATACCTACGCCGACAAGGGCTTCGGCGTGATGATCCGCAACGAACAGGGTATCTAAACCACTGAATGCGGTATCTGCTCTGCCTGCTGCCGGCGTGCATGGCTGCCGGCGTCGCCCTGGCCCAAACGCCGGCCGCCGGCGCCTCCGCGGCCACCAGCCACGCCCGTTCGGTCGCCCGTCCTGCCTGGCGCGAATTGAACGCCGACCAACGCGAGGCCTTGGCGCCGCTGGCGGGCGAGTGGGACAAGTTCGATCCGGACCGAAAGAAAAAATGGCTCGAGATCGCGGCCAAGTACCCGAACATGTCCGCCGAGGGCAAGCAGCGCTTCCACGAGCGGATGCCGCAACTGGCCAAACTGACCCCGGAGCAGCGCGAAACCACGCGGGAGAACTTCCGGCGCGCCTATGCGCTGCCGGCGGATCAGCGTCAGGCGTTGACCCAGAAGTACCGGGAGCTTCCGGAGGACCGCAAGCGCGCGCTGGCGGCTCAGGCCAAAGCCAAAAAACCGGCGCAATCGCCACGGCGGCCCGCTACGCCTTTGAAAGAGGCGAGCTCGGTTTCGCCCACGCGTTGACGGCTCTCGGGCTTTTCCGCAGCCCTCACCCCCCTGCTTCGCCGGGCGTAGCCCGGCTTCGCAGGGCGAGCCCTCCCCTCTCCCGCTGCGCGGGCGAGGGGCGATCGAGTCTGGCTGCGTTGACGGCTCTTGGGGTTTCCTGCAGCCCGCTACGCCTGCGGAATCTGGAACACCTTTCGCAAGTACGCGACGTAGGCATCGTCGTCGCTCAGGTTCTTTTCCGGACTGTCCGTCACCTTGGCGACCGGCTGGCCGTTGCAGCGGACCATTTTGATCACGATCTGCAGCGGCGCGTAACCCACGTCGTTCATCAGGTGCGTGCCCACGCCGAACGCGACCCGGGCCCGGCCCTGGAAGCGGCGGTACAACTCGACCACCCGGGCAAAGGTCAGCGCGTCGGAGAACACCAGCGTCCGGGTCTTCGGATCGACCCGGTTGAGCTCGTAATGCGCGATCAGCCGCTCGCCCCATTGAATCGGATCGCCCGAATCGTGGCGGGCGCCGTCGAACAGCTTGCAGAAGTACAGGTCGAAATCGCGCAGGAACGCGTCCATCCCGTACACGTCCGACAGCGCGATGCCCAGATCGCCACGGTATTCGCGGGCCCAGGTTTCGAAGCCAAAGGTCTGCGAATCGCGCAGGCGCGGACCGAGCGCCTGGCAGGCCTGCAGGTATTCGTGCGCCATCGTGCCCACCGGGGTCAGCCCGCGCGTGCACGCGTACAGCACGTTGCTGGTGCCGGCCAGGTTCTCGCGCAGGTCCGACTTCAGCGTGGACAGCACCTCGTCCTGCCAGGCTCCTGAGAATCTGCGGCGCGTGCCGTAGTCCGCGATGCGGACCCCGGACAGCGCCGGGTCGGCACGGATCATCCCGACCTTTTCGCGCAGCCGGCGGCGCCCCTCGGCCAGGTCGACCGCCGGCGCGATGCGGCGGTAGTAGGTTTCGTTGATGATCGCCAGCACCGGGATCTCGAACAGGATCGTGTGCAACCACGGTCCGCGGATCGTCACGTCGATTTCGCCCGGCCGGTCCACGGCCCGGTCGATCGCGATGTACCTCGTATTGAGCTGAAACAGCTCCAGAAAATCGGCGAAATCGCTGCTGATGAACCGCAGGCCCCGCAGGTAGTCCAGCTCGCTGCGGGCGAATCGCAGCGTGCACAGGTGGCCGACCTGCTCGCGGATCTGGTCGAGGTCCGGCGTCAGGTCGATGCCCCCGGTGCGGCACTTGAAGCGGTATTCGACCTGGGCAGCGGGAAACCGGTGCAGCACGACCTGCATCATCGTGAACTTGTACAGGTCCGTATCCAGCAGGGATTCGATGATCACGATAAGATTCGTTCTGCGGCCGCCTGGCCGCTCAGGCGCGAACCGACGATGACCCACGTAGTAACCGAATCCTGCATCCGCTGCAAGTACACGGACTGCGTCGACGTGTGCCCGGTGGACTGCTTCCGCGAGGGACCGAATTTTCTGACGATCGATCCCGACGAGTGCATCGACTGTGCGGTGTGCATCCCGGAGTGCCCGGTCAACGCCATCTACGCGGAGGAGGACGTGCCGGCCGAGCAGCGCCGCTTCATCCCGCTCAATGCCGAGCTCGCCAAGACGTGGCCGTCGATCACGCGCATGAAGCCGCACCCGCCCGACGCCGACGAGTGGAAGGACGTCAAAGACAAGCTGCAGTACTTGGAGTCCGGCCCGGCCGAGCCGCAGGCCCGTTAATCGGCCCCTGATCGGGCAATCCGGACCCAGCTGTGGGGGATAGAATCCCAACCGACCATCACCGGGTCGGCCCTGGGGGATACCCTACGTGTTATACCAGTTGCACGAATGGCAGCGCAGGCTGCTGACCCCGCTTTCGAGCTGGGCCCAGGCGACCTCGCAGCTTTTCTCCAACCCGTACAGCCCGCTTTCCTACACGATCTACTCGCGCCGCCTGGCCGCCAGTTACGACCTGCTGTACCGGCTCGGAAAACATTACGAAAAGCCCGAATTCGGCATCCGTGCGACGACCGTCGACGGCGTCGAGGTGCCGGTGAATCAGGTCGTCGCGTGCGAAAAGGCCTTCTGCCGGCTGCTGCATTTCGAGCGCGACCTGAGCGAGCCGCCTCAGTCGCGCCCCCGCGATCCCAGGGTGCTGATCGTGGCGCCGCTGTCGGGCCATCATTCCACGCTGCTGCGCGACACGGTTCGTACGCTGCTGCCGACCCACGATCTTTACGTCACGGACTGGACCAACGCGCGCACGGTGCCGTTGTCGAAGGGACCGTTCCATCTGGACGACTACGTCGACTACGTCATCGAATTTCTCGATCTGATCGGCCCCGGCTCGCACGTGATTTCCGTGTGCCAGCCGACCGTGCCGGTGCTGGGCGCGGTCTCCCTGATGGCCAGCCGCGGCGACGCGGCACTGCCCAGGTCGATGACGATGATGGGTGGGCCGATCGACACGCGGCGCAACCCGACCCAGGTCAACGCGCTGGCCAAGCGCAAGTCGCTCGACTGGTTCCGCAACACGGTGATCTTCAAGGTTCCGTCCACGTACCCCGGCTATCTGCGGGAGGTCTACCCCGGCTTTCTGCAGCACGCTGGATTCGTCGCGATGAATCCCGATCGGCACGTGAACTCTCACTGGGAGTACTACCTGGACCTGATCAAGGGTGACCAGGACGACGTGGATTCGCACCGGCGCTTCTACGACGAGTACAACGCGGTGCTCGATCTTCCGGCCGAGTACTACCTGGACACGATCCGGATCGTGTTTCAGGAGCACCGCTTGCCCCAGGGCACCTGGCACGTGCGCGGCGAACGGGTGGCGCCTGAGGCGATTCGGAACGTGGGGCTGTTCACGATCGAAGGCGAGCTGGACGACATCTCCGGCAGCGGTCAGACCCAGGCCGCGCTCGAGCTGTGCCGCGGCATCCCCGAGTCGAACAAGCGCCACCTGACCGCGATCGGCGTGGGGCACTACGGGATCTTCTCGGGGCGGCGCTGGCGCGAAATGATCAGTCCGCAGATCGCGCAGTTCATCCGGGCCCATGACCAGTGAGCGCTCCAGGACAGTCGCAGCGCCCCCGCCACGGCGGGGGTTTTGTTTGGTGGCCCGGCCGCTTGAGATAATCGCGCCATGAGCCAGGTGCCCGACCCACCCCGCGGCATTGGACGGCCGGTGCCGACCGCCCGCATCGACGAGGCCGACTGCATCGGCTGCACGCTGTGCATCGAGGCCTGCCCGTTTGACGCGATCGTCGGGGCCACGCGCCGGATGCACACGGTGGTCGAATCGCTGTGCACCGGGTGCGGGCTGTGCCTGCCGCCCTGCCCGGTCGACTGCATCTCGATGGTGGCCGCTTCGCCCGAGCGGGTCTGGACCCGGCAGGACGCCGTGGCCGCAGGCGCGCAGGTGAAGGCGCGCAAGCGGCGGCTGGAACTGGAGTGGCTGCAGCACGAGGCCCGACTCGCCCCGCAGGCCCACGACGACGCGGAAGCCGGCATCGACCTGGACCAGGCGGCTCCGAAAGGTCCGGATCGGATCGCCGCCATCGTGGCGCGCGCGGTGCTGCGCGCACGCAAACGCCGCTCGGACGCGTCTCGATGAATCCGGCGCGCCGGCGGGCGATTTTCGAGACGCTGCGCAGCGCCAACCCGGATCCCCGCAGCGAGCTGGAATTCGCCAGCCCGTTCCAGCTGCTGGTGGCGGTGGTGCTGTCGGCCCAGGCCACCGATCGCAGCGTCAACGAGGCGACCGGCAAGCTGTTCCGGGTGGCCGGTACACCCCAGGCGATGCTCAAGCTGGGCGAACCAGGCCTGATCGAGTACATCCGCACCATCGGCCTGTTTCGAACCAAGGCGCGCAACGTGATCGGTCTTTGCCGGGCCCTGATGGATCAGCATGGCGGCCAGGTGCCCAGAACCCGCGAGGCGCTCGAAGCGCTGCCCGGGGTGGGACGCAAGACCGCCAACGTGGTGCTGAACGTCGCCTTCGGCGAGCCGACCATCGCCGTGGACACGCACATCTTCCGCGTTGCCAACCGCACCGGACTGGCCCCCGGCAAGGACGTCGAAGAAGTCGAGCAGCGGCTGCTGAAGTTCGTGCCGGAGGAATTCCGCCAGCACGCGCACCACTGGCTGATCCTGCACGGCCGCTATGTGTGCGTCGCGCGCAAGCCCAAGTGCTGGCAGTGCTCGATCGCCAAGTGGTGCGAGTTCAAGCCCAAGACCCCGGCGCCGGCTTAAGCTGCGATCAGCGATCACGGCCATGTGAAGGCAGTCAGGGTCGGCCCCGTCACAGAACGGTCACACCCGCGTTCGAAGATGCGGCGCACGTTCACCGAGGTCCAATGCCAGCGCCGCTGCCCGACGAAGAAATGCTCCGCCGGATCAAGGCCGAGCTGATCGACGGCTGCGACGAGGAGGTCGAGCTCGAAATCGAGGACCGGGCCGGCGACCCGGCGCCGATCACCGACGAAGACAAACGCGCGCGGCTGCAATATTTCCGGGACCTGTTCAAGCTGCAGGCCGAACTGGTCAAGCTGCAGGAATGGCTCGCGGCCCGCCGCCAAAAGGCGGTGATCGTCTTCGAGGGCCGCGACGCGGCCGGCAAGGGCGGCGCCATCAAGCGCATCACCCAGCGCCTGAATCCGCGCGTGTGCCGCGTGGTGGCGCTGCCGGCGCCCAACGACCGCGAACGAACCCAGTGGTATTTCCAGCGCTACGTGCCGCACCTGCCCGCGGCGGGCGAAATCGTGCTGTTCGATCGCAGCTGGTACAACCGCGCCGGCGTCGAGCGCGTGATGGGCTTCTGTACCGAAGAAGAAACCGAGGAGTTCTTCCGCTCGGTGCCGGAGTTCGAGCGGATGCTGGTGCGCTCCGGAATCCGACTCATCAAGTACTGGTTCTCGATCACCGACGAAGAGCAGCACCTGCGGTTCCTGGGCCGTATCCACGACCCGATGAAGCAGTGGAAGTTCAGCGCGATGGACCTGGAATCCCGGCGGCGCTGGGAGGCCTACACAAAGGCCAAGGAGCAGATGATCGAGCGCACGCACATCCCCGAGGCGCCTTGGTGGATCGTGCAGGCGGTCGACAAGAAGCGGGCCCGCCTGAACTGCATTGCCCACCTGTTGAGCCAGTTCGACTACAACGAAATCGAGCACCCGGTGATCGAGCTGCCGCAGCGCGAACGCCATCCGGATTACACGCGGCACCCGTTGCCCGCGTCGATATTCGTGCCCGAGGTTTACTGAGGCGCAACGCAGGCCAGCACGCCGACGCCACGGGCCGGCTTGCAAAACTCGGTCCTGAGCACGACATCGGCCGTGCGCTGCATGCGAAACCCGCAGTCGGCAAGAACCCGCGCCAGGTAAGCCTGATCGTGTGCGTAGCGCCCCGAAGGCGTCAGTTCAAAGCCCGGCGCCGCGCAACCGGTCTGCGACGCCAGCTCGGCCGTAAAGGCAAACCAACCGCCGGGACGCACCGCCCGCGCGACCGCATCGAACAACGGCCCGATGTCGCCGAAGTAAATGAGAGTGTCGGCCATCACGATCAAGTCGAACCCGCCCGGGCGGCTCTGCAGAAAAGCGGTCAATTCCGCGCGGGCGAGCTCGTCGTAACCGCCCCGCGCGCGCGCCTTCCGTAGCATCGCCTCCGACAGGTCCACGCCCGTCAAGCGACTGGCGATCGGAGCCAGCACCGGCGCACACAGGCCCGTGCCGCAACCGCCGTCGAGGACTTCGAGTCTGGCTCCTGGCGGCAGGCAGCCCTCGAGCAGGGCCCCGACAATGGCCGGGCCCTGGTAGCACAGACCGGCGACGAGCTTCTGGTCGAACTCCTCGGCCAGCGCGTCGAACAGCGCCGTCACGTAGCCCTCGGATGCGCGACTCGGGACGTCCTGGCCGCTGCACGCGGCCAGTTGATGCCGCGCGATCGCGTTATGCGGCTCCTCGGCGACCCAGGCCCGATAGCATTGCGCCGCCTGCCCGATTCGTCCGAGACGGTAGTAGGCGATGGCCAGCATGTTGTGCGACTTGCCCTGCAGCGGCGGCTGCACGAAGGCCCGGCAATGCAGCAGAGAAGATTCCTCCTCGCGTCCGGTCCGGCCCAGCAGCGATGCCAGATTCGTCAGGGCGGGGACGAAATCGGGATCGGCGCCCAGCGCGCGCCGGAACGCGTCTTCTGCCGCCTGGAGGTCCTGCTGGCGCTGGAACACGGAGCCCAGGTTATTCCAGAGGTTGGCGTCTGCGGGCGCCAGATCGACCCCGCGTCGGAAGGCCGCGGCGGCGTTCGGAAGATCGCCCACCTGCGCGTAAATGTTTCCCAGATCATTGCAGCGCGATGCGCTGGCCGGCTGCGCCCGCAGCGCTCCGACGATCAGGGACACGCCGCAGTCGGTCTGACCCCGCTGATGCAGCAGCACGCCCAGACAGTGCTGCACTTCGGCCTGATTGCGGTCACCGGCAAGAATGGCACGGTAGGCCGCCTCCGCCTCATCCCACGCGCCGCGCGCATGCAGGGCGAGGGCCCTGTCAAAATCGGTGGGCGCAAGGCTGGACAAGTCGACCCGACCGGTGGTCAGTCGGCAAACGGCGGTGCGGCCCGCAGCACCTCGTCGATCGTCGTCTGTCCCAGCACGATCTTCTCGGCTCCCGACACCCGCAGCGAGCGCAGGCCGTCGCGCGCGGCCTGCTCGCGCATCTCCTGCAGCTCGGCCCCGCGCGCGACCAGAAGGCGGATCGCGTCGGTCATCACCAGCAGCTCCACCAGCCCGGTGCGCCCCAGATAGCCGGTGCGGCGGCATTCCAGGCAGCCGACCGGGTGGTACACGCTGCGCGGCGGCGGCGAGCGCCATGGCGCCACCAGCCCGCGCCACAGGTTCTCGTCCGGCCCGTCGTGGGGCGCCTTGCAGTTCGGGCACAAGGTCCGCACCAGGCGTTGCGCCAGGATGCCGATCAGGGTCGCGTTGACCAGGTAGCGCGGCACGCCCAGCTCGGTCAGGCGGGCCACCGCGGAGGCCGAATCGTTGGTGTGCAGCGTGGAAAACACCAGGTGGCCGGTCAGCGCGGCCTGCACCGCCATGTCGGCCGTTTCCTTGTCGCGTATCTCGCCCACCATGATCACGTCGGGGTCCTGCCGCATCAGCGCGCGCAGGCCATCGGCGAAGCCCAGGTCGATGCCGGACTGCACCTGCATCTGGTTCAGGCTCGCATCGATCATTTCGATCGGATCCTCGACCGTGCTGACGTTGACCTCGTCGGTGGCCAGTTGCTTCAGGGTCGAGTACAGGGTGGTCGTCTTACCCGAGCCGGTCGGACCCGTCACCAGCACGATTCCGGAGGGACGGTGGATCAGATCGGTCCAGGTCTGTGCCTCCGCATCGGAAAATCCGAGCTCGGAATAGCTGCGAACCACGACCTCGGGATCGAAAATCCGCATCACCAGCTTCTCGCCGAACGCCGTGGGCAGCGTCGAGAGGCGAATCTCGACCTCGCGGCCGCCGGCTCCGCCGGCGCGCGTCTTGATGCGCCCGTCCTGCGGACGCCGCCGCTCCACCACGTCCATCCGGCCCAGCAGCTTGATGCGGCTGGTCATCGCGTGCATCACGCCCGGCGGCACCTGGTAGACCTGATGCAGCACGCCGTCGATCCGGAACCGCACGACGCCCTGGTCGCGCTTCGGTTCCATGTGGATGTCGCTGGCGCGCTGGTCGAACGCGTATTGCAGGATCCAGTCCACGATGTGCACCACGTGCGCATCGTTGGCTTCGACCTTGGAGCCCAGCTCGACCAGCTGCTCGAAATTGCTCAGCAGGTTGGTGGTGCCGGTCTTGGTGGCGCCCTTGACCTGCTGCGCCAGCTTGTAGAACTCGGTCGTATAGCGCGCAATATCGATCGGGTTGGCCACGACCCGCCGCACCGACTTCTTGGAGATCTGCTCGATCTCGCGCACCCAGCTGTCCAGGTACGGCTCGCAGGTCGCCACCACGATCTCGCTGGCCTTGACCGCGATCGGCAGGATGGAATGCCCGGTGGCGTAGGCGCTGGACATCACATCGACCACGTGGGTGAAGTCGACCCGCAACGGGTCGATGTGCTGATACGGCAGCTTGACCTTGTCGGCCAGCCATTGCGTCAGGACTTCCAGGTCGAGCAGCCGGCGCTGCGCGTCCGGCGTGCGGAAATTCATTTCCGCCACCAGCGCGATCGGATGACCGAACCGCTCCCGGTCGGCGATCGCCAGGGCCCGTTCGGCATCCGACTGCGACAGCCAGCGGTCGGCCACCAGCTGGCGCACCACGTAGGTGAGCGGCAGCCGCCCGTTCACCGGCGCCTGCTGGGGCGGCGCCGGTCGCTGCACCGCGCTCACCGCGCCCTCGGGTGGCGCGGCGCGCCGTCGTTCGGAACGGTGCTGGGTCGGCACCGGTCGACCCCGCTCATGTGGTCGGCGCGAAGCGGGCCGCAAGCTCTTCGGCGCGTTTCGGAGATTTTTCGAATTCCGACACGACCGCGTCGACGGCCCGGCGCATCAACGGCTCCGACACCAGCGGCCGGATGTAGGCGCGGCGCAGGTAGGTCTTGATCAGCTCGGGCGACATCACGTGCGCCTTGTTGTCGACACCGCTGCTGAACATGAACAGGGTCCGCAACGGGCTGATCCAGCGCAGCCGCGCCTTGACGAACTCGTGGCCGTTCCAGATCTCGAACCAGGTGCCACGCGCCCACGACGAGATGTCCTGGTCGATCTTCGCTTCGGCCGAGCGGTCCAGTTCGCCCACGTCGGTCAACGGATCGGGCACGCTCAAGTCGACCTGGTGCTCGGCCGCGGCCCGCATCAGGGCATCGGTCGGCACTCTGATTCCGCCGGGCACGGTGGTCATCGGGAAAGCTCCGGTGAGCTGGATGCCCTCAATCTTGACTTTAAGCTCGCTCGACTGCAAGGAATGCTTGATGTAGGTCGCCTGGTCGGTCGGCTTCACGGCCATTGCGTGCGAGCCCATCAGCTGCTGGAAGAATTCTTCCTGATCGCGCTGCGGCATCCGTATCAGCCCCAGGCCGTCGCGCATGATCCGGGTCATCATCGGGATCATCGACACCAGCCGTTTGCGCTCCTCGGCCGTCGCCTTCGGCTGCACGCTCCAGACGATCTCGTGGATCACCTCGCGGAAGCGCTTGGAGAACCCCTTCGTTTCGTCGTCCCGGACCGTGGCCGCCACCAGCACCTGGACCCAGGCTCCCAGCAGGAAGTCGCGCAGGTACTGCTCCAGATCGACCTTCTCGAACGCGCGCCGCACCTGAATCGTCGTGTTGATGGTCAGTATCTCGCGTTTTTCGGCCTCTTCCAGCGCCCGCTTGGCCCGGGCCACCGGATCGGATTCGCGCGGACGGATGTCGCCGACGAACGCATCGAACTCGGACAGCAGCCGCTCGAACACCGAAATGTCGCGATCGAACTGGATCAGCACCTCGCGCACCACCCGGTCGATCTCGTCGCGGAACCGCTCGTTTTCGTCGCCATAGGGTTCCCAGCCGGCCGAGGCGTTGGCGATGCGGTCGATCAGACGCCGCGCCGGATGCGAATTGGATGCGAAAAAGGCCGCGTCCATCAAGGCCGCCTTCAGCACCGGAAACTGAAGCCGCGACAGCAGCGCTTTGATCTCGGCCGGCACCTGCTGATCGCGCAACATGTGGTCGAACATCATGCCGACGATCTCGATCGTCAGCTTGTCGACGGTGCGCGTGGACTGCGACACCAGGTGCTCGCGCCACGCATTGATCGAGCCAGCCTGGGTACCGGCGAACACCGCCCCGTTTACCCCCTGAAGCCCGAGCCCCTGCAGCTCGTTGATCGCCTCCATCAGCGGGGCGCCGACCGACCCGGGCATCGACATCGGGGCGATGGGGTAGCCCCCGACGTTGGCCTGCAGCCGCGCCAGCAGATCGGACAGGACCTTCTGCGCGTTCACCCCCGAAATGGCGCCCGCTGCGCCCCCGGCGCCGGCCGCGCTGGCGCCGCCGCCACCGGTTGCGCTGCCCGCACCGCCTGATCCGAGGCCGCCTGATCCGAACCCGCCGGCGCCCGCGCCCCCCGGCAGACCTTCGATGCCGGCCCCCGGCACACTGGCCGAGGATGCCCAGGCCGGTGCGGCCGGCGACTGGCCCGGAGCGCGCCCGCCCGCCGGCTGCGCCGCCTGGCGGGTGGCCAGCTCGCGCCAGATCTGCTTGGCGTCGAGCCCGTGAGTGCGGAAATGGTCGATCAGGGCCAGTTCGACCCGGGCCAGCTCTTCGGCGAACGGCCGCTCGAACAAGCCCAGGCAGAAGGCCCACGCGTCCCGATGCAGATTGACGTCCTCGATCGCCGCCAGCAGCGCCGGCATGAAGGCGTCGGGCCCGTACGGGTTTTCAGCGTCGCGCAGCGAAGAGCGGCCCGTCAGGAAGCCGACGATCAGGTTCAGGTCGCGCAGCGGCTCATCCACCACGCGTCGCATCCGGCGCGCGCTGCGCGAGGCGATCGATTCGACCGCGTCGTCGACCTGCTGCACCAGCGCCATCGAGTCCATGTCGACCGGCGCCACCTGCGCGCCGGTCTTCACGACCAGCAGCTCGGCGATCATCTGGTCCTGATGCTCGGGCACGCGCTTCAGGAACGCCTGGCGCAATTCGTTAGCGCGGTTCATCAGCACCCGCTGCACCAGTGGCGCGGCGATGTCGAAATCCCAGCGCCCGGTCAGCGATTCGCGCACGTTGGCGGCGATCGTGTCGAACGATCCCGACAGCAGCTCGCACGAAATCGCCGCCGCAGACTTCAGCAGCGCCTGAGTCTGGTTGGCGGACAGGTACGGCAAGGCGCTCGAAGCGCGCGCGCCATCGAACGGCAGCGTCGAGTTCATGCAGGCGTGTGGCCGGGTGCGGGCCAGGCTTGCCCGCTGGCCCAATGTAGCCGCCCAGGCCGGCAAGTCAAGCCGAGCAATGGACCCAAAATATGCCTCAACTTTTTCGACGTCGGGCCGAGCGCACGGCGCCCCGCTAGAGCGACAAGCCGCTTTGCGCCGCCAGGGTGCCCCGCCCGGGGCCGGCGTGGGGCCGCAGCCCCTTTATCCAACGCCGCGCCGGCAGGCCGGGCCCGGCTTCGATCGCGAGGGCGCGCTCGCGCAATTGCGGCTGCGCGATCTGGATCGTCGGGCCCACGGCCGCCACCGCGATGCGGTTTCCCGCGCGCGCCTCATCCATAACGATGACGCGCCCATCGAAGGCGGCAGCGATCCGATCCAGGCTGGGGCCATAGCGCCTTCCGAACAGATTGAACGTCGCAATCCCGGGCTCGCGCAGCACCTGGCGACAGGCCAGGTAAAACAACAGGTCGTCGTAGACCGGTCCGCGCGCCTTCGCATCGTACAGATCCACCTGCAGCCAGTCGGAGAATCCGCGCCGCCGGGGCCGCTGCAGAAACGCCAGCGCATCGTCGCACACGACCGTCAGGCAGCCGTCTTCGTCCTCGGGCAGCGCGAACCAGCGCCGCGCCGTTCCGATCACGGTCCGGTCAAGCTCCACGACCACCGTTTCGGCGAACGGCAAGTGGCGACGGCAGAATTTAGTCAGCGCCGCCGCGCCCAAGCCCAGTTGCAGGATGCGCCGCGGACGAGGAAGCAGCAGCAGCGGCGCCATCATCTGCTGCTGGTATTCGAGTTCGAGCCGATCCGGATGCGCGATGCGCATCGCGCCCTGGATCCACTCGGTGCCGAAATGCAGATATCGGACCCCCGCGGATTCCGACAGCGTGATGCCGGCCGCAGGGCGCGACGATCTAGCTGGCGACGCTGCCGGTGCTTTCAGCCCCATGCTTCAGGTCGAACATCACCCCGTCGACCGCGCGGTCGAACAGCGGCGTCGTCTCGACCGCGATCAGCCAACCCGATTGCAGGTAAGCGATCAGCGTATCCGGGGACAGCGAATGGGCCTTGTCCCCGGCAGCCGTCGTGAACAGGTACAGCGCCTTTTTCGGGCTGATCCACCGCAACACCACCCGTTCCGTACGGCCGTCGGTCTGCAAGTCGAACCACAGACCGCGGGTCCAGCGCGAGATCACCTCAACCGCGTGGTGATGATCCATCACGGCCGAAGCGCTCGGCTCGGGCGGCGCCGACAGGTGCGTGACGGCGGCGGCGCTGGCCGCGAGCGCGTGCCGCACCGCGTCGTCCGATACCTTGATCTGCTCGGGCGCGACGTCGCTGGTGTCGGTCGGCATGCGGAAACCGTCCAGCTTGATCCGGACCGTGCTCGGGGTGAATTGCGTCAACGTTCCGTGCGCCAGCTCCAGCGCCTTGACCGCATTGGCGTGCGAATTCATCAGTCGTCCGAAAAACTGCTGAATCCGCTCGGCCGGCCACTCGATCCGGGTCAGTCCTTCGCGCAGCACCGCCAGCACCGATGGAATCGTCCCGATCATGCGCTTGCGGTCGCCCGGGTTGATCTTCGGCTGCACGCTCCAGACCAGCTCGGGCAGGGCATCCAGATAGCGACGCACCAGGCCCGGCTCCGTTTTTTCGTGGGTCGACGCCTCCACCAGCACGCGCACCCAGACGTCGAGCAGGAAGTCGCGCAGGTAGGATTCGAGTTGAACGCCGTCGAAGGCGCTGCGCACCTGCATCGTCGACTTGATCGCCAGGATTTCGCGGTTTTCGGCTTCGGCCAACGCGCGGCGCGCGCGTTCCACCGGATCGTCGTCGCGCGTGCGCTCTTCGTCGAGAAACTGGTCGAACTGCTCCAGCGCCCGCTCGAACGCCTGCGATGCCTCGCCGGTCCAATTCATCACCGAGTCCACCGAGGCGCGGACCTGCTCGAAATAGCGCTGGTTGTCCTCGCCTTCGGCCGACCATCCGATCGAGGTGCTGGCGATCCGGTCCAGCAGCCGCCGTGCCGGTTGCTTGGAATCGGCGAACAGCTCCGGGTCGCCCAGCGCGACCTTCAGCAGCGGAAACTGCAGCCGGGCCAGCTGTTCCTTGACTGCGGCCGGAACGTGCCGGTCGCGCTGGATCCGATCGAACAGCAGCCCCACCAGCTCGATCGTGAGCTTGTCGATCTTGCGCGATGCGGTCTCGATCAGCCCCTTGCGCAGCTCGGCCGTGGCCGCGGCATCCGGGCCCGCCTGCCCGGCCATGGCGGCGGCGGCCGATGCAGTCATCCGAAGCGCATCGTTGATCGCCGAGAACAGGGCCGGGTCGAACGTGAAACCGGCACCGGGCGCGCGCGACTCCAGAAACGAAACGCGTTCGGCCTGGGCGAGCGGCAGCGTTCCGCCCAGCGTGCCAGGCGTGGCGCCCGCCTCGCCGGCCGGATGCGCGCCCGGCTGCAGCCGCTCCAGCAGCGTCAGCAGCACCGAGCGCGCCTGCGCATCGTCCGCCCGGCCGATCTCGTTGGCGGTGCGTTCGGCTGCCGCCGCGCCACCGGCCGCGGACGAGCGGCCGCGCACCGTACCGTGCGCACCGCCGACGGTGGAATGCCAAACCGGGACCGCGTCGCTCGCTCCGCTGGCAGCGAGCCGTTGCTCGATCTGGCGGTAACCCTGAGCGACCACCCGGCCCATCGCGGTTGCGACCACGCGCATCAACGGAACGACGTCCGGTTCGGCGATGCCGATGTGCCGCAGTGCGCCGGCCACCGCCCGCACGAACAGCGCGAGCCGGAACGGCGAATCGGGGTCGCGCAGATCGGGTTCCTGAAGCAGATTGATCAGGCGCAGCTTGACCGCCGTGAACTCGGCATCGACGGAGTTGCGCAGCCGGGCGGCGCATTGATCGATCGCGGCGTCGAACTCGGAATCGGCGTGGCCCACCAGGGACAAGGCGCGCGCCCCGCCGCTTTCGGATCCGCGCGCCTCCACGAACGCGCCGATCGCGGCCGTCAGCTCGGCGTGCAGCGCTTCGAGGTAGGCCTGGACGAATGCGCGGTCGCGCACCAGCACGGCTTTGAGGCGCCTGCCGTCGGTGGTCTCGCCCAGCGATTTGGCCAGGGGACCGAGCCCTTCGACCAGCGCGTTCGGAAACTGCGCTTCCACCGCGGTGCGAACCGGGGTCCAGCAGTCGTCGAACAACCGCCGGTATTGGGCTCGACGGCGTGTGGAAGGCGGCCGCTGCGCAACTTGCGGCGCTCGGTCGGGCAATTCCTCGTTCATCGGCGCCGGATCCTTCCGCACATCTTCGGCGAACCGAGCTTAAACCCAGTTCCGCCTCAACACCAAGCCTCAAAAAAGGCGTTCCACAGGGCCAACTTTTCCTCAAACCGGCGCGCCGCGTGGGCCGGGCTGGTCGAGGGCAGCACGGCTGACACATAGCCCAGAGCGGCGATCACCGGCTGGAAGCGGCCCGCGGCCTGTCCGTTGAACGCGACCGCGCGCAGCCGGGGCGCCCGGCGCGGCAGACCGTGCAGATCATTCGATTGCGGCGCCAGGATCTGCGAGTCCAGGCTGCCGGTTCGCCGGCATGCGGCATACACGTCCCACAAACCCACCCCGTGCGCCAGCAGTCGTTCGAGCCGCTCCGGGTAGGCCAGGTGCGCCAGCGGCTCGTTCAATATGACACCCAGGATCGGCCAGAACTGGTTGCGCGGGTGACCGTAATACTGGCGCGCGGCCAGCGACGCGGTGCTGGGGAAGCTGCCCAGCACCAGCACTCGAACACCGGCGTCGATGACCGGCGCGAAGCCCCGGCTTCGCCCTGCCCTGCTTCGCGCTGCGCGCTTCGCAGGGTCATCCGGCATTGAGCAGCAGATCGTTGACCCGCTTCACGTAGGCGGCCGGGTTTTCCAGCTGCCCGCCGTCGGCCAGCACCGCCTGCTCCAGCAGCAGGTGGGCCCAGTCCGAAAGCCTGGCCTCGTGGGTGCGCAGGCGTTGAACCAGCGGATGGGCGCCATTGAGCTCGAGGATCGGCGCGGCAGACGGAACGCTCTGTCCTGCCGCTTTCAACAGCCGCTGCAGAGTCGCGCTCATCTGGTCCTTGTCGACCACGATGCAGGCGGGCGAGTCCGTCAGGCGCGTGCTCAGCCGGACCTGCGTTACCCGATCCCCGAGCGCCTGCTTCACGCGGTCCAGCAGGTCCTTGAATTCCTCGGCGTCTTTTTGCTGCTGCTGCCGTTCGCCCGCATCGGCCAGCGCCTCCAGGTCCAGCTCGCCCCTGGCCACCGACTGCAGCGGCTTGCCGCCGAATTCGGTCAGAAAGCTCACCATCCATTCGTCGACCCGATCGGTCAGCAGCAGCACCTCAACGCCCTTCTTGCGGAAGATCTCAAGGTGCGGGCTGCCTCGGGCGGCCTCGATCGTCTCGGCGGTCAGATAAAAGATGCTCTTCTGGCCGGGCACCATGCGGCCGACATAATCAGCCAGCGACGCGGCCGCGGCGCCATCGGCGGCGGCGCTGGTGCGGAAGCGCAGCAGCCGGGCAATGCGCTCTCGATTGGCGACGTCCTCGCCGACCCCTTCCTTCAGGACCTGGCCGAATTCGGCCCAGAACCTGGCGTAGTCATCGGGGCGGTTGTGGGCCAGGTCCTCCAGCAGCGTCAGAATCCGCTTGGTGCACGCTTCGCGGATCGCTTTGACATCGCGGCTTTCCTGCAGCAGCTCGCGCGAGACGTTCAGCGGCAGGTCGTTGGAGTCGACCACGCCTCGCACGAAGCGCAGGTACGAAGGCAGAAGATGCTCGGCGTCGTCCATGATGAACACCCGCCGCACGTACAGTTTCAGCCCGTGCTGGTGGCGGCGGTCCCACAGGTCGAACGGCGCCTGCGCCGGCAGATACAGCAGCTGGATGTATTCGTTGCGCCCCTCGACCCGGTGGTGGGTCCAGGCCAGCGCGTCTCCGAAGTCGTGCGACAGGTGCTTGTAGAAGTCCCGGTATTGCTGCTCGGTGATGTCCGCCTTGGGCCTGGCCCACAGCGCCGAGGCCTGGTTGACCGTTTCGACCTCGCCGGTGCGACGGTGGTCGTTCTTGTCCTTGTCCCACTCCTCCTTGGGCATACGGATCGGGGTGGCGATGTGATCGGAGTACTTGACCAGGATCGAACGCAGTTTCCAGGACGACAGCAGCTCCTGGTCGTCGGCTTTCAGGTGCAGGATCACATCGGTTCCGCGCGTGGGGCGCTCGCTCGCCTCGACCGTGAATTCACCGCTGCCGTCCGATTCCCAGCGCACCGCTTCCGAGGCCGGCAGGCCGGCGCGGCGCGAAATGACGGTGACGCGGTCGGCCACGATGAACGCGGAATAAAAGCCCACGCCGAACTGCCCGATCAGCTGAGCGTCCTTCTGCTGGTCACCGGTGAGCTTCTCGAAAAACTCGCGGGTGCCGCTGCGCGCGATCGTTCCCAGGTGAAGGACGATCTCGTCGCGCGTCATGCCGATGCCGTTGTCCGACACGGTGATCGTCTTGGCATCCTTGTCGTAGTCGACGCGAATCGAAAGCTCCTCGCCGCCATCCAGCAACGCGGGCGTGCCGATCGCCTCGAAGCGCAGCCGGTCGCAGGCATCCGATGCGTTGCTGATCAGCTCGCGCAGGAAGATCTCGCGATTGCTGTACAGCGAGTGAATCATCAGCCGAAGCAGCTGCTTGACTTCGGCTTGAAATCCAAGCGTTTCTTTCATTGAGGTGAATTCCCGCGTGTCAAATCAATTCTTTCACCCGGCCTCGCCCCCCTGCTTCGCCGGGCACAGCCCGGCTACGCAGGGCGCTTCCCCCCTCTCCCGCAAGCGGGAGAGGGGGGAAGCGGGAAGAATGAGTATTCTGTCAGGTTCAGGAGGTCGTCCAACCATGTCAGCGCCACTGAGCCTTTCCTTTTGCACCTGCGACGTGTTCACCGAACGGCGTTTCGGCGGCAATCCACTGGCGGTCGTGCTCGACGGCACGGCCCTGTCGGATGCTCAGATGCAGGCGGTGGCGCGCGAATTCAACTTCTCCGAGACCACTTTCGTGCTGCCGCCGTCGGATCCGGCCCACGCCGCCCGCGTTCGGATCTTCACCCCGCTGCGCGAACTGCCTTTTGCCGGGCATCCCACCGTGGGCACGGCGTTCGTGCTGGCCAGTCTCGCCCCGGAGCGCTACCGGGCCGACCGGATCGTGCTGCAGGAAAGCATCGGCCCGGTCACCGTGGAGCTCGAGCGGCACGCCGGCGAGCTCAAGCGTTGCAGCTTTTTTGCGCCGCGCCTGCCGCAGCCCGGGGCAGAAGCTCCTCGGCGAGACGAGCTGGCCGCCATGCTCGGGCTGGCCCCCTCGCAGGTGCTCGACTCGGCCGAATTCTGGTCGGCCGGCGTTCCCTACCTGGTGGTGCCGCTGGCCTCGGTCGAGGCGTTGCAACGCTGCAGGCTGGATCTGACCGTGTGGGCCGGCGTGCTGGCCGGCCACGACTTCAAACATGTCTACCCGGTTGCGCAGGCGGGCGCGGCCTGGCGGGTGCGGATGTTCGCCCCGGACGCCGGCGTAGCCGAGGACCCGGCAACCGGTTCGGCAGCGGCGGCATTTGCCGGGTGGCTGACCGCCTACGCGCCGCAGGTGGGGCGCCGGTCCGAGTACACGCTGCTGCAGGGCGAGGAAATCGGCCGGCCCAGCCGGATCGACCTGCAGATCGACAGCGAGGGCGACCGTATCACTGCGGTGCGGGTCGCGGGCGCCTCGGTCATGGTCAGTCAGGGGACTTTGCTCGTGTAATCGAGGTCACGCGCATCCGCGGCGCCAGCAGCAAGCCCTTGCGGGCGCGGTGGCCGCGGTACTTCTGAAGCTCGGCCTGACCCAGCACCACCTCCAGCGGCTTGCCGGACTTGGCCGCATGGCCCCGCACCACGATGCCGCTGTCGCCGCAGGTGGCTGCCGCCACCATCGTTTCGCCTTCGTCCAGCCCCATCAGCGTGACGCCGCGCCCCCCGGCCGGCTGCGCCTTGATCTCGGCGGCTTCGAAGACCAGCAGGCGTCCCTTGGCGGAGCTGCAGGCGATCAGGTGATCGGTGGCCGCATCGACCACGCTCGGGCGAATCGGCTCATGGCCTTCGTCGACGACGAGAAACTGCTTGCCCCCGCGCTGGCGCGACAGCAAATCGCCGATCCGGCACGCCAGGCCGCGGCCCGCGCTGGTCGCTACCAGCAGCGGCACATCGGGCGCCCCGGCGGCGAAAGCCACCAGCCGGGTTTCGCTTTGCAGGTCGATCAGCGACGTGGCTGGCGCGCCATCGCCGCGCGCCGATGGCAGCTGTGCGACCGGGATCGAATACACGCGCCCGTTGGAGCCGAACGCCACCAAATGGTCGACGGTGCGGCACTCGAATGCGCCGTACAGCGCGTCGCCCGGCTTGAACCCGAACTGGGTCGCGTCGTGCCCGTGCCCGGAGCGGCCTCGAACGAACCCCATCTCCGACACGATCACGGTCACCGGTTCGTCGAGCACCCTGACCTCGGCCACCGCGCGCTCGGCTGCCTCGATCCGGGTGCGCCTGGCGTCTGCGAATTTGCGCGTGTCCTCGTCGAACTCCTTGCCGACCTGCCGGCGCAGCGCCGCGTTCGAATCGAGCAGCTTTTTCAATGAGCCCGCCTCCTTGCGAAGCTCGGCCAGCTCCTTCTCGATTCGCAACGCCTCCAGCCGCGCCAGCTGCCGCAACCGCAATTCAAGGATGTCATCGGTCTGCCGCTCGGTCAGCGAGAATTCCTTCATCAGCGCCGGTTTCGGATCATCGGAGTTGCGGATCACTTTGATGACCCGGTCGATGTGCAACAGCACCATCTGCCGGCCTTCCAGCACATGGATGCGATCGGCCACGCGATCGAGCCGGTGCTGGCTGCGGCGGCGCACCGTCTCGATCCGGAAATCGACCCATTCGCGCAGGATCCGGACCAGGGGCTTTTGCTGCGGCCGGCCGTCGGCGCCGATCATCACCAGGTTGACCGGTACGTTGGTTTCCAGGCTCGTATGGGCCAGCAGCGTGCGGACGAACTCGTCCCGGTCGACTTTGGACGTGCGCGGCTCGAACACCAGCCGCACCGCGGCGTCCTTGCTGGATTCGTCGCGCATCGAATCGAGCACCGACAGCATCACCTGCCGCAGCTGCTGCTGCTCGGCCCCGACCGTCTTCTTGCCCGGCCTCGGCTTCGGGTTCGTCAGCTCCTCGATTTCCTCCTGCACCCGGCGCGACGAGGTACCCGGGGGCAGCTCGTGAACGACCAGCTGCCACTGGCCGCGCGCCAGTTCCTCGAAGCGGTAACTGCAGCGCGCCTTCAGGCCGCCGCGCCCGCTTTCGTACACGGCGCGCACTTCGTCGGTGCTGGAAATGATCTGGCCGCCGCCCGGAAAATCGGGCCCGGGCACGTGCTGCATCACAGCGTCCAGATCCGCCTTCGGATCGTCCAGAACGACATGCAGCGCGCGCACGACCTCGGCCAGGTTGTGCGACGGCATCTCGGTGGCCATCCCCACCGCGATGCCCGAGGCGCCATTGAGCAGAACAAACGGCAGACGGGCCGGCAGCAGACGCGGCTCCTGCTGGCTGCCGTCGTAGTTGGGGGCGAATTCGACCGTGCCCTCGTCCAGTTCGTCCAGCAGCAGTCTGGCGATCGGGGTAAGGCGCGCCTCCGTGTAGCGCATCGCGGCGGCCGGATCGTCGTCGCGGCTGCCGAAATTGCCCTGGCCGTCGATCAGCGGATAGCGCAGCGAGAAGCCTTGCGCCATTCGGACCATCGCATCGTAGGCAGCCTGGTCGCCGTGCGGATGGAACTTGCCGATCACGTCGCCGACGACCCGCGCCGACTTCACGTGCTTGGAGCCGGACGTTAGCCCCATCGAGTTCATCGCGTACAGGATCCGGCGCTGTACCGGCTTGCAGCCGTCGCACACGTCCGGCAGCGCGCGCGCCTTCACCACCGAGACCGCGTAGTCCAGATAGGCGCGCTGCGCGAAGTGCGCCAGCGTCAGGGCTTCGCGCCCCTCATCGTCGCCACCGTTCGATTTCAACAGCGTCAGCTGTTGCGGCATTGGCTTGTCATCCGCTCGAAAGTCGTGCGCCCCAGCCCGGGCCAGGCGGCGCCGATGTTACCGAAAGCCGGTGACGGGGCTGTTCGACAGCCGCTAGCGCATCAAGGACTTGTCGCGGCCGACCTCACCGCGGTCCGCGAACTCGTTGATGAAATCCTCGGCGCTCATCGGTCGTGCGAACAGAAAACCCTGCGCCGATTCGCACCCCAGGTGCTGCATCCAGGTCTGCTGGGCCTGGGTCTCGATGCCCTCGGCGGTCACGCTCAGGCCCAGGCTGCGCGCCATCTCGATCACCGCCTTCACGATCGTCAGCGTGCGCGCCTCGCGCATGCAGTCGACCGTGAAGCTGCGGTCGATCTTCAGCCGGCTGATCGGAAGGTCGCGCAGATGCGACAGGCTCGAGAAGCCTACGCCGAAATCGTCCAGCGCGATCTTGACGCCGGCATTGCGCAGGCGCACCAGATTTTCGCGCGATATGGCCGAGGTATCGAGCAGACCGGTTTCGGTGACCTCGATCTCGATGTCGGCCGGCGCGATGCCGAACTGCTGCAGCGCTGCCAGCACGCCATCGACGCATCCGATCTGTTGCAGCTGCTTGCCGGACATGTTGATCGCGATCGGCGGCACGTCCAGTCCGATCTGCCGCCAGATCTGGATCTGACGGCACGCCTCCCGCAGCACCCAGTCGCCGACCCCGACGATCAATCCGCTCTCCTCGGCAATCGGAATGAACTCGGCCGGTGATATGTCGCCCAGCTCCACGTCCTTCCAGCGCAGCAGCGCTTCGGCGCCGATCATGCGGCCGTCGGCCATCGATACCAGCGGCTGGTAGGCCAGGCGGAAATCGCGCGCCTCGAACGCCCGCCGCAGCCGCTGCTCCAGGCGCAGGCGAAGATTCACCCGCCGCTCCACCGCCGGCGTGAAGAACGCGTGCGTGTGCCGGCCCTCCTCCTTGGCCTGGTACATGGCGGCATCGGCCGCATTCAACAGGGAATCCAGGTCGACGCCGTCCCGCGGGAAAAAGGCGATCCCGATCGAGGCGGTTACCGTGATGTCCATTCCGTACACGCGCGCCGGCTGCGAGATCGCGTCGATCAGCTGGCGCGACACTTCCACCGCAAGGTCCTGCCGGGGAACATCGACCAGCAACGCCACCAGCTCGTCGCCGCCGCGGCGACCCAGCAGGTTCGGCTCCCGCACCACCGAGCGCATCCGTTCCGAAACCAGGGCCAGTACCTGGTCGCCGATGCGGTGTCCGTAGCCGTTGTTCAGCAGCCGGAAATCATCCAGGTCGATGTACAGCATCGCGCACACCCGGCTCTCCGCGTACGCGTTCGACAGCAACCGTTGGGCGCGTTCGTCGAACGCGTGCCGGTTGGGCAGCCGGGTCAGCGCGTCGAACCGGGCCAGTTGCTCGACCGACTCCTGCGTTCGCATCTGCTCGGTGATGTCCTTGCCGACTCCGCGATAGCCGCAGAAGCGACCACCCGCATCGAGCACCGGATCGCCGCTGGCCATGTGGTAAACCGCTTTGCCGCCCGGGCGCCATCGCCCGATCAGCAGATTGCGGAACGGCTGGCGCGCCTCCATCACGGCCTGATGCTCGGCCCAGGTCGCCGGCTGAATCAGCTCGCCCTCCAGCTCCCACCACTGGCGGCCCAGCACTTCCTCGTCCGTCAACGGAAACTTTCCGCTGCCGGTGCGCTGGACCGCGGTAAAGCGCAGCGACTCGTCCATTTCCCAGATCCAGTCGCACGAAAGCTCCAGCAGCGACATCAAGCGCCGCTCGCCGTCGGTCATCGGGCCGCCGGTCGATGCCAGCCGCGCTTCGCCCGCAACCTGCGGCGAGGGGGTGCCGTTCTGGGAAAGGTCCGTCATGTCCGGCTCAGAGTACGCCTGCACCGAGCCGGGCGGAAGCTGCCGCGCAGCATCGCCCGCCCCCGCGCCACCGCCGGTCTGGCGCGCGCGCCGACGAGTCAGACATCGGCCTCGACTTCGTGTCCATGTTCCTCGAGCCATGCGCGCCGCTGGGGCGCCTCGTTTCGGCCCATCAGCATGGTCAGCGCCTTGATCGTGTCGGGTGCCGGCAGCGCGCCCAGCTGCACCGGGAGCAGGCGCCGCGTGTCCGGGTTCATCGTGGTCTCCCACAACTGCTCGGCCGACATTTCGCCCAAACCCTTGAATCGGCCGATCTCCCAGGCCCCATCACGCACGCCTTCGTCGCGCAGCTTGGCCAGAGTCGCCTCGAGCTCGGCTTCGTCCAGGCAATACAGTCGGCGCGCCGGACGGCGGCCCTGGGCCGGAACATCGACACGGTACAGCGGGGGCCGCGCCACGCACACGTGCCCGCGCTCGACCAGGCGCCGGAAGTGCCGGAAAAACAGCGTCAGCAGCAGCACCTGGATGTGCGCGCCGTCGACGTCGGCGTCGGCCAGGATGCAGATCTTGCCGTAGCGCAGCCCGGCCAGATCGACCGCATCGTCCGGCCCGTGCGGATCGACTCCGATCGCGATGGCGATGTCGTGAACCTCGGCGTTGGCGAACAGCCGCTCGCGCTCCACCTCCCACGTGTTCAGCACCTTGCCGCGCAGCGGAAGAATCGCCTGGTACTCCTTGTCGCGCCCCATCTTGGCCGATCCGCCGGCCGAGTCTCCTTCGACCAGGAACAGCTCGTTGCGCGCCAGATCGGTCGATTCGCAGTCGGTCAGCTTGCCGGGCAGCACGGCAACGGCGGAGCCCTTGCGCTTCTGCACTTTCTGCGCCTCGCGCGCCCGCGCCTGCGCTTGCCGGATCGCCAGGTCGACGATGCTGCGGCCGTACTGCGGATTCTGGTTGAGCCAGAATTCCAGCTGCGGGCGAACGAAGGAAGCCATCAGGCGGACCGCGTCGCGACTGTTCAGCCGCTCCTTGATCTGCCCCTGGAACTGCGGGTCGAGAACCCTGGCCGACAGCAGGAAGCTGGTGCGTCCGTACACATCGTCCGGCAGCAGCTTGACGCCCTTGGGCATCAGGCCGTGCGCCTCGGCAAACACGCGCACCGCGTTGAAGATGCCCTCGCGCAGCCCCGCCTCGTGCGTCCCGCCGGCCGGAGTCGGGATCAGGTTCACGAACGATTCGCGGGTGGTCGCGCCCTCTTCGGTCCAGGCCAGCACCCAGCGCGCCCCTTCGCCGGCCGCCCAGGTCGGATCATCGTCCGGCGCGTAGCCCTCCGATTCGAACAGCGGAGCCACCGCGGGCGCTGCCAGCGACTGCTCCAGGTACTGACTGAGGCCCCCGTCGTAGCGCCAGGCGTGCTGCCGTCCGTCGCGCTCGAATTTGAGGTTGACCTGGACACCCGGCAGCAACATCGCTTTGCTGCGCAGCAGCCGCTCGAGTTCATCCGGCGGCACCTGGATCGTTTCGAAGTACTTGCGACTCGGCCATACCGTCACGCGCGTGCCGCTGGCCGGTTCGCCCGCCTTGGCGGCGCGTGACGCCAGCGGCGTTTGCACCTCACCGTCCGCAAACGTGATCGTATGAACCCGTCCCTCGCGCCAGACGGTCACCTCCAGGCGGCTGGACAAGGCGTTCGTGACCGAGACTCCGACCCCGTGCAGCCCGCCCGAAAACGAATAGGCACTGGCCTCGCCCTTGTCGAACTTGCCGCCCGCGTGCAACCTGGTGAAGACCAACTCGATGACCGGCTGGCCTTCCTCGGGGTGGAGGCCCACCGGGATTCCGCGTCCGTCGTCTTCGACGCTGACCGCGCCGTCCTTGTGCACGGTCACATCGATCCGGGTGGCGCTGCCGGCCAGCACTTCGTCGGAGGCGTTGTCGATCACTTCCTGCACGATGTGCAAAGGACTGTCGGTGCGCGTGTACATGCCGGGGCGCTGGCGCACCGGCTCCAGGCCTTTCAGAACCCGGATCGACGTTTCGCTGTAGTCGCGGCCTTCGGAGCCTGGGCGCACTCGGGACATTGGGGCGTATACGGCGTAGTGATAGCAACGGCAGGCGGATTTTATCCACAGCCAGTGTGGATAACACGGATCGGACCGGCCCTAGACGGCGTCAAAGCGTCACCAAGCTGCACTGCCCTGTTGTTGAGCAACCGCGTTCGCTCGGCGATGTCCGGTCGGCTCGTATACTGCGCGCTCAGGCGGCCGTCAAGCACAGCGTGAGCCGCCCGGTTCCGGCACCTGCGCGCGCGCCGTGTCGCGCTCCCCGTAGCACAATGGACAGTGCACGCGCCTCCTAAGCGTGAGATCCAGGTTCGACTCCTGGCGGGGAGACCATGCGATGAAGCTCGCTTCCGACCCGCACCGCCTCCTGTCGCCAAATGCGGCTTCGACACCGAAGAGCGAGAGGATCGGCTTGGGGGGGGGGGGGGGGGGG
>DATKFG010000133.1:0-5861 GCA_035511515.1 Burkholderiaceae bacterium | reverse complement strand
CCCCGAATGCAGGCGCCGGCCGGTTCTTCCCGGGCCGGAAGACGTCCTGCTGGCGATCGAGGTCGCTGACACGACGTTGCGGTTCGACCGCACCGTCAAGGCCCCGCTCTATGCAAGGCACGGGATCCCGGAACTGTGGATGGTTGACCTCGAAGGCCAGGTGCTGCTGCGCCACCTCGAACCCGGGAGCGAGGGCTACGCCGTCGTCACGGAACACCGCGTGCCCGCATCCGTGGCTGCCCGCAGTCTGCCGGCTGCCCGCGTTGAGCTCGCAACCCTGTTCGGCTCCTGAGTCGGCCTGGCCGGTCGGCACCCTCACCCCCTCTCATCTCCCGCTGCGCGGGCGAGGGGCGACCCACTGCCCCCAATCAACGCTGACGCTCAACGGAGCACCGGTCGATCGCCCCTCGCCCGCGCAAGCGGGAGAGGGGAGGGGGTGAGGGTCACCGCGGTGGTGGCGGCCGCTCTCCGACCGTAATCGACAGGTCCACTTCGCGCGCTTCCCGCAGCACGCGCACCGCCGCGTTGGTGCCCGGCTCGAGCTGCGCGATCTGATTCAGCATCGACCGGCTGTCGGAGACCGCGCTGCCGTTGATCGACAGCAGGATGTCGCCGGGCTCCATGCCGGCGCGTCCGGCCGGCGCGTTGCGCAGCACACCGTTGACCACCACGCCGTCGCTGCGCTTCAGCCGCATCGCGTCGACCAGTTCCGGCGTGATGTCATACGGCTCGATGCCGAAAAATCCATGATGGACGCGCCCCGTATGGACGATCTGGTCCATCACGTGGGTCACGATGCTGGTGGGGATCGCGAAACCGATGCCGACCGAGCCCCCGGAGCGGGAAAAAATGGCGGTATTGATGCCGATCAACAGTCCGTTGCTGTCGATCAGCGCGCCGCCCGAATTGCCCTGGTTGATGGACGCATCGGTCTGGATGAAGTTCTCCAGCGTATTGATCCCCAGGTTGGTGCGTCCCAGCGCGGACACGATCCCCATCGTGACGGTCTGGCCGACGTCGAACGGGTTGCCGATCGCCAGCACCACATCGCCCACCCGCAGCGTCTCGGATCGGCCGAACGTGATGGCGGGCAGATTCTGTACCTCCACCTTCAGCACGGCCAGGTCGGTGTCGGGGTCGGCGCCCACCAGATGGGCCGGCACGCGTCGGCCATCGGTCAGCGCCACGGCGATTTCATCGCCGGCCTGCACCACGTGGTTGTTGGTCAGGATGTAGCCGTCGGGCGAGGCAATTACGCCGGAGCCGAGGCTGATCACGCGCTGCGGTTCCAGTCCGGTCGAGTCGCCGAAGAACTGGCGCAACAGCGGGTCGTCGGATGCCCCGCTGCGCTTCAACTGCTTGGACGTGTAGACGCTGACCACCGCGGGCATCGCGAGCCGGGCCGCATCCGAGTACGAGCCGATTGCGCTCACGCGCGGAGCCACGTCGCCCATCGGCACCTGCCGCACGCCGGTCGCGGCGGATGTGGCGGCCGTTGCCACCGCGGCCGCGTGGGCGGCCGCCGGCGCGCCGGCCTGGTCGGCCGTCACCGAGTAGCGCCCCAGCCATTGCGGCCTGAGCGTGGAAACCACGAACAGCAGCCCCAGGCCTACGGTGGTGGCCTGGGCAAACAGGAGCCAGAGTCGACGCAGCATTACCGCCTTCAGGTTTGATCGGCGCACCCACTCTTTGCTTGGGCCGGCGCGCAGGCTTCATCCGGTTGCGCCGATCGTTTCAGGCGCGAGGGCCTTGAAACAGACGGAGGGAGGCCTTGGAATTATACCCAGTGGCTGCAATACCGAAAAAGTTCACTCTCCGACTCTTCCAGCCGGGGTGTCCCTTGACGTAAAATAGGAGGCTACCCCTCCCGCCTCGATTCGCTGTGGCGTCAGCGCAATCACGCGTCCGCCGCGGCGGGCGCGCGACGCCTGCGAGCGGACCCCCTTAGACAGGACCTATCGATGATGGTGCTTTACTCGGGAACGACCTGCCCGTTTTCGCAGCGCTGCCGCCTGGTGCTGTTCGAAAAGGGCATGGATTTCGAAATCAAGGACGTTGACCTGTTCAAGAAGCCCGAAGACATCAACGTGATGAATCCGTACGGCCAGGTGCCGATCCTGGTGGAGCGCGACCTGACGCTGTACGAGTCCAACATCATCAACGAGTACATCGACGAGCGCTTTCCGCACCCGCAGCTGATGCCGGCCGACCCGGTGATGCGCGCCCGCGCGCGCCTGTTCCTGTTCAATTTCGAGCGGGAACTGTTCGTGCACGTGCAGACGATCGAGAACACCAACAACCAGAAGGCGATCGAGAAAGGCAAGCTGCTGATCCGTGACCGGCTGACCCAGCTGGCGCCGATCCTGCTGAAGAGCAAGTACATGCTGGGCGACGAGTTCTCGATGCTCGACGTGGCCATCGCCCCGCTGCTGTGGCGCCTGGACCATTACGGCATCGACCTGCCCAAGAGCGCAGCTCCCTTGATGAAGTACGCCGAGCGCATTTTCAGCCGGCCGGCCTATATCGAGGCGCTGACTCCGAGCGAAAAGGTGATGCGCCGCTGAACGTGCGACAATGCGCGCGAGTTCTGGACGGGATCGCAATGCCCGACCTTTCGACCAAACCGTACCTGATCCGAGCCATCTACGAGTGGTGCAACGATAGCGGCCTCACGCCGTACATCGCGGTGGCAGCCGGCGAGGGTGTGCGGGTGCCGCCCGAGCACGTCAGAAACGGCGAGATCGTGTTGAACGTGTCGGCGCTGGCCACCAACCGGCTGACGATGGGCAACCAGGCGATCGAGTTCCAGGCCCGCTTCGGCGGCGTCGCGCGCGACGTGTACGTTCCGATCGAACGGGTGATCGCCATTTACGCTCGCGAGAACGGCCAGGGCATGGCCTTCGAGCCGGCCCGGCCGGTGCCGATGACGGCGCCCGATACGGTGCTGCCCGAGCCCCGCGCGGGCGCGCTCGAACTGGCCTCCAGCGCTCCCGGCCGGCCGGCCGAGATCGGTGGCCCGCCCACTCGCCCGCCGCGCGCGCCGGCGCCCGGCGAGCGGCCGCGCTTAAAGCGCGTCAAGTAAGCCTCCAGTTCGCTGCTGCACTGCGCCAGCGCTTCCTGCGCGCGGCGACCTATACTGCCTGCAAGCGGTTCGTCAAGAAGCCTGGAGACAGAAGGAGAACGCCATGAGTGGTGCGAGCGATGCGATGACGTTGCAAGGCAAGCTGCTGTGGGCAGCCGTGGCCGTGTTGGGCGCCGTCTCGTTCGGAGTGGTCGCGCTGACGCGAGGCGAACCGGTCAATGCGGCCTGGCTCGTCGTGGCCGCGGTATGCGTTTTCCTGGTCGCGTATCGCTTTTATGCGCGCTTTATCGCTTACAAGGCGCTGGGCATCGACCCGACGCGACAGACCCCCGCCTTTCGCCGCAACGACGGTCTGGACTACGTGCCGACCAACCGCTACGTGCTGTTCGGTCACCATTTCGCCGCGATCGCCGGCGCCGGGCCGCTGGTCGGACCGGTGCTCGCCGCCCAGATGGGCTACCTGCCCGGAACGCTGTGGATACTGGCCGGGGTTGTGTTCGCGGGCGCCGTACAGGACATGACCGTTCTGTTTCTTTCGGCCCGCCGCGACGGCCGCTCACTGGGCGACATGATCCGCGCCGAGATGGGCCCGGTGCCGGGAACGATCGCCGGCATCGGTGTTCTTCTGATCTGCATCATCATCCTGGCCGTTCTCGCCCTGGTCGTCGTGAATGCGTTGAAGCAAAGCCCGTGGGGAACCTTCACCGTCTTCTGCACGCTCCCGATCGCGGTGGTGATGGGCATCTACGGCCGCTTCATCCGGCCGGGCCGGGTCGCCGAGATGTCGGCCATCGGTGCCGTTCTGCTGCTGGCGGCGCTGCTGTATGGGCGCACGGTTGCCGAGACCCCTGAGCTGGCCGCGATGTTCACGTTCAGCGGCCCGTCGCTGGCGCTGATCCTGATCGGTTACGGCTACGTTGCGTCCGTGCTGCCGGTCTGGCTGGTGCTGGCGCCACGCGACTACCTGTCGACCTTCATGAAGATCGGCACGGTGGCGCTGCTGGCGATCGGCATTGTCCTGGTGCATCCGAACCTGCAGATGCCGGCCGTGACGAAATTCATCGACGGCACCGGGCCGGTGTGGGCGGGGAGCCTGTTCCCGTTCCTGTTCATCACGATCGCCTGCGGCGCGGTATCGGGTTGGCACTCGCTGATTTCTTCGGGGACGACGCCGAAGATGATCGAAAACGAGAGCCAGGTTCCCTTTATCGGCTACGGCGGCATGCTGATGGAAGCGTTCGTCGCGATCATGGCCATGATCGCGGCCTCGGTGATCCATCCCGGCGTTTATTTCGCAATGAACAGCTCCGCCGGAGTGATCGGCACCACGGTCGACCAGGCGGCCCAGACGATTTCCTCCTGGGGCTTCGTC
The DNA here is from genome assembly GCA_035511515.1 of Burkholderiaceae bacterium. Classification (GTDB taxonomy): domain Bacteria; phylum Pseudomonadota; class Gammaproteobacteria; order Burkholderiales; family Burkholderiaceae_F; genus VBCK01. Next base: position 1,407 of record DATKFG010000133.1, on the reverse strand, counting down.
GTGACGCCGGATGTGCTCACCCAGATGGCGCAGGACGTGGGAGAAAAGACCATCATGTCGCGAACCGGCGGTGCGCCCACGCTGGCGGTCGGCATGGCCGCGATCCTGGCGCAGTTCCTGGGCGGCAAAGCGATGATGGGGATCTGGTACCACTTCGCCATCCTGTTCGAGGCGCTGTTCATCCTGACCACGGTGGACGCCGGCACGCGAGTGTGCCGGTTCATGATCCAGGATCTGATCGGCAACGCGATTCCTTCGTTCCGCGAAACGAAGTCCTGGACCAACAACCTGATCGGCTCGGCGATAGCGTGTGTGCTATGGGGCTATATCCTGTACGCGGGCGTGATCGATCCCTTCGGCGGTATCTGGACCCTGTGGCCGCTGTTCGGGACGGCCAACCAGATGCTGGCGGCCATCGCGCTGATGTTGTGCACCGTGGTGCTGTTCCGGATGAAGCGTCAGCAGTACGCCTGGGTGACGATCGTGCCAGCCGCCTGGCTGGTGGTTTGCACGGTGACGGCGGGCCTGGAGAAGGCGTTCAGCTCGAACCCGGGCGTGGGATTTCTGGCGCATGCCGCCAAGTTCGGCAATGCCGCCGCGGCCGGCAAGGTACTGGCACCGGCCAAGACGCTGGGCGACATGAACCGCGTGGTCTTCAACGACTACCTGGATGCGACACTGGCGATCGTGTTCGTCGCGGTGGTGCTGTCGACCCTGGCGTACGCCTTCATCAGCATCCGCAACGCGCGCCGTACGCCGACCAGCACGGCACGCGAGGTCGGGGCGGCCGTTCTGGCAGGGGGCACGCGATGAGCAGGTTACGGATTGTCTACGACTGGGCGCAACGGACCGCGCGCCTGATGATCGGCATTCCCGACTATGAGACTTACGTGCAGCACCGCAAGACGTTTCACCCGGACCAGCCGATCATGACCTACGAGGAGTTCTTCTTCGAGCGCCAGTCCGTGCGATATACGGTGAGCAAGGACCGGATGAAAGGGTGCTGCTGACCAGGGCGGCGCTCCAGTCTTGCGGTTCCGCGCGGACGGAGCCAGCGTTGTGGCGCTTCCCGCGCCGACCGGCTCCCGGTATAAATGAAAGTCTTCTTGACGCCGGCTTAGCTCAGCTGGTAGAGCAACCGCCTTGTAAGCGGTAGGTCGCCCGTTCGAGTCGGGCAGTCGGCACCAATCCCCGATCGTTGATCGCAGACCAGTGCCGACTCGGACCGGCAGATCGTGCAGAGATCACGTTGCGAATAGCTACATGGCTAGCCAAAGGAACAGATACAGCGTGTTGTTGTCGCTTGCGTTACGGCCGCTGCCGTCGTAATTGGTGCTTGCGCCGTCGAATTTGTCGTAGATCGTGTACTGCAGGCCGACCCTGAGGTTCGCAAACGGGCGGCCCCAC
>DATKFG010000132.1:0-29716 GCA_035511515.1 Burkholderiaceae bacterium | reverse complement strand
TCGCTGCACCCCATGATCAGCGCATCTTCGAGCGCATCCTGCGCGATCTGCCGCAGCTCGGCGTAATTCTCGTTCAGCACTTTGAGCTTCTCGAGGCAGGACACCGGCGAGCCGTCGGGCTGACGCCAGACGGGCGCCTCGAAATCGAGCACCTTGGACTTGTTGGCCTTGTTCACGGCGGGCACGACAACGCGGTTGGCGAGGGGGTTCAATTATGCCAAGGCCGCCGGGCGGCCGCTGGCCCGTCCCGGTCCGCGCTACCGGATCAGCGATTGCAGCGAATCGGCTGCGGCCAGCGCCAGCAGCAAGGCGCGGTTCGCGTCGGCCGGATCCACGTTCAGCTCGGCCTTGGTGCGCGCCAGAGCCAGCGGATCGGCCGCCTCGAAGCCGCGCGCGATGTCGAGCAGCGGCGCATACGGCCCGGTGCCTGCGAGCAGCGCATCGGTGATGGCGTCGGGCAGACGCACGTCCTGCAGCAGGTCGCCCAGCGTCTGCCCGGTGATCGCGTCCAGCAGCGAGAATGCTCCCACGATGAATCCGTCGTCCCGCTGCGCCATCGTCCGCCCGCCCGCGGCCAGCAGGTTCTCCAGCAGATGTCCGCGCGCCACCGCAACGAACATCAGCGGCGCCGTGCCCGGCTCCTTGCCGGCGATTGCCAGCAACAGCACCAGCCACTTGATCAGCCTCTGGTAACCGAGCAGAGCGATCGCGTGGCCCAGCGACGAAACGGGCGTTGAGCGGCGAAACGCTGCGCTGTTGGCGAGCGTGAGCAGCAGGTAGGCCAGCAGCGGCTCGCCCTTGAACACGCTTTGAAGATCGCGCACGTCGGCGTCGGCCTGCACCAGGCGTATCAGCTCGAACACGGCCGTCTGCGCCGGCGACAGCCCCTGCGGCTCGCGCCGGGCGACCGCCACCAGCGGCCAGCCGGCCGTGGCGTGGATGCCGGCGGCAAAATCGGCCTCCAGGCCCTGGTGCGTCGAATCGTCCAGCGTCACCACCGAAACGCCGCGCGGATCGAAGCCGGGCGGCAGCGCCTCGCGCGACCGTGCCACCACGTACTGGAAAAAGGACAACCGCTCCGCCGAGGCGGCGACCGGGTTGTCCAGGCGCAGCGCGATACGCACGCCCTGCTTCTGTATCTCGAACATCCCACGCAGCGCGCGTTCGTCGTCCAGGTCGCTCTGGCCGACTTCGAGCAGCACGTTGCGCGGAGCGCGCCACTCCGACATCACCGCATCGGTCTCGAAACCGCGGGGCGACAGCACGATCAGTCCCTGCGGAAACACGGGTTGTTCATCGGATTGGGAGGTCAGGCCGGTCAGCACGTTGTCGAGCAGCGTGCTCAACGCGGGCGCGGCCGGCTCGGCGCCGGTGCGACCCAGCGTCAACCGCACGCCGATCGGGCGCCGGTCGCGACCGACCAGCACGCGCCAGCCCACATGAACGCCGGCCAGCGCAAGCGGATCGGAATCCGCGTCCCGCGTCCGGTTGCGGTCCGTAAACTCGAACAATCGCATCTCGTTAGGCAGCGACCTTGCGGAACGCGAACCCTCTTCGCCCCATCGCTCGAAACGGTAGATCGCGGGGCGCCGGACGAACGCGGATTAAGGGCCGAATCCGCCGGCCAGTTGCGGGGATCGAAGCCGTGCGAGAATCGCGCCCGCTTCCACCGTGCATGTCCCTCCGATAAACCCTGGCTCCAAAGACCGGCGTCTCGTGCAGTCGCTTTCGACTTCGGATCGGGAAAGCGGGCGCCGCTAGCGGTCCATGGCGCTGTACGCCGCTTCGATCGCGCTGTCCGCCGTCCTGCTGTTCCTGGTCCAGCCGATCATCGCCAAGCAGATCCTGCCCTGGTTCGGCGGCGGCGCCGGGGTGTGGACGACCTGCATGGTGTTTTTCCAGACGCTGTTGCTGGCCGGGTACGGCTACGCACACTGGCTGGTGGGCCGGCTGTCGCCGCGCCGGCAGTGGCTGATCCACACCTCGCTGCTGGCCGCGAGCCTGCTGTGCCTGCCGATCGTGGCTGCCGACCGCTTCCACCCGACCGGCGGCCAGGACGCCGCGGTCGCGATCCTGGTGCTGCTGGCGGCGACGATCGGCCCGCCGTATTTCCTGCTGGCCTCGACGGGGCCGCTGCTGCAGTCCTGGGTGGCGCGGCGCTCGCCCGCCGACTCGGTGTACCGACTGTTCGCCCTGTCCAACGCCGGTTCGCTGGCGGCTCTGGTGGCCTTTCCGCTGCTGATCGAGCCGCACTACGGCTCGCGCGCGCAGGCGCTGGGCTGGAGCGTGGCCTACCTGGCGTTCGTGCTGGCCTGCTCGGGCGCAGCGTGGCGCGCATCGCGGCGCGCCTCCACCCTCACCCCCTGCTTCGCCGGGCGTAGCCCGGCTACGCAGGGCAAGCTCAGCCCCTCTCCCGCAAGCGGGAGAGGGGAGGAACCAGCACCCCCTGGCGTTTCTCCCCCCAGGGTAGGAGAGGGAGGCCGTTCCTCCCCTCTCCCGCTTGCGGGAGAGGGGTCGGGGGTGAGGGCCCCACTCGCATGGCTCGGTCTGTCCGCGCTCGGTGTCGTGATCCTGCTCGGGGCCACCGCCCACATCTCGCAGAACGTGGCTTCGGTTCCGTTCCTCTGGCTGGCCCCTCTGACCCTGTATCTGCTCAGTTTCGTGCTCGCCTTCGAGGGCCGCGGGGGTCGCGGCTGGTATGCACCGGGCTGGGGCATTCCGGCTGCGCTGGCCAGCGCCGTATTGATGGCGGTCGGTCTTTCGGCCTCGAGCGGCGTGCTCGACGTGTCCCTGTCGGTGCCGCTGTACTGTGCCGGCGTGCTGCTCACGTGCCTGTTCTGCCACGGCGAGCTGGCCGCGCGCAAGCCCGCCGCCGGGCAGTTGACGCGCTTTTACCTGATGATTGCGCTGGGCGGCGCGCTCGGCGGGATCTTCGCCGGTCTGGTCGCGCCGCGCGTTTTTGACAGCGTGTACGAATTTCCGATCGCGCTCGCCGCCGTGTGCGTGTCCGCACTGGCCACTGCGTGGACGCGCCCGGGCCCAGGCACCGCCCGCCGCTGGATCCTGTGCGGATTGGCGTCGGTGGCGGGCGTGGCCACCGCATACTGGGACCTCGACTTTGTCCGATTTCTCCGAACCGACGTTATCCTGATGCAACGCAACTTCTACGGAACCCTGCGCGTGCGGCAAGTCGGCGAGGGCGACCAGCAGGTGCGCCGGCTGCTGCACGGCGTGATCCTGCACGGCGAGCAGCCGACCCGTGGCGCCGACCGCCTGCAGCCCGGCTCGTACTACGCGCGCAGCTCGGGAGTCGGCCTGGCGATCCAGGCCGCGCAGCAGCGCCGCGCGGCGATTCGCCTGGGTGTGATCGGACTGGGAACGGGCACGCTGTCGGCCTATGGGCGCGCCGCGGACACGGTGCGTTTTTACGAACTCGATCCCGACGTGGTGGCGATCGCCCGCCGCGAGTTCTCGTACCTGAGCTCGACGCCGGCCGACGTGCAGATCGTGCTGGGCGATGCCCGGCTGTCGCTGCAGCGGGAGCTCGAGCGCGGCCCGGCGCCTCGATTCGACGTGCTGGCGGTCGATGCGTTTTCGAGCGACTCGATTCCCGTGCACCTGCTGACGCGGCAGGCGATCGAGGTCTATACGCGCTGCGTGGCCGACGGCGGCATCGTCGCCGTGCACATCTCCAACCGCTTTCTCGATCTGAAACCGGTGCTCGCGAATCTGGCCGAAGACCTGGGCCTGAATGCGCGGCTGGTGCGCGACGAGCCGGACGAGGACAACACGCACGCCTCCAGCTCCGACTGGGTGCTGGTCGCGGCCCGGCCGGACGCGCTCGAGCAGGCGCCGTTGGCGGGCCGCACCGAGGTGTTGAAGTCCGATCCACGGGTCGGCGTATGGACCGACCAGTTCAGCAACCTGCTGGCGATCATCAAGAGCCGGCCGGCGCAGGCGTTCAGGGAGCTGTGGTCCGATTGAACCAGCAGGGGACCGGGAGGCCCCGATTCAAAATGCCAAGCAACAGCACGAAGACCGGGACCGGCACACGCCGCAAGAAGATCGAGGTGCGCGATTCCCGCATACACGGCCGGGGCGTTTACGCGGCACGCCGCATCCGGCAGGGCGAACGCGTCATCGAGTACCGGGGCGAGCGCATCACGTGGCGCCAGGCCGATCGCCGTCCGCCATCCGATCCGCAGGATCCACACCACACGTTCTACTTTTCTCTGGACGACGGCCGTCATGTGATCGACGCCAACGTCGCCGGCAACTCGGCGCGCTGGATCAATCACTCCTGCGAGCCGAACTGCGAAACCGAGGAAACCGACGACGGGCGCGTCTACATCCAGGCGCTGCGCGACATCCGCCGCGGCGAGGAGCTGTCCTACGACTACTGCCTGGTCGTCGACGAGCGCCTGACGCCCACGCTGAAACGGCAGTACCAGTGCCGCTGCGGCAGTACGCAATGCCGCGGTACCATGCTCGCCATCAAGAAACGCAACGGGGTGCGCTGATGCCTGTATCCATGTACTCGGTTTCGATTCCGGCATTGCGCCGGTCGTTGACCAATCTGTCGATGATCCTCGACAAGGCCGCTGCGCACGCGCAGGAGGGCAAGATCGATCCGGCCGCGCTGCTGGATGCGCGGCTGTATCCGGACATGCTCCCATTGACGCGCCAGGTCCAGCTCGCCAGCGATTTCGCCAAGGGTGCCGCCGCCCGCCTGGCCGGCGAGGCGCCGCCAAAATTCGACGATGTCGAAGTCGGCTTCGAGCAGCTCAAGGGGCGCATCGCCCGAACCATCGCGTTCCTGGACGGCTTCAAGCCCGGGCAAATCGACGGATCCGAGGACCGCGCGATCGAGATAAAGACCGCCACCCGGACCCTGCGCTTTTCCGGCCTGCAGTTCCTGACGCACTTCGCGCTGCCGAACTTTTTCTTTCATTCGACCACGGCCTACGACATCCTGCGTCACAACGGCGTGCCGATCGGCAAGAGCGACTTTCTGGGCCCGGACCCGCACTGAGGCAACCCTTCACGCCGGCGACGGCCGCCGTGTTCGGGCCACGCACCTGCTTCGTCGACGTCGAAACGACCGGGACCGATCCGGCGCGCGACCGGATCACCGAGGTTGCGGTCGTCACGGTCGACGGCGACCGGGGCGAGCTGCGCACCGGCGAATGGTCCTCGCTGGTGAATCCGGGCGTGCCCATTCCGTCGCAGATTTCCTGGTTGACCGGCATCAGCGACCCGATGGTGCGGTCGGCGCCGCCGTTTGCCGAGCTGGCCGAGCGCCTGTACGACGCGTTCGAGGACGCCATTTTCGTCGCGCACAACGCGCGCTTCGATTTCGGCTTCCTCAGGTCCGAATTCGCCCGCGCCGGCATCGCGTGGACCGCGCGAATGTTGTGCACGGTGCGGCTGAGCCGGCGCCTGTACCCGGACCGCGGCAGCCACTCGCTGGACGCGATCGCGGCGCGTTTCGGGCTGGACGCTTCGGAGCGCCACCGGGCTCTGGGTGACGCCCGTCTGCTGTGGGGCTTCGTGCAGCGGCTGTATGAACGGGTGCCCCGCTGCGAGATCGAGGAGGCCGTACGCGCCCTGCTGGTGCGCCCGGGCCTGCCGGCGGCGCTGGGGCCGGATGCGCTGGACCGGATACCCGCCGCGCCCGGCGTGTACGTGATGGTCGGGGCCGCCGAGCGCGCGCTGTACGTCGGCAAGAGCATCGACCTGAAAGCCCGTGTTGCGGCCCACTTTTCGGCCGACGCCTGGGACGAACGCAGCCTGCGGCTGGCGCGCGAAGTCGAGCGGATCGACTGGGAGCGTACCGCCGGGCAGATCGGCGCGCTGCTGCGCGAGTCGCAGCTCATCAAGCAGCGCATGCCGGCGCACAACGTGCGGCTGCGCCGCCAGCTGGGACAGGGCGCTCTGGGCCTGCTGGACGGACGGCCCCGCTGGATCCGGGCCGTCGATCTGCCCGAGTCGGCGCAGCACGAGTACTTTGGCCCGTTCGGCTCGCGCGGCGCCGCGCGCGCATCGATCATCCGGCTGGCCACCGAACAGGGCCTGTGCCTGAAGGCGCTGGGGCTGGAAGGGCGCCGCCGCACCGCACAGGACGCAACGCCCTGCTTCAACTACCAGCTGCGCCGCTGCCGCGGAGCCTGCGTCGGCGTGGAGCCGCCCGAGGTCCACCAGGCCAGGCTGCGCGAAGCCCTGGAGCCCTGGCGAATGCCGGCCTGGCCCTACCCGGGCCCGATCGCGCTGGTGGAAGACGCAGGCATCGGAACGGCCTGCGACTGGCATGTGATCGATCGCTGGCGCTGGCTTGGAACCACGGACGGGCCGGCCGCTGCCCGGGCGCTGACGGCCGCCCCGCTGCCGCCGTTCGATGCCGACGAATTCCGGATCGTGAGAGAGGCGATGGAGCGCGCTACGCGCGGGCAGCTTCAGCGCATCGAGCTGGGCTGATTTCGATCGGCACCAGCACCGACAGCAGATCGCGCGCGATCGAGGTCCACGAGCGCTCGATCGCGGCAGCGCGCACCTGGTTTCGCTCCAGCCGCAGCGCCTGCAGGCAGGCGCGCGTCAGGTCCTCGTCCAGCACCCCGCTGACGCCGGGCGTAACGACATCGATCGGCCCGGTCACCGGGTAGGCGGCCACAGGGCAGCCGCACGCCATCGCCTCCAGCATCACCAGCCCGAACGTGTCGGTGCGGCTCGGAAACACGAACGCGTCGGCCGCGTCGTAGAAGCGCCCCAGGCCGTCGTGCGGCTGCCGGCCCAGCCAGTGCACGCCGGGGTAGCGCGCCCGCAACCGGGCCAGGTCGGGGCCGTCGCCGACCACCACGCGCGATCCGGGCAGATCGAGCGCGGCGAACGCCTCCAGGTTCTTCTCCGGGGCGACACGCCCGGCGTACAGCAGGATCGGGCGTGGCAGATTCAGCGCGTCGCGCGTGCCCGGCGCGAACCGCACGGCGTCGACGCCGCGCCCCCAGACGCGGGTTCGCGCGAATCCGGCGCGCTGCAGCTCTGCGCGCATCGCCTCGGTCGGGACCAGGATCGCCTGCGACTCGCGGTGAAAGCGCCGCAGCAGCGAGTAGGTCCAGGCCGCCGGCAGCCCGAAGCGCGCCTTCAGGTACTCCGGAAAACGCGTGTGGTACGAGGTCGTAAAGGGCCAGCCGGCCGCCCGCGCCAGCGCGCGCGCGGCCCAGCCGAGCGGACCCTCGGTGGCAATGTGCAGGGCGCCCGGAACCTCGGTGCCGAGCAGGCGCCTTACGTGGCGTGCGGGCTCGGTCGACAGCAGCAGCTCGGGTTCGCCTGGAACGCGCACCCCGCGCGATCCGGCCGAGTCGATCACCTGCAGCGGGTGGCCCAGCCGCGCGAGTTCCCTCTGGACGTAGCTCCAGGTGTGAACCACCCCGTTGACCTGCGGGTGCCAGGCGTCGGTTACCAGGACGATCGGGCGGCGCGCGTTGACCGAGGTGTATTCGCGAGACACAGGCATCGCGGCGCGATTGTCCAGGCGCCTGATGACCGCTTCACGACGCAGACGGGCGGTTTATTTCCCGATCACGGTCGGGCGCGGGTCGATGCGGCGCTGCGGCCGGTCATCGAGCAGCATCACCGTGCGCCACACGGCCTGCACCGCTTCCAGCGCCATCCAGGCGAGCAGCCCGCCGACCAGGGCGCGGATCGAGGCCGAGCCGAGCGAGTGCAGCGAATTCACGGCCGGCCCGTACACCCATTCAAAGCAGATACCAGCGCTGATTCCGAACTTGAGCATGTCAGTCCCGCAGAAGATCGGCGGCCTGAGGGCCGCCCCCTGCGGAATCGACACCGCGCCGGCAAACTTGAGGGATCCACCCCCTGAAGGCGCAGGCAGGCCGGCTTTTCTTAGCGCGGCAGGTCGACGCTGTCGAGCGCGCGCCGGAGCTGGCGCAACTTGCTCTTCACCCGCGCCTCGTTCTCCGGTCCGATCCGGATCAGGATTTTCTGACCGGCCGAGGCATCCTGCAGATCCGGGTCGGCGTAGTCGAACATCGCCCGCGGCGCCACCAGCGCCACCGGGGGCTCCGGCTGCGGCGCCTCCAGCAGGTCGTCGATCACCTCGACCAGACGATCGTTGAATTCGCCTTTCGGATAGCCCAGGTCGCGATAGGCCTGCTGGAACAGCGGGTAGTAACGCCGGTACGTGGCCACCAGCTGGGCCGTGTCGACCTGCGAAATGAGGTTGATGTACCGGGCGTAGCGCGCCGCGTTCGTGGGGCTGATGGACAGGCGCCCTTTCTGCTCGGCCGCATTGAATGTGCCCCCGGGCGGGCGCACCGGCAGTACCTGCGCCGGCACCTTGCTGCCGGTGAGGTTGTCGATCGTTGCAACGATCCGATGAATGATGCCGGGGCGCATCAACAGCGCATCGATTCCGGAGCCGAACAGCGCGTTCAGCGCCTCCACCAGGGCCGGGTCGCTGTCGGCCAGCGCCGGCAGCGGCGGCCCGGCCGGTTCGACGCGTGGCGCGGGCGGCGCCGGTGCGGGCGCCGCAGGCGCCGGCGCCGCCACCGGCGGCGGCGGGGCGGGCTGCTCGCGCAGGGCGAACCAGTAAATCAGTCCTGCCGCCACGCACAGCGCGGCAACGATCAGACCGCTTCTCAGACCTGTACTCATGCCCTCGGGTGGTCGTGATTTGAAGGGGCCGGCATCCGGTTGATTCAGCGGTCTAGTCATAGTGGTCGCCGATGATCGTAGCGATTCGGGTCATCACCGCCGCATCGATCCTGGGCGCCACCTCGGCCGCCAGCATGTTTTCCCGCACCTGCGCGGGCGTGCGCGCCCCCGTGATCACGGTGCTGACATTCGGATTTTTCAGGCACCACGCGATCGCCAGTTGCCCCATCGAACATCCCAGCTCGCGCGCCACCTCCGCGAGCTCGGTGACCTTCGCGTTGCGGTCGGCGTCGATCAGCCGTTCCTTCAGGAACGCGTAGCCCTCCAACGCGCCGCGGCTGCCCGGCGCGATGCCGTCGCGGTACTTGCCGGTCAGAAGTCCCGAGGCGAGCGGACTCCAGGTCGCCAGCCCCAGGCCGATCTGGCGGTACAGGCGCGGATACTCCGCCTCGACGCGACGCCGGCAGAACAGGTTGTACTGCGGCTGCTCGGTGACCGGCTTGTGCAGGTGGTGCCGGTCGGCGATCTCCCAGGCCGCGGCGATCTCATCCGCGGTCCATTCCGACATGCCCCAGTAGAGCGCTTTGCCGCGCTCGATGATGTCGTGCATGGCCCAGACGGTTTCCTCCAGCGGCGTGTCCGGATCTGCGCGATGACAGAACGCCAGGTCGACATAGGAGAGCCCGAGCCGCTCGAGCGAGCCGTCGATCGCGCCGAGCAGGTACTTGCGATTCAGCGTATTTCGTTCGTTCGGTCCGCCCGCAAGTCCCCAGAAGAACTTGGTCGACACCACATAGCTGGAGCGCGGCCAGCCCAGCTCGCGCAGCGCGGCGCCCATGATGCGTTCGGCCTGACCGCCCGCATAAACCTCGGCGTTGTCGAAGAAATTGACCCCGGCATCGCGCGCCGCCGACATGCACTGCACCGCACCGCGCACATCGAGTTGATTTCCGAAAGTGACCCACGCCCCCAGCGACAGCTCGCTCAACTTCAAACCGCTTTGACCCAGTCGTCGGTATTGCATAGTCGGCTTTCGATCGTCCAGCGTGACGCTGCAGCCCCGTTCGGGCTTGTAACCCATTTCGGCCGCAGCGGCTAGTGTCCCGATTCGCATTCCGCGAAGGCGCTAAAGCGCCGACAGCGCATCCAGCACGACACGCTGGGTCAAGATCTCCGGCAGCACGTGCGGCCGGCCAGCCGGGTCGTACAGCACGTACAGCGGAACGCCGTTGCGACCGAAGCGCGCCAGCTCGTGCGCGATGGCGTCGTTGCGATTGGTCCAGTCCGCCCTGAGCAGCGTTACGCCCCGTTGGGCGAAGGCCGCGGCCACAGGGCTGCTGTAGAGCACCAACCGCTTGTTGGCCTGACAGGTGACGCACCAGGCCGCCGTGAAGTCGACAAATACCGGGCGCCCCTGGGAGAGTTGCTGCGACTGCGCGCGCGGCGACCACTCGGCCCATCCTTCGGAGTCCGGCGCCAACGTGCCGGCTTGCGCCGGCGGCACGGCTGCGTGCTCGGTGGCCGCGACCAGTGCGAGCGCCGAGGCGACCGCCGCCGCCGTCGCGACCCAGCCGAACACGCGGGCGCCGCGCTGTGCCTGGCCGGCCGCCCACGCGGCCAGGCCCAGCGCCACCAGGCCCGCCAGCACCAGCGCCACCGCGTCCACGTCGATCTGCTGCGCCAGCACCCACAGCAGCCACACGCAGGTGACGAACATCGGAAACGCCAGCAGCTGGCGCAGATGCTGCATCCACACGCCCGGACGCGGCAGCCGGTTCAGCAACGACGGTGACAGCGTCAATGCGAGATAGGGCGTGGCCATGCCGGCGCCGAGCATCGCGAACACCGACAGCGCAACCGGCGCCGGCTGTGCCGCCGCGTAGCCGAGCGCGGCGCCCATGAACGGCGCTGTGCAGGGGGAAGCCACCAGCACGGCGAGCACGCCCGTAGCGAAGCTGCCGAGCAGGTGATGATCGTCGAAGCCCTGCACCGCCTTTGAATTGACCAGGCTCGTTCCAAACGACACCTCGAAGGCTCCCAGCAGGTTCAGCCCGATGCCGAAGAACAGCGCCGTCAGCGCCGCGATGAACAGCGGCGATTGCAGCTGAAAGCCCCAGCCGAGTTGCGAGCCGCCCGCGCGCAGGCCGACCAGCACGGCGGCCAGCAACACGAAGCTGGCCACCGCGCCGGCCGCAAATGCCACTCCGTGCGCGGCGAGCGACGGATCGCCCCGGTGCCGATGCTGCACCAGCGCCAGCAATTTCAATGACAGCACGGGGAACACGCACGGCATCAGGTTCAGGATCAGGCCGCCGACGAACGCCCCCACGAGTGCGAGGAGCCACGACGAGCCCGCCCTCGCCGCAGGCGAGGCGGGCTCGCCCTCCTTCGCCACATTCGTGGCTGCGGAGGGCAAGCCCTCCGTAGCGCCGCCAGGCGCGAAGGAGGGCACTACACCAGCTTTCAGCGGCACTTCGACCAGGCCGATCCATCCGGAACCGCCAGCCGGCCCCGGCCCGCTGTCGGCAACCAGCACGCCGCGCAGCGCCTTGAAATCGGCCGACACCGGTTGCTGCGCCGGCAGATCCAGCGAGGCCCACGAGCCCGAAACATCCAGCCGCTGCGGCGCGGCCGCTTGCACGCGCATCGGCTCGAGCGGAAAGAACTGCAGGCTCTGCGGCGCGCGGTCGGGCTGGAACCGCAGCCGTATCCGGGCGCCGTCGATGACGGCGCTGGCCCCCGCCAGCGCGACCGGCTTCGGAACCCGTGCCGCCGCCGCCGCGAATTCGCGCTGGAAGCGGCTGGGCGTGGCGTGGGCGGCGCTGCTGACCGGCAGCGTCAGCGTCAAATCGGCGCTCTCGGGTATGCAGATGTCGCTGCACACCAGCCAGTCCGCATGAGCGGCCAGCCGCACCCGGCTGCCGTCTTTTACCGTGGCCGGCACGCGAAGCGTCATCGGCAGCAGTACCGTGCCCTCGTAGCCATAATTGGCCAGCGATCCGACGCGCAGCAACTGGGGCACGGGCCACTGCACCGGCCCGGGCTGGAAGCCCGGCGGCAGCTGCCAGGCCAGCCGGGTCGGCAGGCCGGCATCGCCCGGCACAGTCCAGTAGGTGTGCCAGTGCGGCTCGTGCACCAGCCGCAGCCCGACATCGACCGTCTGACCTGGCGCAAGCGTCTCGAACTCGGAAACCAGCTCGGCGGCGACGTGCCCGGACTCGGCTGGCTGCGCGCCGGCCAGCATCGGCACGCTGCTCGCAACGAGTCCTAAAAGCGGTATCGCGAGCGCGAGCTTGGCAAACATCTCGGTTGGACCGGCTGCCGGTCCCCGGGTTGCAGTGCGCGGGATGTTACCGCCCAAGCTGCGCGGCCCGGCCGATATTCGATCGCTCCGAAAGGGCGCCTTAAGGCGGTCTTCACAGGCTTTCCGCCGGGCCCGCGCAGCTTAAGACTGACCCAAGGTTGGACGATCTCTCCGGTTAAGACGTGGATTTCTGCCGCACGGCGGGTCCCGACGGCAACCGGTCCCCGCACCCTTTTCCTGTGTGTTTGTGCGGGCTTAGACTCAACCTTAAGCCTTCATGTATATAGGATGTGATCGTGCGTATCCTGATGGTAGAAGACGATTCTGCGCTGGGCTCATCGACGGCACACGGCCTCGAACTGGAGGGTTTCACGGTCGACTGGCGCCAGGACGGCCCGGGTGCCGAGGCCGCGATGGTTTCGCAGCGCTTCGACGCGATCGTGTTGGACCTGGGCCTGCCGGGTACGTCCGGCGAAGACTTGTTGCGCTCATGGCGCAGCACGGGCAACGTAACCCCGGTTCTGGTATTGACAGCGCGCGGCTTTGTGCTCGATCGCGTTCGCGTGCTGAACCTGGGCGCGGACGACTACCTGGTCAAGCCGTTCGATCTGCTCGAGCTCAGTGCACGCCTGCGCGCGCTGTATCGGCGCCAGGCGGGCCAGAATCACCTGAACCTGGAGTTCGGGTCGCTGCTGCTGTCTCACAGCGAGCACAGCGCCATTTTCAACGGCGCCCGAATCGACTTGACCAAGCGGGAGCATCGGATCCTGGAGACTTTCCTGCGCAACCGGGATCGCGTGCTGAGCCGCCGCCAGCTGGAAGACGCGCTGTATGGATGGGGCGAGGTGGTCGAGAGCAATGCGATCGAAGTGCACATCCACAATCTGCGGCGCAAGTTGTCCCGCACCCTGATCCAGACCGTGCGCGGTGCCGGCTACCGCCTCAACCAGGACCTCAATGCCGCTTGAGAAGGCCGCGGCGACCGGCATGCCCGTCTGGTCGCTGCAGCGCAGGCTGCTGCTGCTGGTTGCGATTGCGACGCTGATCGCCTGGCTGGCGGGCGGGGCCGCCACGTACTTCATTTCGCACCGTCAAAGCGAGCTGCTCAGCGACCAGCGGATGCAGAGCGTCGCGCAGACGCTGCTGACGCTGACGGACCACGAGATCGACGAGATGCGGCTGGAGGGCCGCGGCTTGATCCGCGTGGACGAGGACCAGGACCCGGCGCTGGCGCACCGCTATCGCTACCAGGTCTGGTCTGCGGCGTCGCCGCCGCAGCTGCTGCTGACCAATGGCAACCCCAAGACCGGCCCGATCGCGCCCTTCGATCAGGTCGGTTTCGTCACGCGCAAGTTCGAGGGCGCTGCGGCGCGCACGATCGTGGCCTGGTCGGACGATCGCGCCAAGATTCTGCAGATCGCCGAGCCGCTCGAGCTGCGCGAACCCTTTGCGCACGCGGCCTTTGGGAGCCTGTTCGTACTGTTCCTGGTGTCGCTCGCCGCACTGCTGCTGGTCGAGGCCTGGATGATCGGGCGCGCCACCGGCGCGCTGCAGGAGTCGGCGCGCCAGCTGACGCAGCGCTCGCCCAGTGATCTTCGCCCGATCGAGGTCAGCTCGCCGCCGCGCGAAGTGCAGCCGCTGGTCAGAGAAATCAACGCGCTGTTCCGCCGCTTCGCCAGCGCGCTCGAGACCGAGCGCCGCTTCACCTCATCCGCGGCCCATGAGCTGCGCACTCCGCTGGCGGCGGTCAAGGTGCACGCCCAGGTCGCGCAGCTGACCCGCACCGCGCCCGAGCGCAAGCAGGCCCTCGAGCAACTGATACTGGCGATCGACCGGGCATCGCACATGGTCGACCAGCTGCTGACCCTTTCGCGGCTGGACGGCATGCTGGCGCTGCGCACCGGCGCCTCGCCGCTGCGGCTGGATGTGATCGCGGGCCACGTGATCGACGAGGTGCGCCCGCTGCTGGGGCGGCGCGGACAGCGGATCGAGGCCGATCTGTCTCCGTGCGAGATCAACGGCATGGAATTCGGCGTTGCCTCGCTGCTGCGCAACCTGATCGACAATGCGATGCGCTATGGACCGGCGGGCGGACAGATCCGCGTCACGGTCGCTCCCCGCGACGGCCATCGGCTGGCCATTGTCGAAGACGCCGGGCCTGGAATCCCCGCCGAGGAGCGCGAACGCGTGTTCGAGCGCTTCTATCGGCTGTTCAGCGACAGCGACGGCTGCGGTATCGGCCTGTCGATCGTCCGGACGGTGGCCGAGGTCCACCAGGCCCAGATCGAGTTGGACAAATCCGAGCTCGGCGGCCTGCGGGTTAGCGTCGTGTTTCCGAGCGTCTCTGACCCTCATACCCATCCCCGGGCGTAAGGGGGGGTGTATGCCCATCCCGCATGCCGGGATTTTGCCCGATCGTCGCGAAACTGCACCGCATGCTTGCTAAGGGAAATTCCCTGGGCTAATCTGTCCTGGCGGTGTGTTATGCCAAAGAGACGGGATGGGTACAAACACTCATCCCTCATTTCGGGCCCACCGCGTTCGCGCCGCCCAGACAACGTCTCTTACCGGCGCAATGGCCTTTACCTCGGAGGATGGTCCAGTGCTCGAGTTTTCGGTCCCCGCAGGTTCGATCCGTATCCCCCGACGCGCGGCGCTTCCGGATCGGGGCTTCACGCTGATCGAACTGCTGGTGGTGGTCGTCATCATCGGACTGCTGGCAGGCCTGGTGGCCCCGCGCTATTTCGGCCAGGTCGGCAAGTCCAACACCAACATCGCCCGCGCGCAGATCGAGCAGCTGGGCAAGGCATTGGACACGTACCGGCTCGACATCGGCACCTACCCGACCACCGAACAGGGCCTGCAGGCGTTGATCGCGAAGCCCGACGGCGTGGACCGCTGGCAGGGTCCTTACCTGCAGAAGCAGGTTCCGGGCGATCCGTGGGGGCGTGCGTACCGTTACAAGATGCCGGGCGATCACGCCGACTACGACCTGTCGTCGTACGGCTCGGACGGCCAGCCCGGCGGCACCGGCGAGGCGCAGGACGTGAATTCCTGGGAAACAGCGGCCACCGTCAAGACCCAATAGCGCAACGATGAGCGATAACGCCCAGGCCCTGTTCGAGGTCGTTGCGGTTTCCCCGCAAGGCTCGCTGCTGACTGAGCGGCTGCGCGCCGCCGATGCGGCCAAGGCGAGCGAGCAGGTTCGGCTGCGCGGATTGCGCGTGCTGTCGTGCCGGGAAATGCGCGCGGCGAGCGGGCAGGGCTGGCGGCGCAGGCGCCTGGACGTGGGTCTTTTCACCGACGAGCTGGCCGCGCTGCTCGATGCCGGCCTGGGCATGGTCGACACCTTGCGCACGCTGGCGCAGAAGGAGCGCGATACGGGCGCCCGCCAGGCGCTGGAGGCGGTCACGCGCGACGTGATCGAAGGGCAAGCGCTGTCGGCCGCGCTGTCCAACCGCGGCGGCGTGTTCCCCACGCTGCTGGTGGCGTCGGTGTCGGCCAGCGAGCAGACGGGCGACCTGGTCTCGGCGCTGCGCCGCTTTTCCACCCACCTGGAATCGATGCGGATGCTGCGCGGCAAGCTGGTCGGGGCGGCCATCTACCCGGCGCTGCTGCTGGCGGTCGGATCGCTGGTGGTGCTGTTCCTGCTCGGCGTCGTGGTGCCGCGATTCGCGGTGTTGCTCGAAGGCGCCAGCAAGAAGCTGCCGCTCGCCTCGCAGATGCTGCTGGGCTGGGGCAAGTCGGTGGCTGCCCATCCCGTCATTTTCGTGACCGGATTCGTCGCCGTGGTGTTGCTGATCGCCTTCGGCCTGCTGCGCGCGGCGCGCAGCGGCTGGCAGATCCCGGGATTGCAGCGGGCCTGGCTGATCGGCCGGCTGGTGCGGCTGTTCCGGCACGCGCAGTTCTACCGGACCACCTCGATGCTGGTTCAGGGCGGCATCCCGGTGCTGCGCGCCTTCGAGATGAGCCGGCGGCTGCTGGCCGAGGAGGACCAACTGGGGCTGGATGGCGCACGACGCCAGATCGCCGAGGGCCGTCCGATCGGTCCGGCGCTGGCGCAGGCGCAGATCGCCGACACCGTCGCCCTGCGGATGCTGGAGGTGGCCCAGAAGACCGGGCGCCTGGCCGACGTGCTGTCGCGCATCGCAACGTTCCAGGAACAGGAGCTGAGCCGCGCCATCGACCTGACCGCACGCCTGGTCGAGCCGTTGCTGATGATCTTCATAGGGCTTGTCATCGGCGCGATCGTGGTGCTGATGTATATGCCGATCTTCGATCTGGCCACCAGCCTGCAGTAGCGCGGCGGGACCCGGCAGAAAACCCGTACGAGAGATGACTCTATGAATGCACCGGCCAGCCTGAACAGCGTTCTGAGTGACGAGCTGGTGCGGCGCGCGCTCGAGCAGTCGGGAACACAGCGGCCGGTGGAAGCACTGTCGGAAGCCGTTGGCCTGGCCGGCGCCCAGTTCGTCGCCGCCGCGGCCGCTTATTTCGGCCTCAAACCGATGGGGCTGACCGACCTGCGCGCGTGTACGCCGGACTTCGAGGCAATCAGCTTCCTGGAGGTCAACCAGCGCGTGACGATCGCACTGACCACGGCCGACCAGCGCACGCTGGTCGTGCTGACCGATCCGCTGGACACCCGCACGCGCGCCTGGGCCGCCGAGCGCATGCGCCAGCGCCGCCGCAACCGGCTGGGCTGGGGACTGACCTCGAGCGAGGATCTGCGCTCCTTTCTGGCTCAGGCCGAACGCTCGATGCGCGCGATGGACGCGGTCGAATCGGTTGCGGCCGGTCCGAGCGCCAACGACTCGAACGCCGTGTCGGTTGCGCTGGCGGACATCAGCGCCTCCAGCAGCCCGATCGTGCGGCTGGTGGACTCGACCATCCACGACGCCCTGAAGGCGCTGGCGAGCGACATCCACTTCGAAACGCACAACTCCGGCCTGACGATCAAGTACCGGGTCGACGGCGTGCTGGAGGTGGTCAAGCGGGTCGACGGGCTGGAGGCAGCCCATCACGTGCTGTCGCGGATCAAGGTGCTGGCCGAGCTGGACATCTCCGAGCGCCGCGTGCCCCAGGACGGCCGCATCAAGGTCTCGGTGGCTGAGCGCGAGATCGACCTGCGGGTGTCCGTGATGCCGAACATCTTCGGCGAAGATGCCGTGCTGCGGATCCTGGACCGCAACAACCTGGGCGGCGAGGCCCGCTCCATCAAGCTGGAAAACCTGGGCTTCGAGGCGGCCGTGCTGGACTTCATCCGGCGCCTGTCGTCGCTGCCGCACGGTCTGCTGCTGGTGACCGGACCGACCGGCAGCGGCAAGACGACCACGCTGTATGCGGCGCTCACCGAGATCAACACCGGCCTGGACAAGATCATCACGATCGAGGACCCGGTCGAGTACCAGGTGCAGGGGGTGCTGCAGATCCCGGTCAACGAGAAAAAGGGCCTGACCTTCGCGCGCGGGCTGCGATCGATCCTGCGGCACGACCCCGACAAGATCATGGTGGGCGAGATCCGCGACGGCGAGACGGCCCAGATCGCGGTGCAGGCCGCGTTGACCGGGCACCAGGTGTTCACCACCGTGCACGCGAACAACGTGTTCGACGTGATGGGGCGTTTCACCAACATGGGCGTGGACAGCTACAGCTTCATGTCGGCGCTGAACGGCATCCTGGCCCAGCGCCTGGTGCGCTTGAACTGTGCGCGTTGCGCCACGCCGTACCGCCCGCCAGCCGACCTGCTGGCGCGCTCGGGGGTGGACAAGCGCGCCGCCTACACCGCGCGCTTCCGGCGCGGCCTGGGCTGCACGCACTGCCGCGGCACGGGCTACAAGGGCCGTCGCGCCATCGCCGAGACACTGGCAATGAGCGACCGGATGCGCGACCTGCTGGGCAGCCGCGCGCCCATTTCGCAGATCAAGTCCGAGGCGCGTGAGACCGGCTTCGTCGGGCTGCGCGAGGCGGCGCTGAACGCGGCCATGTCCGGCGACACCACGCTGGAGGAGATCAATCGTGCCACGCCCGTCGAGTAGTGCACCCGCCTCCGCGGCTGTCGCCGCTACGGCAGGCAAGCCCGCCGAAGCCGCGAGTGCCACGAACGGCACCAAGGCGGCTGCGCCCGGCGTAGCCGCGAAAGCGGCGAAGCCGGGTGGCGGGCTGCGGATGGGCCGTCGGCTGCGACTGCGCGTGGGCGCCGAAGGCGCGCGCGCCGACCTGCTGG
This sequence comes from Burkholderiaceae bacterium, assembly GCA_035511515.1. Classification (GTDB taxonomy): domain Bacteria; phylum Pseudomonadota; class Gammaproteobacteria; order Burkholderiales; family Burkholderiaceae_F; genus VBCK01. The sequence goes on along the minus strand of DATKFG010000132.1, from coordinate 11,516 downwards.
CCGGCTGGCACAAGCCGCGGCTGGTTGCGACCCAGCAGATCGAGTACCGCCCGGGCGTGGCGACCCTGCCCGAGGCCGTCGCGGCCCTGCCCCCGCTGCTGGCGGCGCTGACGGCGGCGGCCGGATCGCTCAAAGGACTGACCTGCGACGTGCTGATCGGCGATGCCTGGATGCTGTACGACGTGGTGCGGGCCGACTTAAGAAGCCTGTCGCCGCACGCCGCCAACGATGTGGTGCGCTCGGCGCTGGCCGATGTGGCCGGCATTCCGCCCAGCGAGGTGGTCACGCGCTGGCAGACCCAGGCCGGCGGCCACAGCACGGTCGCCTGCGGCATGCCCGCCGCGGTGCTGCCGTCGCTGCAGATGCTGCTGCGGGCGCACGGGCTGCACGCGGGTGAAATCGTCGGCGAATTCGTTCACGAATACAACGCCCATCGCGACCAGCTGCTGTCCCGCTGCGCGGTGATCTCGCTGGTGCGCGAAACGGGCACACAGCTGGCGGTGGCCGCCGGCGGGGTGGTGACCGCGATGAGCTTCGAGCTGGGCGTGCGCGCTCCGGAGGAGCTCGAAGTGCGCGGCCGCAGCCTGCTGCGCGGCGCCGGTCTGGCGGTCGACGCCGACACGCGCTTTCTCGCATTGCTGCCCGCCGGCTGGACGCCGCCGCCGCCGTGGGTCGCCATGGCGATGACGGTCTGAACGGACCCGCGATCATGCTGAAAAAAGCCGCTCGTCTCGATCTGGACTTTTCGCCGGCCCGCCGCACCGGGCCGGCCGGTTGGCTCCTGCTGGCCACCGGCGTGGTGGCCGCGCTGCTGGCGGCGGTCCAGTTCCAGTCCGCGCAGGCGGCGCGCATGGCCCTGGCCAGCGAGCTCAATGCGGCCAACGGCAAGCTGACCAACCCCCGCGGTGACAGTGCGCGCGCAGGTCCCCCGCTGGATCCGCGGGTGTCCAAGGCGGCCAATCAGATCGCGCACGAGCTGCAGATGCCGTGGGCCGAAATGCTGGCCGCGCTGGAAGCGGTGCCCACGTCCGAGGTCGTGCTGCTGGGCGTGGAGCCCTCGGCGCTGCGCCGCGCGGTGCGCATCACGGCCGAGGCCAAGAATTCCGTCGCGATGCTCGACTACCTGCAGGCGTTGCAGGGTGGACGGCAGTTTTCGGACGTGTGGCTGGCCTCGCACCAAGTGCAGGCGCTGACACCCGGCACGCCGGTGCGCTTCATCGTTCAGTTGAAATGGAGCGGCCGATGAACCGGTTCAACCTGTACCTGCACGCCTTGCACCGGTTCGCGCGCTGGGTCCGGCTTCGGGTGGGCGCGGCCGGGGTGCTGGGTGTCGCGCTGCTGGTGGCGGCCGCCATCGCGTTCGCGTTGGCCACCTACGCCCAGCGCGACATCGAGTGGCTGAGCGCGCGCACCGGCCAGGTCCGCGCGCGGATCGCGCAGATCGGGGTCACGCATATCGAAGAGCACACGCCGGCCGAGCAAATGGCGCGGTTCCAGCAGTGGTTTCCGCCCGCCGAGCAGTCCACCGCCGATCTGAGACTCATCTTCGCGGCGGCGCAGGCGGCCCATGTCGAGCTGGCGCGCGGGGAGTACTCGGTGCGGGCGGTCGACGGCTCCGGGGGCCTGGAACGTTTCGACGTGATCCTGCCGGTCAAGGAGCGCTACGCGCCGGTCAAATCGTTCGTGGCCGATGTGCTCAACAAGCTGCCCCACGCCAGCCTGGACGAGCTTCGGGTCGAGCGCCCGGGTGCCGGGGCCGAGCAGTTGGAGTCGCGGGTGCATTTCACGCTGTTTTACCGGGGGCGCGCGTCGTGAGCCAGCGTCCGGCCTGGGTTCGACCGGTGGTGCTGGCGGCGGCCGGCGCGGCCACCTTCGCGGTCGCATTTTATTTTTCCGGCTCGGGCAACGACGGCGTGGTGCCATCGGTGGCCCATGCCGGCGACGCGACCACGCCAGATGCACCGCGCGCCGATGCCGCGCCGGCCGGGCCGGCCGCTGCGACGGCGCCGGGGCTGCCCACGCGCGGCAAGATCGACCAGTCGGCCGCCAAGGACCCGTTCGCCGCGCGCGGCTGGCTGCCACCGCCGCCGCCGCCGCCGCCGCCGATGACGACGGTCGCCACCGTCGTGGTGCCGCCTCCGCCGCCGACCGCGCCGCCGGTGCCGTTCCGTTTCGTCGGCCTGCTCGAGGAGAAATCCGCGAAGCCGGCCGCTTTCATCGCCAAGGGCGACGCGCTGTTCGTGGTGCACGTCGGCGATGTGGTCGAGAGCACGTATCGGGTCGAGTCGTTCGATTCGGCCCAGGTCGTTGTCACGTATCTGCCGCTGAAACAGCGCCAGACGATTGAAGCTACTGGGGGATGAGCATGCAGTTCTGGCGTTTGCGCGGATGGATGGGGGTTGCGGCGATCGTGTCCGCGGCGGGCATTGTGGCGGGTTGCGCCGCCTCGCGGCAGCATTCGGACGGGATGCAGGCGATCGCGGCGGGCGACCGGCAGAAGGGGCTGGCGGAGCTGGCGGCGGCCAGCGCGGCCGAGCCGACCAATTCGCAGTACCGGCTGGACTACCTGAAGCAGCTCGCCGTAACGGTGAACACGCTGCTGGCGCAGGCCGATGAGGCGCGCCGTGCCGGGCAGCGCGACGCGGCGCGGCAGCTGTACCAGGACACGCTGAAGTTCGATGGGGGCAACGACCGGGCGCTGCGCGGGCTGGCCAACATCGAGATGGACCTGCGGCACAACGCGCTGCTGGCCGAGGCCGAAAAGCTGCTGGCCGAGCACGACCTGGCGGGGGCGCGCGAGAAGGTGCACACGGTGCTGCAGGAAAACGGTGCCCGCAACGATGCCGCGGCGCTGGCCACGCGGATTGCCGACGAGATGGACAAGGCCGAGGCGGCCAAGGCAGCGCAGATCGCGGCCGGCTCGGTGATGAAGAAGCCCGTGTCGCTGCAGTTCCGCGATGCCAATCTGCGGATGGTGTTCGAGGCGCTGTCGCGCACCACGGGGCTGAACGTGATCTTCGACCGGGACGTGCGCAATGACCTGAAGACGACCATCTTCGTGCACGACGCCTCGGTCGAGGACACGGTCGACATGATTCTTCTGCAGAGCCAGATGGACAAGAAGGTGCTCAACGCCAACACGCTGTTCATCTATCCGGCCACGGCAGCCAAGCAGAAGGAGTACCAGGATCTGAAGGTGCGGATATTCCAGCTGTCCAATGCGGACGGCAAGACGATGCAGAACGTGCTCAAGACGGTGCTGAAAGTGGCCGACATGTCGCTGGACGACAAGACCAACACGCTGGTGGTGCGCGGCACGGCCGACATGATTTCAGTGGCCGAGAAGATCATTGCGGCGCATGACTATCCGGATCCGGAGGTGATGCTGGAGGTGGAGGTGCTGGAGGTCAACCGCGATCGGATTCGCGACATGGGCATCGCGTGGCCCAGCACGTTCGGGGTACAGACGCCCACCAACGTAAACACGCTGCGTGACCTGGGCCACATTCCGGTGGCCAGCCTGCTGGTACAGGGCCTGCCGTTCTCGGTCAACGGCACTTTCGCGCTGACCGACTCCGATTCCAACGTGCTGGCCGCGCCCCGGCTGCGCACGCGCGACAACCAGAAGGCCAAGATCCTGATCGGCGAGAAGGTCCCGGTGATCACCAACACGGTCACGCCCGTGTCCACGGGCTCGCCGGTGGTGACCGGCTCGGTGCAGTACCTGGATGTCGGTATCAAGGTGGAGCTCAAACCCCACGTCTACCTGGAAGGCGACGTCGGCATCGAGTTGAACCTGGAGGTGAGCAGCATCCTGGGGCAGGTCACGCCTCCGGGAAATAACTCCGGCACCGTGGCCTATGACATCGGCACGCGCGATGTGACCACCAATCTGCGGCTGCGCGACGGCGAAACGCAGATCCTGGGCGGGCTGATCCAGGACAACGAGGTGCTGTCGGCCAACAAGGTGCCGGGCATCGGCGAGTTTCCGCTGCTCGATCGCCTGTTCGGGTCCAATCACCACGAGGACAAGAAAACCGAGATCGTGATGTCGATCACGCCGCACATTCTGCGGGCGCCCACGGTGGCCGACTCGCGCGCCCGGAACCTCTTCAGCGGCACCGAGTCGGCCGTGCGCGAAACGCCGCTGCGGCTGGATCCGGTCGGCTCGGTCAGCGGCGCACCGGCCACACCTGGCGCCGCTCCCGCCCCGGGCTTCGTCGGCGGCGGCGGCACCGGCGCCATCATGCCGCCGGGCGCTCCGTCGACGCTGCCCAGCGCAAATCCGAACTATCCGCGCAACGACCCGCGCGTGCCGGCTCCGCGCCACGAGGTGCCGCCCGGCGTGACGGCGCCGCCCTGGGTCATCAATCCGCCAGCGACGGGCGAGTCGCCGGAGGCTCCGCAGCCCGTGGTGCCGCCGCCCGCGGCGCCGCAGCCGGAAAGCGCTTCGCCTTATACGAACCCGGCCCCTGCGCCAACGCCGCCGCCGGCGGGCAATCCGAACTAGGCCAATCCGGGTGCGACGCGATGAGGATGCAGGCAGCCCTCACCCCCTCCCCTCTCCCGCTGCGCGGGCGAGGGGCGACCCGTCGTCGCGAGTCCAAAGTCGTTCCACTGGCACCCTGTATCGCCCCACGCCCGCGCAGCGGGAGAGGGGAGGGGGTGAGGGCGAGGGCGCGCGGCTTCACCCTGATCGAGCTGGTCGTCACGCTCGCCCTGGTGGGCGTGATGGCGCTGGTCGCGGTTCCGCTGTACGAGGTGACGGCGGTGCGGATGAAGGAGGCCGAGCTGCGCACCGCGCTGCGGCAGATGCGCACAGCGCTGGACGCGTACAAGGACGCGGCCGACACCGGCAAGATACAGAAGGATCCGAGCGATTCGGGCTATCCGCCGTCGCTGAAGGTGCTGGTCGAGGGAGTCGAACCCGCGCAGACCGCGGCCACTGCGGGTCTGAGCAGCACCACGACGACTCTGAGCAGCCTGAACAGCAGCACGTCGAGCGATCCGCCCCCCAAGTTGATGTTCCTGCGCCAGATCCCGCGCGACCCGTTCACGCCGGATCCGTCGGTGCCGGCCGAGGAGCAATGGGACACGCGCGCCTATGGTTCCCCGCCCAGCGACCCGCAGCCGGGCAAGGACGTGTACGACGTGATGTCGAAGTCGACCACGGTCGGCAGCAACGGCGTCGCGTACAAGGAGTGGTGAGATGAGGCTTCGCATCAGGCCCTCACCCCCTCCCCTCTCCCGCTGCGCGGGCGAGGGGCGACCAGGCATCGCAACGGTTCACGCCTTCGCGAGGGTTCGCGCGATCGCCCCTCGCCCGCGCAGCGGGAGAGGGGAGGGGGTGAGGGCGCTCGGCTTCACCCTGATCGAGCTGATGGTGGTGATGGTGCTGATCGCGCTGCTGCTGACGATCGCGGTGCCGCGCTATTTCGGCACCATCGATTCCGGCAAGCTGTCGGTGCAGCGCCAGAACATCTCCGCGATCCGCGACGCGATCGACAAGTACTACGGCGATCAAGGCAAGTACCCCGAGACTCTGCAGGACCTGGTCGACAAGAAATACCTGCGCTCGGTACCGGTCGATCCACTCACCAGCCTGCCGAACTGGGTCGCGCTCCCACCAACCGATCCGAATCTGTCCGGCGTGTACGACATCCGCAGCGCCAAGCCGGCGCCCGAGGCAGGAGCCAATGCAACCGGTTCGTAGCCTGCCGTTCAAAAACGACTGCGCGCGACCCGCGCGGGGCCTGGTGTTGCTGGCGCTGCTGATCATGCTGGTGCTGGTGGGCGTGGGCGCGCTGGGCGCCGCTGAAGTCTGGTCCATCACGCTGAAGCGCGAGCGCGAAGCCGAATTGCTGTTCATCGGCGACCAGTACCGCCGCGCGATCCTGAGCTACTGGAAGATGTCGCCGGGCCGGCGCGGCTATCCGCCCTCGATCGACGTGCTGCTGACGGACAACCGCTTCCCCACCCCGGTGCACCACCTGCGCCGGCTGTATCGCGACCCGATGACCGATACGGGTGAATTCGAGCCGATCACGCAGGCCAATGCGCTGATCGGCATCCATTCGGTTTCGACCGATGCGCCCATCAAGCACGCGAACTTCGCCCAGCCCTACAAGCAGTTCGAAAGCGCCGAATCGTACGATCAGTGGAAGTTCGTCTTTCTGCCGCCGGGCGCGACGTTGCTCGGAAATACCAATGGCGGCGCACCACAGCCGCCCTCGTTGAATCAGAACCCAGTTTTAACCGCGCCGCAAGGCCCCGCACCTGGCGTGCCGCTGCCGCCGCAAGATCCGCAAGCTCCCACCGGAAGGTAGACGCCATGAAAAGCCGAATCCTGATCGCCGAAGATCACAACCTGCTGCGCCAGGGACTGCGATCGCTGGTGAGCTCCCTGCCCGACTTCGAGGTGGTGGGAGAGGCGCGCGACGGCAAGGAGGCCGTGCGCCAGGCGATCTCGCTGACGCCGGACCTGATCCTGATGGATCTGTCGATGCCCGGCATGAACGGCATCGAGGCGACCGCGCAGATCAAGCGCCGCATGCCCGGGGTGAAGATCGTCGCGCTCACCGCCTACAAGACCGATGAATACGTGCGCGAGGCGCTGCGCGCGGGCGCCGACGGTTACATCCTGAAGGACGCCTCGTACGACGAGCTCGTGATGGCGCTGCGCAGCGTGATCGGTGGCAAGAAGTTCCTGTCGCCGGACGTGTCCGGCCACCTGGTCGACACCTACCTGCACGGGGAGCGCGCCGAGGCCAAGGCCGCGCCGTGGGACAAGCTCACCGCGCGCGAACGCAGCATCCTGAAGCTGATCGCCGAAGGGCGCACCAACCGGGCGGCGGCCGAATTCCTCAATGTCAGTCCGAAGACGGTCGAGAAGCACCGCGCCAACCTGATGCGCAAGCTCGGACTGCGCAACGTGGCCGAGCTGACGCTGGTGGCGCTGGAAAGCGGGTTGATCGAGCGGCCCGGATCGGTTTCGCGCCTGTTCAACGGCGGCACGGGCCAGAGCATCGAGGAGGACAAGCCGGCCGTGAGCGACTGGCAGCCCACGCCGGCTCCGCAGCCGGCCGTCTGATCGGCGCTAGGCGTCCAGGCTCGCCAGCGAATCGGCGCTCGTCGACACTTTCCAGCTCGCATTCAGGCGCGTACCACGGTGGGGCGCCGTCTCGAGCGTGAACACGCCGCCGGTCGCGTCGATCCGCTTGCGTATCGCCTGCAGGCCCAGGCCCAGACCCTGCTGGGCCACGCGCGCCGGATCGAACCCGACGCCATCGTCATCGATCGCCAGCCGCAACTCGCCGCCCAGTCGCACCAGCGATACGTTCACGCGGTCGGCGTTCGCATGTTCGGCCACGTTGCTCAACGCTTCCTGCACGATCCGGAACACCTCGAGCTTCAGATCCTCCGGGATATCGCGCTCTTCGGCCGAGATCCGGCATCGGACCGCCAGCGACGGGCAGGCGTCCTCGAAGCCCCGGCAGTACCAGTGCAGCGTCGGTCCCAGTCCGAGGTCATCGAGCAGGCGCGGACGCAGGTCGGTCGAGATGCGGCGCAACTCCGCCAGCACGTCGCGCAGCCGCGAGGCCGCCCCGTGCATCACCTCGGCCGCTTCGTCGCCGGCGCCGCGCGCCAGCCGCGCCTGCGCATCCTCGATCATGTACTTGACCATCACCACCAGCGGCGCGACGTCGTCGTGCAGTTCGCCGGCGACCCTCATGCGCTCGGCTTCCTGCGTGCGCAACAGGCCATAGGCCAGCCGCCGCAGCTCCACGTCGCCGGGATTTGCTTCGGTGCGGCTGCGCCGGCGCAGCCGGCGCTCGGACCAGGCGACCACCGAACCGGTCTCGCCATTGGGCAGCGGTTGCGATTGAGCCGTCATCTCGACCAGCGTCTGCCGGCCGCTGCGTCCCCGCAGCAGCAGCTCGAAACTGTCGGTCGATCCGAATCGAACGCGGGCCGCCGCCACTTCGGCCGCGGTGCGCCACCCTTCCGCCGCCAGATCGGCCAGCTGCAGCCCGACCAGGGCTTGCGGCTCGTATCCCAGCATGCTGGCCGCGCTGGCGGTCGCCTCGCGGATCCGATCTTGTTGATCGAGCCAGACGGCTGCTACGCCACCGCTGGCGAAGGCGGGCACGACCTCGCCGAGCCCCGCGTCCTGCAACCCGCCCGACAGGTCCGACTTCGCGTCCATCTGAACAGCCAACTCCCGCTTCAACGGCTGCGGGTGACCACGATCCCTCGAACGCTTCCCCGCTGTGTACTCCGATTGTCGGGTCGGCGCGCGCACGGCGCAAGCGCTGTTTCGCCCGGGCGGTTGTTTTTCTCTGGGGGTACTCCCGACGGTGGAGCGTAGGATGGGTACCCGATTTGAGTTCAAGGCCTGACAGCCTGGCTCACTCATGGTATCGAGCCACCGGGCACTTCGGGATATAGGCGCTGCGCGCACGCTGGGCACTTTGCACGACGCGGTGGCGTACCCGGATGCAGGTATCAAATTGGAAGTGAAGCCTCACGTGGAGTTACCCGGTATCAGAAGGCTGCGACGGCTGGCTGCCGTCCTGTTGGCGGCGGGTTCTTGGCCGGCCGCAACGGCTCACGACTTTCACGCCGGCGCGATCGGTGTCGATCAGGCTCGCGCGGCACCCGCGGTGGCGGGCCAGAAAGAGGAGCCCGCGTTCATGACGCTCACCAACAGCGGCAAGGACGACGTGCTGGTCGGGGCGACCTGCCCGGTGGCGAGCTCGGTCGAATTACGCGCGGCGATCCCGGTCGAGGGCGGCACCCGGGTGCGCACGCTCGAGTCGATTCCGATTCCGGCCAACAGCACGCTCGAATTCAAGGCGCGGGGTTATCACCTGGTCTTCATTTCGCTGGGCTACAGCTTCGCGCCGGGGGAGCGCATTGCGGCGACGCTGCGATTTGCGAGCGGAGAGGAACTGCCCGTCGAGTTCCAGGTCCAGCGGGACAGCGCCGGCGAGGCCAGGGCCGATCAGAAATAGCTCGGGTTACCGGCGGACCGTTTCAACTGCTCCAGCACCTTGGGCACGTAGTTGCGCGTTTCCCGGATCGGGGGAATTCGATAGCCGGCCCGCACCACCTCATGCTCGCCCGCGTTGTAGCCGGCCAGCGCCAGCTTCACGTCGCCGTTGAAGTAATCGAGCAGCCATTTCAGGTACATCGCGCCGCCGCGCATGTTCTGCAGCGGATCGAGGGCGTCGCGCACGCCGAAGCGCTGCGCCGTCTGCGGCATCAACTGCATCAAGCCCTGCGCTCCCTTGCGCGACACCGCCTTCGGGTCATAGCCGGATTCCACCGCGATCACCGCGTCCAGCAGCAGCGGGGACATCGAAGTCTCCCGCGCGATCTGCCGGATCATCGGCCCGAACCGGTCCACGCCGGTGGCACCTGGCGCGACCGCTGCGCTCGCAGCCACGGCGATCACGGGCAAGATGGGCGCGGGCGGCGGTGCGATCACCACGTCGGGTGTTTCGTTGGTCTGAAAGTTCGACAGCACGACGGCGCCACCGCCGGTCGTGCCCGCATAGATCTGCGCGCAAGCGGGCGCGACAAGGCAACCCACCGCCGCCAGCGGAACCAGCCATCGAACCAGAATCTTCAAATTCCCCCCAAAAACCGGCCTAACTCGCTCGACCAGTCATTCGCGTATTGGAGCGCCAGCCACGCGTTTCGGGTAGTAGGAGGCATCCCCGTTTTCGCTCGATCCCGTGCCCGCTTCGACCGGCCAGGCCGCGGCGACCCGGGTGCCGCGCTGCGGGCCAGTGTCCAACACCATGCGCCCACCGGTGCCATCGATCCGCTTGCGGATCGACGACAGCCCGACGCTCGGCTGGCCCGGCCTTGCGGCCAGCGCCGGGTCGAAACCGCTGCCGTTGTCCTCGATGCTCAGGCGCAGCTCACCGTCGCCCTCCAGCAGCGCCAGCCTGACCACGCTGGCGTTCGAATGGCGCGCCACGTTGGCCAGCGCATCCTGCACGATGCGGAAGATGTCGACCTTCAGATCGGCCGGCAACTTGTGCTCGGCCGCCGTCAGCGTCCGCACCATCGTGACGGCCGGGTGCGCCTTCTCGAAGCCCCGGCAATACCACTCCAGCGTCGGGATCAACCCCAGATCGTCCAGCAGGCGCGGGTGCAGATCGGTCGATATCTCGCGCAGGTCGGCGATCACGTCGCGCAAGCGCGCCGCCGCTACCGCCAGCGGGCTTGCCATGTCGTCCAGCTTGCTGCCCCGGATCCGCTGCAGCGCGTCCTCGATCACGTACTTCACCATCACCAGCGTGGGTGCCAGGTCGTCGTGCAGGCGCAGCGCCACGCCCCTGCGCTCCTGCTCGCGCGAGCGCAGCAGCCCATCGGCCAGCCGACGCAACTCGGCCTCGGCGGCTTCCAGCCCCGGACGCCTGCCGGCGCCACGGTGCACCCAGTGCAGCACGAACACGCGCGGCTTGCCAGGCGGATCGGACTCCGCGCGAGCGACCATCTCGATCAGGCTCAGGCGCCCGCTGCGCCCACACAGCAGCAGCTCGAAGGCCTCGGTGGCGCCGTAGCGAACGCGGGCCGAGGCGACCTCGGCCGCATCGCGCCAGCCGTCCGCGGCCAGATCGACCAGCGTGCGGCCGGCCAGCGCCATCGGCTCATAGCCGAGCATCGCCGCGGCCGCATGACTGGCCTCGCGGATGCGCCCTTCGGGATCCAGCCGCACCAGGGCGTTGGTGGATGGCCTCGAAAGGTTGGCATCGCCTGGCCCGCTTAAGGCAGCCGCAGGCGTCACCTCGTCCATGGACTGGGAAGTGGGCACCTTAATTAGTTTCCGTGGGTTTGTCCGACGGTATCTTAAATTAAGCGCCTTGGGCGGCGCTGTCGAGCCGGCGAACCCCCGCATTGCCCCCGGGCAGAAGCCGGCAATCAGTGGTCGCTGGTGCCGCCTTTGCGGTCGTCGGTCGTTGCGCCCCCGGGTTTCGGTCTGCCAGGCACGATCCAGCCGCCGTCGACGGCCACTTCGGCGTCGCGCTTAACGGCCGCCCGTATTAGCCCCGGCTGAAGAGAGTCAGTGACTGCTTGCTTCGCCGCCGCGGCCGATGGCCCTCGTTTCTGGCCCCCCGGAATGGAACCGCTGGGCCGCGGCGACCCGACCTGCCGCGCGGCCACCGCGGTCAGCGGCGCCCTGGCCGGTCTTGCCCGCCGATCCTCCTAGCTTGGCGGATCGGCTCGCCCGAAATCGCCTGGCACCCCTGGACGGCGTCGCTCTTCTGCAACTCCGGCAGGATACCGGTCAGCATCTGATATCCGCGGTGGTACTCCGCGCCCCCGCGGATCGCGTTGATCTGGTGTTGCGTCAGACCCTTGAACAGCAGACCGGCCTGGTTGCCGAAGTCCTTGCTTTGCGCCGGATCGACCTTCGCGCAGAAGTCATAGACCGCCTGCAGCGCCCCCAGCTCGCCCGGCGGGTCGGCTGCCAGCGCCAGCTGAGGCAGAGCAGCCAAGGC
>DATKFG010000131.1:0-4455 GCA_035511515.1 Burkholderiaceae bacterium | reverse complement strand
CGGCGCAAAGCCGATCGCGTGCACCAGCCCGTCCAGCCCGTCCCAGTGCCGCGCCAGGGCCTCGAAGGTGGCCGCGATCTGCGCGTCCTGGGCCACGTCGCAGTCGAACGTCAGGTCCGAGCCGAACTCGCGTGCGACCTCGCCGATGCGTTCCTTGAACCGCTCGCCCACGTACGTGAAGGCGAGCTCGGCACCCTCACGCCGGCAGGCGCGCGCGATGCCGTAGGCGATCGAGCGGTTGGACAGCACACCGGTGATCAGGATGCGCTTGCCGGACAGAAAGGGCATGTGCGTGAGCGAGTCTGCGGCGGCCAGCCGGCGCGTGGCGCAACCCGACCCGGCGGTCAGTGCGCGCCGGGGGCGGCGCGGGCCAGCGTCGTGGTCTGGTTCGTGTTCTGGTTGTCGACGTTTGCGCTGTGCGGCGTTGTCTTTTTGTGGCCGCCCGGGGCGGAGGCCACCGTCAGGCTCAGCCGCTGGCCGGCGAACAGCTCCGGCGAGCGCAGGTTGTTCCAGGCGATGATCTCATCGGGGGCCACGCGCCAGCGGCGCGCGATCGAGGCGAGCGAATCGCCACGCCGCACCCGCACGGTGATCTTGCGCAGTCCGGCCTTTTCCGGCACCAGCGCGACCGATCCGTCCAGCATCTCGCCGGACACGTCCTCGCCCATCGTCTCGTCGCGCGGGATCAGGATCGTCGAGCCGGCCGCCGCCACGTAGCGCGGCGGCACGTGGTTAGCGGCGCGCAGGCTGGCCTCGGTGACGCCGACCCGCTGGGCCACCTTGCCCAGCGATTCGCCGCTCTTGAGGCGGTACGCGGTCCAGCTCGCCAGCGGCTGCCCGGTGGCTTCCCAGGCGGCCAGGTTGGCGCTGAACTTCTCGCCGCGGTCGGCCGGCAGCAGGATCGTGGGGGCAGTCGCGCCCACGATCAGCGGGCGATTGAAGGCCGGGTTGAGCGCCTGAAAATCCTCCACCGGCATGTCGGCCAGCTGCGCCACGGTGGCCACGTCGATGTCGCGCGAGCCGCTGACGGTGACGAAATAGGGCTCGTCGCGGATGGCCGGCAGCTCGATGCCGTAGCGGTGCGGATCGGACACGATGTTCTTGATCGCCTGCAGCTTGGGCACGTAGTTTTGCGTCTCGCGCGGCAGCCGCAGGCTCTCGTAGTTCAGGGGCTTGTGCCGGGTGCGGTTGTAGGCCAGGGCCCGTTCCACGCCGGCCTCGCCGTAGTTGTAGGCGGCCAGCGCCAGCTGCCAGCTGCCGAACTCCGCATACAGCTTTTCCAGGTAATCGAGCGCGGCGCGGGTCGATTCGACCACGCCGAGGCGCTCGTCCTTCCACAGGTTCTGCTCCAGCGAATAGATCTTGCCGGTCGACGGCATGAACTGCCAAAGGCCCGCCGCCTGGGCGCTGGAGACGGCCTGCGGCTGCATCGCGCTCTCGACGAACGGCAGCAGCGCCAGCTCGGTGGGCAGCCCGCGCTTTTCGATTTCATCCACGATGTAGTACAGGTACAGGCTCGCGCGCCCCGCCATGCGGGACATGTAATCGGGCTGGCCCGCGTACCAGTGCGTGCTGTTGGCGGCCCGCTTGTTGGCCAGGTCCGGCATGGCGAAACCCTTGCGGATGCGTTCCCACAGGTCGCTGTTCGCGGGCAGCGCGGCCAGGGCGACCGGTTGCGCCTCGGAGGCGGCGGCCGGATGCTCGTCAACCGCTGCCGGCTGGGACGGGGCCGCGCCCGGTGCGGGCGAAGCTTCGGGGGCAGCGGGGCTGGATGGGGCCGGGCTGGTGGCGGCCACGGCCGGATCGGGGCTCGCCGCTGCGGCCGGCGGGGTCGAAGCGGTCGCCTCCGGCGCGAATCCGGGCGCGGCCGACCACTGGGCCACGGCCGCGGGCGAAGGCGCCGCGCCCGACTCCGGGCTCGCGGACGGCTCCTCGCCCCAGGCGCTGGCCGCCAGGCACAGGGCACTTACCGACAGAATCGAAACAGGAAGCCGCACCATATCCTCAGCCCGTCCGAGGCCGAAAATGACTATGAATCAACGGCCCAGTGTATGTGGCCGCTTACCGGGGTGCAAGATTTTGGGCGGGCGGAATCGGCCGGTTATCGGCTTATCTTGACGGCTTAACCTGGCCTTAGATCTTTAAGAAATGACCCAAGACCTTGGCCGGGTTGCTGCCTTGTTCAGAACTCGTCTTTCCAGGCGCGCACCGCCGCGAACGTCGCCACCGGGTCGGATCCTGCGCCCGCCACGCGCCGTTCGGCCGCTGCCCGCAGCGTCGGCTCGGCGCAGCGCAGGAACGGGTTGGTGGCGCGCTCCTGGGCGATGGTGGAGGGCACGGTGGGCTCACCCCGGGACCGAAGCTGCTCGCAGTCGAGCTGGCGCCGGGCGAGCTCGGCGTTGTCGGGCTCGACCGTGCGGGCGAAGCGGATGTTCGACAGCGTGTACTCGTGGCCGCAGTACACGCTCGTCGAATCGGGCAGCCGCGCCAGCTTGGAGAGCGACTCGAACATCTGGGCGGCGGTGCCCTCGAACAGGCGCCCGCAGCCGCACGTGAACAAGGTATCCCCGCACATCAATGCGTCGATGGATGGCGCGTACAGGGCGATGTGGCCCAGCGTGTGCCCGGGAATGTCGATGACCGTGAATTGCTGGCCCAGAATGTCGACGGTGTCGCCTTCGCGCAACGCAACCTGGCGGCTCGGGATCGTCTCGCGCGCCGGCCCCCACACCCTGGCGCGGTAGGCCTCGGCCAGCTCGGCAACGCCTCCGACGTGATCACCATGATGGTGTGTGACTAAAATGCCCGTTAACTTGATCCGGTGCTGGCGCAACGCGGCGTGCACTGGAGCGCTGTCGCCGGGGTCCACCACGACGGCATCGCCGTCGCGGGACAGCATCCAGATGTAGTTGTCCCGGAACGCGGGGATAGGGCGGATTTCGACGAGACCGGTCACGCATGCAGTCTAACTTGAGCTTTTCCGAGTTCCTGGCCTCGCCGCCGGGGCGATACGTGTTGCGGTGGGAGCAGGCGCACCTGGACCGCGCGGTGGTCGACATCTTCGGCTATCACGCCGTCCAGCTGGGTGTGCCCGAGATCGACACGCTCTCGGAAAACCGCATGCCGCTGCGGCTGTGCGTGTCCGATCGGCTGGTCGACACGCCTGCGCCGCACGAGCCGCTGCAAGGCAGCGACTCGCGCGGCTCCGTCGGCCAGCAGGTCGCGGTGATCACGCGCTTCGAGGAGCTGCCGTTTGCGACCCAGTCGATCGACCTGGTCGTGATGCCGCACATCCTGGAGTTCGCGCAGGAGCCGCACCAGGTGCTGCGCGAGGTCGACCGGGTGCTGGTGCCGGAGGGCCAGGTGATCATCACGGGCTTTAACCCGGCCAGCCTGTGGGGCCTGCGGCAGACGCTGGCGCGAACCAAGGTGATGCGGCCCTATCTTCCACGCGACGGCCAGTTCATCTCGCTGCCGCGCATCAAGGACTGGCTCAAGCTGCTGTCGTTCGAAGCCAACCGCGGCCACTTCGGGTGCTATGCGCCGTGGGCCGGCAACGACCGCTGGCTGTCGCGCTGGGCCTTCATGGAGAAGGCTGGAGACCGCTGGTGGCCGGTATTCGGCAGCGTGTACATGCTCACGGCCGTCAAGCGCGTGCGCGGCATGCGGCTGATCGGACCGGTCTGGAAGCGCAAGGAAGAGCGGGAGCGCCGCGTGGCCCTGGCCCCGGCCGCCACGCCACGCACCACCGATGCCTTCACCGTGCGCATCGTGCAGGTGGGCGACGCCGCCAACGACACCGCCGGCGACGCGGCGCACGGATGAGGCATGCGCGCTCGATCAAACTGCTCGAGCCGGCCGCGGTGACCACCGCCGCGGCTGAAGAGCCCGCGACGATCGAAATCTGGACCGACGGCGCCTGCCGGGGCAACCCGGGGCCGGGCGGCTGGGGCGCGCTCCTGTGCAGCGGGGGGCACTGCCGCGAGCTGCAAGGCGGTGAGCGCGACACGACCAACAACCGGATGGAGCTGACCGCGGTGATCGAGGCGCTGGCCGCCCTGAAGCGCCCCAGTCGCGTGGTGATCCATACCGACTCGCAGTACGTGAAGCTCGGCATCACCGAGTGGCTGGCGCAGTGGGAAAAACGCGGCTGGAAGACGGCCGGGCGCAAGCCGGTGAAGAACGTGGACCTGTGGCAGCGCCTGGCCGAGGTGGCCGCCCGGCACCGCGTCGAGTGGCGCTGGGTACGCGGGCATTCGGGCAACCAAGGCAACGAACGGGCCGATCAGCTCGCCAACCAGGGCATCGACGAGCTGCTGGGCGGGGCGGGCCGCTGACGATGCGGCAGGTCGTGCTGGACACCGAAACCACGGGTCTGGAGGTCAGCGAGGGCCACCGCATCATCGAGATCGGCGGCGTCGAGCTGGTGGGACGCCGCCTGACCGAGCGGCGGCT
>DATKFG010000130.1:0-21394 GCA_035511515.1 Burkholderiaceae bacterium | reverse complement strand
CCTGTGCGGTCCGGCGCTCACCCAGGCCGACATCTCGGCGGCCGTCCTCGTCTTCTATCTCAAGTTGAGGGCGGCGCCCATGCTTCCGGAGGGCGGTTATCCGCGCCTCGCGGCCCTGTGCGACGCCCTCGAGGCAACCGACGCTTTCATCGCGACTCGGCCCGCGCCCAACGAAAGCATGCCAGCCGCTTGAGGGACGGCCTCTTTCGCGCTCGTCACCTCGCTTATGCCTTTCCGCTCTCGCGCCCCGGACGCAAAAACACCACCCTCACCCCCGCCCTCTCCCGCAAGCGGGAGAGGGAGAACATCAGCAGCACGCGCAGTTCTGCGCTCTGCCGCGCGGACTTCTACCCACGCCTTGGGGCTTTACTTCAGATATCGATCGAACCATTCGACCGTACGGCGCACCGCGTCCGCCGTGTGCTCCGGATCCCGCAGCCCGTGGCCTTCGCCCGGATAGATCATCACGGCCGTCGGAATGCCGAGGGTCTTCAACGCATGCCAGAACTCCTGCGTCTGCACGGCGGGGCACTCGATGTCGTGCTCTCCCGCCCACGCGAAAGTGGGCGTGTGTACCTTGCGGATGAAATTGATCGGCGATGACTGCGCGTAGACGGCCGGGTCCTCATACACCGAAGCGCCGAAGTAAGGCAGCATCCAGCCGTCGATGCCGTTTTCACCGTAGTACGACAGCCAATCGCTGATTCCAGCGGCGGCGACCGCAGCCTTGAAGCGGTTGGTCTGGGTCACCGCCCACATCGTCATGAAGCCGCCGTAACTTCCGCCGGTTATCCCCAGCCGCTCCTCGTCAATGGGGGCGGCCTTCAGCGCCGCGTCGACTCCCGAGAGAACATCGCGCAGGTCGCCCAGGCCCAGGTCGCGAACATTGGCGGACGTGAAGCGCTCGCCCTGGCCAAAGCTGCCGCGAGGGTTCGGCCGGAACAGCGCATAGCCGCGATCGATCAGCGCATCCAGCAAGCCTGGACCGGCAAAAAACGGAACCACAGCCGCGGCCGGACCGCCATGAATGACGGTCACCATCGGCATCTTGCCCTTGGCGTGGTCCGGCAGCATGAGCCAACCCTGCACGTCGAATCCCTCGCTCTTCCAGGACAGGCTTTGCACCTGCATGGGCACGCTCAAGCCGGCATTGACGGCCGTGAGGTCCCGCCATTGCCCTGGCGTTCCTGTTTCAATTTCCGGGGGCGCCGTGAAAGACTCGTGGGCAGCGGCCGTCATGCCCGACGGACAAGCCGTCGAGACACCCGCGTCGTGCCCATGCAGACTGTCCGCGCCCTTCCACAGGGCGTGTATCGAGACGGCGTCGGGCATCAGCTCGAACTCGACCAGCTTGATCCGATCGCCTGCGAGCAACTGCGCGCGCAGCGTGCCGCTGCAGCTCCAGCCGAGGGATGTCGCGGACGCGGCCATGCCCGGCGTTACATTGACGGCCGACCCGCCTTCGAGCGGCAGCGTGTAAACATCGCCGCCCGTCGAGTTGAAGTCGCTCATCAGTCCAGAGATGAAGGCGACTGTGCGCCCGTCGGGCGACACCTTCGGATTCGCGATCTGCTGATGAATGTCCTTCGGGCTGTACAGGACGCGGGGTGCGCCGTTGCTCACATCGAAGGCATACAGCTTTGCCGTCCACCAGTTGTTGTCGCCATCGCCCGGCGCCGCGGTACCCACAAATCCTTTGCCGTCGGGCCGCCATTCATATTCGTAGACATACAGATCCGGCGGGGAAACCCAGCGAAGAGAGGCGCCCTCGAGGATCCCGATCCGCTGCTCCGGCGACGGTTCGTCCAGATCGCCTGCAATCGGCGCTCCCGCCTCGGTCGCGCCGACCTCCTTGCGTGGGTGTTCCGTGGCCAGCATCGCGAGCCGGCCATCGGACCCATAGCGCAGCTCTTTGATGGTTCCGCCGAAGGCCAGCTGCTGCGTCGGGGCGGTGGCGTCAGGCGCCACGGAATAGACGGCGTAGGCGTGAGTTCCGGGCGAGCGCAGCGTGAAGCTGACGCGCTTGCCGTCGGGTGCCCAGGCCGGTGAACCCGGCCAGCACTGCGGCGCATCGCCGCACGGCAGCACAATCTTCGTGGCAGCGCCGGTCGCCAAGCGCCGGATCACCAGTTCGCGTATCGGGGGATAAAACCCTCCGACGGGCGAATTGCCCTCCACCGACGCCACGAATGCTCCGTCCGGAGACATCACAACTTCGAGGAACCGGTGGACGAGCCTCTCTGGTGCCGGCGTCTGGCCCGCGTTCGCGCTCAGCGCCATCGCCGATAAAGCGCAGACCAGCGCACCGTCCCTGAAGGGACGCACTGGCGCAGTCGAGGTTCTTCTTGCCGTGCTCATCAATGCGCCTTTCCGGACGATGTCACGCCGTGGTCGATGGAAAGTCCCCGCTCGAGGCGCAACTGGTGAAGTGACCCTGTGCTCCGGGTGGCAGGCTACCGGGCGGGCGCGGCCGGCGCTGGGGCCAGCGCTGGGGCCGGGGCCTGCGCTGGGGCCGGAGCCTGTGACGGAGCTGCCGATGGCGCCGGGGCCTGCGATGAATCGGGCACCGCGCCCGGGACCGGCGGCACATCCGACAACTCGCGCACGCCGGTGACCCAGTATTCGGTGTCGCCGAAGCAGCTCGTCGGCAGGCCCTTTTTCTGCTGATAGGTGAGCGCGACGCGCTTGCCCATCGTCTGGTTGATCTGCGCCACCACGTGCTCGTCCCAGACCGTGAAGGCCCACTTCTCGGGGACGGTGCCGGGCATCGTCACCATCGCCATCTCGCCTTCCCACGTCTTGCACAGCCAGCCCTTGCGGCTGAATTTCTGGATCCAGCCGGCACGCTCTCCGGTCGAGTAGCTCCAGTAAACCTCGACGATGATGTACACCGCGAGCAGCGCAGCCACCGTCAGCGAGATGATCCAGATCCAGCGTTTCAATTGCCCTCACCCCCCTGCTTCGCCCTGCTTCGGCCCCTCTCCCGCAAGCTTGAGAGGGGAGATTCTTTTCGTGGCCTGTCCCGCAAGCGGCAGGGGGGGATTCTCATGTTCGCGCCGTTCAGCGCCGGCGCAGGAAGTGCAGGAACTCGGTGCCGACCGTCAGCTGGCGCAGCAGGTCGTTGCCGGTCTGCTTCGCGAAGGCCTGAAAGTCCCGAACCGAGTTGCGGTCGGTGCAGACGATCTTCAGGATCTGGCCGCTTTCCATGCCGGCCAGTGCCTTTTTCGCCCGCAGGATCGGCAGCGGGCAGGTCAGGCCCCGCGCGTCGACCTCGCGGTCGTATTCCTCGACGATCATCCCAGGCGTATCCGCGCTCATCACATGCTCCAGGTTCCCGCTCGACGGCCCGATGCCGCCGCTACAACCGCTGCGCCACCCACGCCGGCACTTTCCCCAGCGCTGCGGGCAGGCCGGCCGGATCGTTGCCCCCGGCCATCGCCATGTCGGGCCTGCCGCCGCCCTTGCCGCCGACCTGGGAGGCGACGAAATTGACCAGGTCGCCTGCCTTGACCCGGCCCACCGCATCGGGCGTGACGCCCGCGGCGATCTGCACCTTGCCGTCCTCGACGCTGGCCAGCACGATGGCCGCGCTCTTGAGCTTGTTCTTCAGCTGATCGAGCGTTTCGCGCAGCGTGCGCGCGTCGGCTCCGTCCAGCGTCGCCGCCAGCACCTTCACGCCGTCCTTGACCTCGACCGCCCGTGCCGCCAGATCATCGCCCTGTCCCGCGGCCAGGCGGCTCTTGAGCCGGATGATCTCCTTGTCCAGCGTGCGCACGTTGTCCAGCACCTGCGAGACCCGTTCGCTCACCTCGGCCACCGGACTGCGCACGGCTTCGGCGACCGCGGCGAGCTGGGCGTCGAGCCACTGCACGTATTCGAGCGCGCCGGGACCGGTCACCGCCTCGATCCGGCGCACGCCCGAGGCGATCCCGCTTTCCGCAACCACCTTGAACAGCCCGATCTCGCCGGTGCGCCTGACATGGGTGCCGCCGCACAGCTCGGTGGAAAAGTTCTCACCGTCGCCACCCATCGCGATCACCCGCACCTCGTCGCCGTACTTGTCGCCGAAGAACGCCAGGGCGCCGGCAGCGATCGCGTCGTCGAATTTCATCACGTCCGCGCTGACCGGAGCATTGGCGCGAATCGCCCGGTTCACGATCGTTTCCACACGCCGCACCTCGGCCGCGTCCATGGGCCGGTCGTGCGAAAAGTCGAAGCGCGTGCGCTCGGGATCCACGCGCGAGCCTTTCTGCTGCACGTGCTCGCCCAGCACCGCGCGCAGCGCCGCATGCATCAGGTGGGTGGCCGAATGGTTCAGCATCGTGCGCGCGCGCAGGTCCCCGTCGACGCGCGCCTCGACCGCGTCGCCCACGCGCATCGTCCCCGTAACCAGCGTTCCGTGGTGACCGTATACCTCGGCCTGGATCTTCTGCGTGTCGTCGACCCGGAAGGTGCCGTTGGTGCCGGCCAGCTCGCCGCGGTCGCCGACCTGCCCGCCGCCTTCCGCGTAGAACGGCGTCGCGTCCAGCACCACCACGCCGGGCTGACCGGCGCGCAGGCTGGGAACCGCGATGCCGTCGGAATACAGCGCCACCACGCGCGAATCGGAGCGCAGGCTCTCGTAGCCGACGAAGCGCGTGCGGTCGCCCTCGTATTCGAGGCCGGCGCTCATCCGGAAGCGGCCCTCGGCGCGCGCCTGAACGCGCTGGCGCTCCATGGCCCGCTCGAAACCGGCCATGTCGACCGTGAAGCCGCGCTCGCGCGCGATGTCGGCGGTCAGGTCGACCGGAAAGCCGTGCGTGTCGTACAACACGAACGCGGTTTCACCATCGAGCATGCGCGCATCGCCGCTGCGCAGCTGGCCAAGGGCCGACTCCAGGATCTTCATCCCGTTTTCCAGCGTTTCGCCGAAGCGCTGCTCCTCCTGCAGCAGCACCGCTTCGATGCGCGCCAGGTTCTCGACCAGCTCCGGATAGGCCGCGCCCATCTCCTGCGCCAGGTCGGCGGCCAGCCGGTGGAAGAACGGTTCGCGGCAGCCGAGCTTGTAGCCGTGCCGCAGCGCGCGCCGCACGATCCGCCGCAGCACGTAGCCGCGACCCTCGTTGCCGGGGATCACGCCGTCGGCCACCAGGAAGGCGCAGGCGCGAATGTGGTCGGCGATCACCTTGAGCGAATTGTCGTTCAGGTCG
Source organism: Burkholderiaceae bacterium (assembly GCA_035511515.1). GTDB lineage: Bacteria > Pseudomonadota > Gammaproteobacteria > Burkholderiales > Burkholderiaceae_F > VBCK01. Next base: position 16,205 of record DATKFG010000130.1, on the reverse strand, counting down.
CCGGTGCCCGTTTCGCGCGCGGCCGCCCGGATCAGCCGCTGGAAAAGATCGATCTCGTAATTGCTATGCACCCCCTGCAGCACCGCAGCCAGCCGCTCCAGGCCCATGCCGGTGTCCACGCACGGCCGCGGCAAGGGCGTCAGGTTGCCGGCTTCGTCGCGGTCGAACTGCATGAACACCAGGTTCCAGATCTCGATGAAGCGGTCGCCGTCGGCGTCGGGGGAGCCCGGCGGGCCACCGGCCACCTGCGGGCCGTGGTCATAGAAGATCTCGGTGCACGGCCCGCACGGGCCGGTATCGGCCATCTGCCAGAAGTTGTCGGACGTGTACTTCGGCTGGCCCGGCCGGTCACCGATCCGGATGCAGCGCGATGCGGGCACGCCGATGTGGCGGGTCCAGATCGAATAGGCCTCGTCGTCGTCGACGTACACCGTCACCCACAGCTTCTCGGCCGGCAACCCGTATACGCGCGTCAGCAGCTGCCAGGCGTAGTCGATCGCCCCGCGCTTGAAGTAGTCGCCGAAGCTGAAGTTGCCCAGCATCTCGAAAAAAGTGTGATGCCGGGCCGTGTAGCCGACGTTCTCCAGGTCGTTGTGCTTGCCGCCGGCACGCAGCGACTTCTGTGCGCTGGTGGCACGCCGGTACGGGCGCGTCTCGCGCCCCGTGAACACGTCCTTGAACTGCACCATCCCCGAATTCGTGAACAGCAGCGTCGGGTCGTTGGCCGGCACCAGCGAGGACGAGCGCACGATCGTGTGCCCGTTGCCTTCGAAGAATTTCAGGAACCGTTCGCGGATTTCGGCGCTGTTCATGGCCGCAATGATACTGGGGGTGCCGCGGCGAGCGCCCTCACCCCCCTGCTTCGCCGGGCGTAGCCCGGCTACGCAGGGCAAGCTCGACCCCTGTGCCGCTACGCGGGAAAGGGGAGCGAGTCGGTCAGCCTTGGCAGACGGTCGGCGCCGCTGCGGCCGGCCGCCCGCGCCGCCCCAGCCGGAGCGAATTGGCCAGCACCAGCGCCGAGCTGACCGCCATGCCGACCGCCGCGATGGCCGGGGAAACCCGTCCGGTGATCGCCAGCGGAAGCATGGCCGCGCTGCAGACCAGGGCCCAGCCCAAGCTGGCCTGCGTTACGCGTGTGGCGCGCCGGGCCAGTTCGAACACGCATCCGACGTCGGCCAGGCTGCAACGAAGGCAGATCACATCGGCCCGCACCTGCGCCAGCCCGGAGCCGGAAGCGAGCGCGATCGAGGCGTCGGCCTGGGCCAGCATCGGGGCGTCGTCGATGCCGTCGCCGATCATCGCGACCCTGCGGCCCTGGCTTTGCATTCGCGCCAGCAGCGCCTGCTTGCCCGCCGGCGTGTGCTCCGGATGAATCTCGATGGCGGCGCCGGTGTCCAGCGACGAAACCAGCGCCTCGACCGCCTCGCGCCGGTCGCCGGACACCAGCAGCAGCCCGGCGCCTTGGCGGGCGAGCTGGCCGAGCACGCGGCCGGCGTCGACGCGCACCTGCTCGCCGAACTGGATCATCGCGACCGGCCCATCCTGATCGGCCAGCATCCGGCCGGCTCCGGCGAACGCGCACTGCGAAGCCAGCATCATTCCGAGGTCGTATTCGGGCTGGTCCGGACCCATCAGTCCCAGCACGTAATCCGGTTTTCCGAAGCGGTAGCGCCGCCCGTTGATCGAGGCCTCCACGCCGGCGCCCGCGACCTCGGTGACGCTGCCCACCGAAACCAGCCCCAGGCAGGCCTGCCGCGCGGTGCGACGCAGCGCACGCGCGAACGGGTGCGACGAGCGCGACTCCAGACTGGCCGCGATCCGCAAGCAGTCCGGATCGTCCAGATCCCGCAGCGACAACACGCCCGTCACCACGGGCTCGGCCTCGGTCAGCGTGCCGGTCTTGTCGAATACGACCGCGTCGACACGCGCCAACTCTTCCAGCGCGGAGGGCCGCGCAATCAGGATGCCGCGCCGGGCGAGCGCTGCTTGCGCCACGGCGCTGGCCAGCGGCGCGGCGAGCGACAGCGCGCACGGGCAGGCGACGATCAGAACGGCCAGGGCGCTGCTCAGCGCGAGCGACGGTTCCACCAGGGCCCAGCCCAGTGCGGTCGCCGCGCTGGTGCCGAGCGCCGCCAGTACGAATCGCCGCGCGACGCGATCGGCCATTTCGACCCGGCGGGGACGCTGGCTGGCGGCTTCGACGATCAGCCGCCGCAGCGCCGACAGCGAGGTGCGCTCGCCGCAGCGGACCACTTCGACCACCAGCGGCCGCTCAAGATTCAAGCTGCCGGCCGGCACGCGCGCGCTCGGTTCGACCTCGAGCGGGACCGATTCGCCCGTCAGCCAGGCCTGCGACAGCGCCGAGCGCCCCTCGACCACGCGGGCGTCGGCCGGCACCAGCGCCCCGGCCGGCACGATCACGCGATCGCCCACCGACAGCCGATCGGAAGCGACCGTCTCGAACTCCGAAGAGCGCGGATGATCGAGCAGCCGCTGTACCGAAGCCACGGTCGGCCCGGCTGCCGCGTTGATGTGCGCGGTCGCCTGCGCCAGGGCCCGTTGCTGCCACCACCGGGCCGACAGCATCAGCGCGACCAACATCGTGGCCGAGTCGAAATAGACGGCGCCGCTGCCGCCGAGCAGCGACAGCGCGCTGGCGCCCAGCATCGCGGCCAGAGCCAGCGCGACGGGCACGTCCATGCCGATCGTTCCCGTGCGCAGCTGGCTGGCGGCCGCGCGCCACAGCGGCAGCGCCGAAAACAGCGCAGCCGGCACCGTCAGAACCGCCTGCGCCGTGCGCAGCCACTGCGCGACCTCGGGCCCGAGTTCGCCCGGCCGCGCCAGGTAACCCAGCACCGCCAGCATCATCACCGGCATCAGCGCGAGCCAGGCGACCAGCGCGCGCAGCCCCTCGAGGCGCTGCTCGCGCCGCCCGTCGTCGCGCTGCCCCGCGGCCAGCACCCGGTAACCGGCGCCCACCACCGCGCGCTGCAGCGCCTCGGGCGCGATGCGGTTGCTGTCGTACACGACGGTGGCGCGCCGCGCCGCGAAGTCCACGTTGGCCTGGCAAACGCCCGGCGTCGCGCGCAGACGGGCCTCGATCAGCAGCGCACAGGCCGCGCACACCATGCCGTCAACCTCGATCTGGATGCGCGCCGGCTGCTGTGCGGCCACGCCATCGTCGCACCGGCGTGCGATGCGCCGCCGATCGGTCGCGCCCAGGCGGCTGTGTGCAAGCGCAACCTGCTCGGCGATGAACGCGCAGCCCAGGCAGCAGAACGATCGAGGCGCGCCGTCGACCTCGCGCTGGATCACGCGCACGCCGGCCAGCGATTCGGCGCAGTGCGCACAGGTCGTGGCGTGTCGGCCGCCTTCACGGCCGGTCTGAAATTGACCCGGGACTGTCGTCGCCGTCATCGCCCGTCTGCTCGTGACCTGGTTGGATCAAGCGTAGGAGCGCCGGGCGTTGCGCTGTTTGATATCGATCAAGCGCGGTCGGTTATCAACCTGTCTGTGCGAGTGGTCATGGGGCCATGGGGATACGGGGTCATACGTATGATCGACCTCGTTCGTTTCCGACACTCAATCGAGCAGAGACGGTTCGATACGGTCGAGTCGATCGGTGCACAGCGCATCGATGCCGCACTGGGCCAGCCGCAGCGCACGCCGGCGATCGTTGACCGTGTAGGCGAACACCGAGTATCCAGCCTCGTGCAGAGCGCCGATCGTCTCGGCATCCAGGTAGCGCTGATCGCAGTGCAACGACACGCACTGCAGAGACTGCAACTGCTCGCGCCAGTTGCCGGGTATCCGCTTGCACAGCAGGCCGCGCGGCAATGCCGGTGCCGCCGCCAGCGCCGCTGCGAGCGCCTCGCGCGAGAACGACGACAGCAGCGGAAGGTGCGCATCGGCGGTGACGGCCGCGCCCGCCCCGCGCGCCGTGCGGTCGGCGAAGGCGCGCGCAAGGACCTGGGCGGCTATGTGCCCCGTTTGCCGTTCCATCCCCGCTGCCGGCTTGACCTCGGCGTTGATCCAGACCTGGTGGGCGCGGCAAAAATCGATCGCCTGCGAAAGGTGCGGGATCCGCTCGCCCGCAAAGTCGGGCGAAAACCAGCTGCCGGCATCCAGCCGGGCCAGCTCGGCCCACGATCGGGCGGCCACCGGACCGGCTGCGCCGGTGGTTCGATCCAGGGTCGCATCGTGCATCAGCACCGGTTCGGCGTCCGCGCTCAGCGTGACGTCGAACTCGACCGCGTGGAATCCCCGTTCGCGGCCGATCCGGATGGCGGCGATCGTGTTTTCCGGTGCAAAGGCACCGCCTCCGCGATGCGCCAGCACGCGCGGGTACGGCCAGGGCGGCATCAGACCGATCCGTCCCGCGCCGGGGTCACGGCCACCGCCGCGGTTGGCCGCGGCGGCGCCGACGCCGGCTGCACGGGGCGCCGCCGGCGCACGTAGACCAGCTTTTCGATGCGCGCCACCAGCAAGTCCTCGGCGTCGACCACGTCGGCATGAAACAGGTGCAGGTGCTTGCTGCCGCTGTCGGTCATCGTGCGGATCGACCGCAGATCGCTCTCGGCCAGCTTGAGCACCACGCGCACCCGCGAGCGGCCGGCGGCGATGTAGTCGATGCAGGCCGACCGATCCCATACGACATAATCCGGCCCCAGGTTGCGGCACAACATCAACACGAAGAATGGATCCGTCATCGCGTACAGCGATCCGCCGAAGTGGGCGCCGAACTGGTTGCGGTTGCAGCGCCGCAGCGGCATCTCGACCACGAATTGGCGAAAATCGGGCGCGATGTGCCGCACGCGAATGCCGGCGCCGGCGAATGGCGGCCACAGGTTCAGGCCCCAGCGCACGACACGTGGCGGCAACGACAGCACGAGGGACATCGGACGATCCGCGACAATTATCCGCCGGCAGTTTAGTGTGCCCGCACCGACCATCCCGATGACCATGCAGTTCCCACACGGCTCGGGCCGGCCCCCGGCCGCGGTTCACCTGTCCATTCACGGCCTGGTGCAAGGGGTCGGGTTCCGCGACGCCCTCAGCCTGCGGGCCCTGGAGTACGGCGTCGACGGCTGGGTGCGCAACCGGCGCGACGGCAGCGTCGAAGCCCTGATCCAGGGCGAGGCCGAAGCCGTGGAGGCGCTGATACGATGGGCCCGTCACGGTCCGCCGGCTGCGCGGGTGCAGCGGCTGGACAGCCGGCCGGCCAATCCTGAAGAGGTCGCCACCCTGCGGGCGGGATTTCATCGGATGCCAACTGCCTGATCCCAAAGCCCGATGAGCCCCGGCGCCGCCCAGCCCCAGGACTGGTTCGAATGGACCAATCCGTACCCGACCGTCCGAACGCCGGTGTTCGCGCGCAATGTCGTGGCCACGTCGCAGCCGCTGGCAGCCAGCGCCGGACTGATCGTGTTGCGCCGCGGAGGCAATGCCGTGGACGCCGCCGTCGCCAGCGCAGCCGCCATCTGCCTGACCGAGCCCTGCTCGAACGGACTGGGGTCGGACTGCTTCGCCATCGTCTGGGACGGCAACCGGCTGCACGGCCTGAACGCCAGCGGCACCGCGCCGGCCACCTGGACCCACGAGTACTTCCGCCGGCGGTACGGGGACGATCCGGCAGCCCGCCCCATGCGCGGCTGGGACACGGTGACGGTGCCGGGGGCCGTTGCCGGCTGGGCGGCGCTGCATCGGCGCTTCGGCCAGCTCAGCTTTGCCGATGTGCTGGCACCGGCGATCGAATATGCCGAGCGCGGGTTCGCGGTCAGCCCGATCGTTCAGGACAAGTGGCAACGTGCTGCGCCGCTGCTCACCGGGGTGGCCGGGTTCGACCAGCACTTCCTGCCGCGCGGGCGGCCGCCCCGCGTCGGCGAGCATTTCGTGTTGCAGGGCGCGGCGCGCGCCTTCAAGCGGATCGCCGACAGCGGCGGCGAGGACTTCTATCGCGGCCAGATCGCCGAGGCGATCGCCGCCTTTGCCGCCTCCGGCGGCGGCACGCTGAGCCTGGCCGACCTGGATGGGTACGCACCGGTCTGGGTCGACACGATCAGCCAGCCGTTTGCAGGATACGAACTGCATGAGATCCCGCCCAATGGGCAGGGCATCGCGGCGCTGATCGCCCTGGGAATCCTGGCCCATACCGAGCTGGCCGACTGCGCGGTGGACGGTGCGGACTGGCACCACCTGATGATCGAAGCCATCAAACTCGCTTTCGCCGACGTCTATGCGCAGGTTGCCGATCCGGCGGCGATGCGGGTCACCACGGCGCAGATGCTGGCCCCGGACCGCCTGCGCGAACGCGCGCGCCTGATCGACCGGTCGCGTGCGCAGGCGTTCGAGCCCGGAACGGTGGACCGCGGCGGAACGATCTACCTGGCCGCCGCCGATGCGGGCGGCATGATGGTGAGCTTGATCCAGTCCAACTACATGGGCTTCGGTTCGGGCGTCGTGGTGCCGGGTTTCGGCATCTCGCTGCAGAACCGGGGCTTCGCGTTCAGCCTGGACCGGCAGCACCCGAACTGCGTGGCCCCCGGCAAGCGCCCGTTTCACACCATCATCCCGGCCCTGCTGATGCGCGACGGGGCCGCGCAGATGGGCTTCGGCGTGATGGGAGGCAACATGCAGCCACAGGGCCATGTGCAGGTGCTGACCCGGATGCTGCTCGCGCGGCAGCAGCCGCAGGCGGCGTGCGACGCGCCGCGCTGGAAGTGGAACCAGGGGCTGGACCTGGAACTGGAAAGCAACGTGCCGCCGCCGGTGGCGGCCGAGTTGCAGCGGCGCGGCCATCGGATCGTGCAGGGCGACGATGCGTACATGGACTTCGGGTCCGCACAGCTGATCTGGCGACTCGGCGATGCGCAAACCGATGGCTGCGTGGCCGCCAGCGACAGCCGGCGCGACGGCCAGGCCTGCGGGTTTTAAGGCCTCGCCCTCGCCCTCACCCCCTCCCCTCTCCCGCTGCGCGGGCGAGGGGCGATCGGGCGCCGCAAGTGCGTACCCGTCCGCAGGGGCATGCGGTTGTGAGGGCGCGGATGAAGGCTGGCGCGGCTAGAATCGGGTCCGCCTCGCCTGCCTGCACGGACCATCCATGAGCTCACCTTCGCCATCCTCCGCACATCCCCTGGACGTCGCGTTCATCGGTCTGGGCGTGATGGGCTATCCGATGGCCGGGCACCTGGCGCGGGCCGGGCACCGCGTCACGGTCTACAACCGCAGCGCCGCCAGGGCCGAGCGCTGGTGCGCCGAATTCGACGGGAAACGGGCCGCGACCCCGGCCGGGGCGGCGCGCGGCGCGCGCATCGTGTTCTGCTGCGTCGGCAACGACGACGATGTGCGGGCCGTGGTGCTGGGCAGGGACGGCGCCTTCTCCGGCATGTCGGACGAGTCGATCCTGGTCGACCACACGACCGCCTCGGCCCATCTGGCGCACCAGCTGCACGCCCAGGCGCGAAGCCTGGGCCTTCATTTCGTCGACGCGCCCGTCTCCGGCGGCCAGGTCGGGGCCGAGAAGGGCCAGTTGACGGTGATGTGCGGCGGTGATGTGCGCCCGTTCGAGCAGGTCGAGCCGGTGATTCGCGTCTACGGGCGGGCCGTCACCCGGATCGGGCCCAGCGGGTCGGGCCAATTGGCCAAGATGGTGAACCAGCTGTGCATCGCGGGGCTGCTGCAGGGCCTGGCCGAAGGCCTCGAATTCGGCCGGCGCGCCCACCTGGACATGGAGCTCGTGCTGAAGGTGATCGGACAGGGCGCCGCGCAAAGCTGGCAGATGGAAAACCGCGGCCCCACGATGCTGCAGGACCGCTTCGACTTCGGCTTCGCGGTCGATTGGATGCGCAAGGACCTGGCCCTTTGCCTGGACGAAGCGCGGCGCAACGGCTGCTCGCTGCCCCTGGCGGCGCTGGTCGACCAGTTCTACGCCGAAGTGCAAGCCATGGGCGGTGGCCGCTGGGATACCTCCTCGTTGATACGCCGCCTGCGAACTGCGCGGACCTGACGTCCGGATGGATGCCGACAGCCTGCAGCAGGCCGTGGCCGAACTCAGGCCAACGCTGCTTCGGATCGCACGGCTGCAACTGCGCAACGATGCCTGGGCCGAGGACGCGGTGTCGGAAACGCTGGTTTCGGCGCTGGAGGCGGCCGGCCGCTTCGGCGGACAGTCGCAACTGAAGACCTGGGTGGTCGGGATCCTGAAGCACAAGATCATCGACCAGTTCCGGCGTTGCGGACGCGAGATTTCGATCGACGCCGCGCTCGAGGCGGCTCAAGTCGAAACGTTCGACGAACTGTTCACGCAGGACGGTCATCGGGTCAACGAGCCGCTGAACTGGGGCGACCCGGAAGCGGCCTACTCGCGCGTGCAGTTCTTCGAGATCCTGCAGGTGTGCGTGGAGCAGCTGCCGGCCACGCTGGCGCGCGTTTTCATGATGCGCGAGTGGCTCGAGTGGGACACGGCGCAGATCTGTAAGGAAGCCGACATCAGCGCGACCAACTGCTTTGTGATGCTGCATCGGGCGCGGATGCGGCTGCGCGAGTGCCTGGAAACGCGCTGGTTCGCAATCGAGTCTGCACCATGATGTTTCGATGGCTGAGGATCACGTGCCGCCAGGCACAAGTGCTGTTGTCGCAGGGCCAGGACCGCGCGCTCGGGCCGCTGGAAACGCTGCGGCTGCGGCTGCACCTGACCGCGTGCGACTGGTGCTCGAAGGTCGCGCGCCATTTCCGCCTCCTTTCGCAGGCGATCCGGCGGATCGGCTCCTGAGCGGTGCCTGGCGGCCGTCACACGCCATGTTTCGGTCAGGGCGAAACCGTGCCGGATCCGAAACATCCAGGATCCCAAAAACGCGCGTTTCCCGCTCCTTGCGGCCGATGGGCGCGCTGAACCGACGCTGGCGGTGCACACTCCTACCGCATAGGACGTCCGCGCGCGTGCGGATCGGCCGCTCGTGCCCGGACGCATCGGTGGTGCCGACGCGCCTTAAGTTACTACCCGACGCCGTCTTGACCCACCCGCGCTTACCTGGCCTGCTGGTTCTGGGCGCGCTTGCGACCGCGCCGGCGCAAGCCGCCACCGACATCAGCGTGGTCACCACCGAGCAGGGCGCGGCGATCGAGGTCAATGCGCGCGCCGTCGTTCATGCGCCGATCGAGCTGATCTGGCAGACGCTGACCGATTACGACCATCTGTCCGAGTTCGTCCCCGGCATCGTCTCCAGCCGGGTCGTCTCACGCGATGGGGCGCAACTGGTCATCGAGCAACGCGGCAGCGCCCGCCTGTGGATCTTTTCGTATTCGATCCGGGTCATGGTCGCCTCCACCGAGCGCCCTTACCAGACTATCGACGTGCATCTGCTGCAGGGCAACCTGCGGCGGCTGGACGGCGGCTATCGAATCGAGCCAAGACCCGACGGCAGCACCGAGCTGAGCTGGACCGGGCTGGTCGAGCCGGACACACCGCTGCCGACATTCATCCGCAATCCGGTGCTGCGCCGAACCATCTCGGAGCAGTTCACCGGGATGGTGCGTGAAATCGAGCGGCGCGCCGATCCGTGGCCCCACACGGCCGCGTCGCGGTAAAGAGTCGATTGCGTCGCGACCGCGGCGCCGCGGCAGCCGGCCTGCCGACGCCGGCACCGCTGTAAGAAGCGCCGCCAAGGGCCGACCGATCGCTCATTTGCTACGACAAACCGCCGGAGGCGTGCAACCCATGCATCGGTCCAAGCTGCTGCTCGCGCTGGCGCTCGCACTGGCGATCGTCGCGTTCTTCGTGTTCGACCTGGCCCGTTTTCTTCGCCCGGACTATTTCCTGGCCCGCAGGGACGCGCTCGAGGCGTGGCGTGCGGCCCACCCGTGGACCGCCGCGGGCGCCTTCTTCGCGCTGTATGTGGCGGTCACCGCCCTGTCGCTGCCGGGCGCGGCGCTGCTCACGCTGGCCGGCGGAGCGCTGTTCGGCCTGGTCACCGGCACCGCGCTGGCGTCGTTCGCCGCTTCGATCGGAGCCACGCTGGCGTTCCTTTCGGCCCGCTTCGTGCTGCGCGATGCGGTCCAATCGCGCTTCGGCGACCGCCTCGAACCGATCAACGAGGGCATCCGGCGCGAAGGGGCGTTTTACCTGTTCGCGCTGCGGCTGGTGCCGCTGTTTCCGTTCTTCCTGATCAATCTGCTGATGGGCCTGACCGCGATCCCGGCGCGCACCTTCTACTGGGTCAGCCAGGTCGGAATGCTGCCGGGCACGATGCTCTACGTATACGCGGGCACCCAGCTCGGCCAGTTCAGGATCTCGGGAGGCCTGATCGCGGCGTTCGCACTGCTGGGCGTGTTTCCGCTGCTGGCGCGGCGTGCGCTCGACGCCATCAAGGCGCGCCGGCTGTACGCCCGATGGCCGCGCCCGCCGAAGTTCGACTACAACCTGGTCGTGATCGGCGCCGGATCGTCCGGACTGGTCAGCGCATACATCGCCGCTGCCACGCGGGCGCGCGTGGCGCTGATCGAACGCGACAAGATGGGGGGCGACTGCCTGAACACCGGCTGCGTTCCCAGCAAGGCGCTGATAAGGGCGGCCAGGCTGCGTTCGGACATCGCGCACGGCGCCGAATTCGGGATCCGGGCAAACGGCCACGTCGATTTCGCGCAGGTGATGGAACGGGTCGCCCGCGTCGTGAAGACGGTGGAGCCCGACGACTCGGTGCAGCGCTACACCGCCCTGGGCGTCGAGTGCATCGGCGGCAACGCGCGGCTGACATCGCCCTGGACCGTCCAGGTCGACACCGGATCGGGCCCGCGCACCCTGACCACGCGCGCGATCGTGATCGCGACCGGCGCGCGTCCTTTCGTGCCGCCGATCCCGGGCCTTCAGCAGGTCGGCTATCTGACCTCGGAAACGCTGTGGCAGCTGCGCGAACTGCCGCCCCGGCTGCTGGTGCTGGGCGGAGGGCCGATCGGCTCGGAGCTGGCCCAGGCCTTCGCGCGCCTGGGATCGCAGGTCACGCAGCTGGAGATGCTGCCGCGGATCCTGGTGCGCGAAGACCCGGAGGTGTCGCAGCTGGTGACCGAGCGCCTCGGCCAGGACGGCGTGCGCGTGCTGGCCGGCCACACGGCGCGACAGTTCCTGTCCGAAGGAGGCAGCAAGATCGTGGTGGCCGAACATCAGGGCACGCAAGTGCGGATCGAGTTCGATCAGGTGCTGGTCGCGGTCGGGCGTAAGCCCCGCACCGACGGGCTGGGCCTGGAAGCGCTCGGCATCGCAACGCGGCGCGACGGCACCGTTCAGACCGACGAGTTTCTTCGGACCGACTATCCGAACATCACCGTATGCGGCGACGCGGCCGGACCGTACCAGTTCACGCACGTTGGCGCGCACCAGGCCTGGTACGCCGCGGTCAACGCGCTGTTCGGCCGCTTTCGCGCGCTGCGCGCCGATTACCGGGTGATCCCCTGGGCGACCTTCGTCGACCCCGAGGTGGCGCGGGTGGGTCTGAACGAGCAGGAGGCGCGCGAGCGCAAAGTGCCCTACGAGGCGACCGTCTATCCGATCGCCGGTCTGAGCCGGGCGATCACCGACGGCGAGACCGCCGGCTTCGTGAAGGTGCTGACGCGGCCGGGTTCGGACCGCATCCTGGGCGCCACGATCGTGGGCGCGCACGCGGGCGACCTGCTGGCCGAATACGTGCTCGCGATGAAGCACAACATCGGCCTGGGCCGCATCCTGGGCACGATCCACATTTTTCCGACGCTGGCCGAAGCCAACAAGTACGCTGCGGGCAACTGGCGGCGCGCGCAGGTGACGCTGGGACAATGGGCACTGCTGCAGGCGCTGCAGGCGTGGCTGCGCGGCGCGGGCGGTATCGGCGCCGTGCTGCGCGGGCTGGTGGCGCTGTGGCGCGATCGGCGCAAGGCCTATGCAGCGGACACCCTCACCCCCGACCCCTCTGCCGCAAGCGGGAGAGGGCAGTTTTAATGAAGCTCGCCATCATCGTTCCGGTGCTGGACGAGGCGGCCCAGATCGAGGCGTGTCTGGCCGCGCTGGCCGAACTGCGCCAGCGCGGCGCTTGCGTGATCGTGGTCGACGGGGGCAGCCGCGACGCCACCGTGCGGCTGGCCGCGCCGCTGTGCGACCGGGTCGTGAGCGCCCCGCGCGGCCGCGCGCTGCAGATGAACGCGGCAGCGCGCTGCGAGCAGGCCCGCGGCGCCGACGCGCTGCTGTTCCTGCACGCCGACGTGCGCCTTCCGCCGCAGGCGGATCGCCTCGTCTTCCAGGCCTTGTCTCGGGCCGACACCTGCTGGGGCCGGTTCGACGTGCGACTGCAGGGCCGCTCGTTCGGCCTTGGGCTGGTTTCGGCGCTGATGAATCTGCGCTCGCGTGCCACCGGCATCTGCACCGGCGACCAGGCCATTTTCGTTTCGCAGGGGGCCTTCGTCGCGCTGGAAGGATTCGCCCCGATCGCGCTGATGGAGGACGTCGAATTCTGCCGGCGCGCACGCCGGCTGTCGGCGCCGGCCGCGCTGCGTGCGGCAGTGACCGTTTCGGCGCGGCGCTGGGACCAGGCCGGTGTGGCGCGCACGGTCGTTCTGATGTGGCGCCTCAGGCTGGCCTATTTCCTGGGAGCCGATCCGCAGCAGCTGGCGCAGCGCTACCGCAATGCGCGTTGAAGCGCGCCCCGAAGACCGCTGCACGCTGCAGGTGTTCGCGCGCGCGCCGCTGGCCGGCCACGTCAAGACCCGTCTGATCCCGGAGCTGGGCATCGCGGCGGCAACCGATCTGCACCGCAGGCTCGTGATCGCGGCACTGGGCCGCGCCTGCGAAGTGCGCGGCGCCCGGGTCGAGCTGTGGATCGCCGGTGACGCGCACGATGCTTTCGTGCAGGACTGCGCGCGGCGCTTCCCGGTCCAGGTCTACGAGCAGCGCGGAGCCGACCTGGGCGCGCGCATGGCCAACGCCTTTTCGCATGCGCTGAGCGGGCCGGATCGGGCGCGGGGCTGCGTGCTGATCGGATCCGATTGCCCGGCGCAGACGCCCGATGACCTGCAGCAGGCCACCGCCGCGCTGGACTCGCACGACGGGGTGCTGCAGCCGGCCCGGGACGGCGGCTACGTGTTGATCGGTCTGAAGCGCCCGCAACCGGACTTGTTCGAGGCGATCGAATGGGGCGGCCCGTCCGTGCTCCAGCAGACCCTGCGGCGGGCCGCATCGCTGGGTCTGGCGCTGCGGCTGCTGCGCGAATTGCCCGATCTGGACACGGTGGCAGACCTGCGGCTTGCGCTCGAGCAGGGCTGGATCGCCCGATGAGCCTCAAAACCGCGTTCGAAATCAATCAGTTGCGCGGCGGTCGCGAGGCGATCCGGGCTAGAATGGGCCGATGAATCGACGCGACGCTTCGCGGCCCGCCGCGGCGGCCAATTTCATCCGCAACATCGTCGATGCGGACCTGGCCCGGGGCCGGTTTGCGCGGCGCCGCTGGAACGGGCGCCCGGGCGACGGCACATTCCAGTGGCAGGGCCCGCCGGAAACGGCGCGCATCCGCACGCGCTTTCCGCCCGAGCCGAACGGATACCTGCACGTCGGGCACGCCAAATCGATCTGCCTGAATTTCGGGCTGGCGCGCGACTACCACGGCCGCTGCCATATGCGCTTCGACGACACCAATCCGGAAAAGGAGGAGCAGGAGTACGTCGATTCGATCCTGGACGCGGTGCACTGGTTGGGCTTCGACTGGACCGAAGGCGCGCACAGCAACCTGTACTACGCGTCGGACTATTTCGACCAGCTGTACGAATACGCCGAATACCTGATCCGCACCGGGCACGCGTACGTCGACGAGCAAAGCGCCGAGCAGCTGCGCGGGTCGCGCGGAACGCTGACCGAACCGGGGCGCGATTCGCCATTCCGCGGCCGCCCGCCCGAGGAGAGCCTGGCGCGATTTCGCCAGATGCGCGAGGGCCGGCACGGCGAGGGATCGATGGTGCTGCGGGCGCGCATCGACATGGCCTCGCCCAACATCAACCTGCGCGATCCCACGCTGTACCGGATCCGCTTCGCGCACCACCATCGGACCGGCGACCGCTGGTGCATCTATCCGATGTACGACTACACGCACTCGATCTCCGACGCGCTGGAGTCGATCACGCACAGCCTGTGCACGCTGGAGTTCGAGGATCACCGGCCGCTGTACGACTGGTGCGTCGAGCGCCTGGTGCCGACCATGCGCGAGCCGCAGTGGCGCTCCGCGCTGGAACTGGTGCAGTCGCTGCGCGAGCAGGGCCTGGAGGTGGCGCGCGAGTTCGCCCTGCACTGCCACAACTTCCGCCACAAGTTGTATGCGGGGCCGGCCGAGGCGAACCTGCGCGCGATGTTCGACCGCTGGGAACACGATCGCGGCGCCGTGATGCGGGATCTGGACGCCTTCTACAAGCTGCTGTTGGGAAAGGCGGAGCAGTTCGCGCCCCTGCTGGCGGGCGCCCTGGAGGATCTGCGCCCCGACCCGTTCGATCTGCCGCACCAGTACGAGTTCTCCCGGCTGAACGTGAACTACGTGATGATGAGCAAGCGCAAGCTGATCCAGCTGGTCGAGGAGCGGCTCGTCGATGGCTGGGACGACCCGCGCATGCCGACCATTGTGGGACTGCGGCGGCGCGGCTACACGCAGCGCAGCCTGCAGCTGTTTTCCGAGCGCATCGGCGTCAGCAAGGCCGAATCGTGGATCGACTACCCGGTGCTCGAGCAGGCGCTGCGCGACGATCTGGACCCGACGGCGCCGCGCGGGGTGGCGGTGCTCGAGCCGCTGCGGCTGGTGATCACCAACCTGCCCGCGGGCCACCGCGAGGAATGCGTGGCGCCGGTGCACCCGCACCGGCCGGAGCTGGGAACGCGAACCCTGCACCTGACGCGCGAGCTGTGGATCGAGCGCGACGATTTCACCGAGCGGCCGGCGCCGGACTACTTCCGCCTGTACCCGGGCAACCTGGTGCGGCTGCGCTACGCCTACGTGATCCGCTGCACCGGGTTCGAAAAGGATGCCTCGGGGCGCGCGACCGCGGTGCTGGCCGAGTACCTGCCCGACACGCGCAGCGGAACGGACGGAGCCAACCGGGTCAAGGTCAAGGGCGCGATCCACTGGCTGCCGGTGGACGGCTGCCTGCGCGCGGAGGTGCGGCTGTTCGAGCAGCTGTTCACGGACCCGCAGCCCGACGCCGGCGGACGCGACTTCCGCGAATCGATCAACCCCGGCAGCCGCCGGGTCCTGACGGCCTGCGTGGAAGCGGGCCTGGCCGCAGCGCAGCCCGAGGACCGCTTCCAGTTCGAACGGCACGGCTACTTCGTCGCGGACCTGCGCGACCATGCGCCGGACCGCCTGGTGTTCAACCGGATCACAACCTTGCGCGACTCGCGTTCCAAATGACCGCCTCGACACACATCGCAGATCGGATCGCGTCGCTGCGGGCGGCGATGCAAAGTCACGGCCTGTCGGCCTGGATCGTGCCGTCGTCCGATCCGCATCTGTCGGAGTATCTGCCCGAACGCTGGCAGGGACGCCAGTGGCTGTCCGGCTTCACCGGCTCGGTCGGCACACTGGTGGTCACGGCGCAGTTTGCCGGCGTCTGGGTCGACAGCCGATACTGGCTGCAGGCCGAGGTGGAACTGGACGGAACCGGTATCACACCGATGAAAGTCAGCGCCAATGCCGGCGTGGCATTCGTCGATTGGCTGGCCACCAGCTGCAGCCGGGGCGATCAGGTCGGCGTCGACGGCCAGGTGCTCGCACTGACGGTGGTGCGGATGCTGCAGGACGCGCTGGCCCCGTGCGGCGCATCGCTGCGGCTGGACCTGGATTTGCTGGAGGAAGTGTGGCCGCAGCGACCCGGCCTGCCGCGGGTGCCGGTGTTCGAGCAGCAGCAGCGCTACGCGCCCGTGCCGCGCTCGGCCAAGCTGAGTCAACTGCGCGATTCGATGCAAAAGGCCCGGGCCGGCTGGCACCTGATCTCGACGCTGGACGACATCGCGTGGCTGCTCAATCTGAGGGGCTCCGACGTCCCGTACAACCCGGTTTTCGTGGCGCACCTGCTGGTCGGACCAGACAGCGCAACGCTGTTTGTGATGGACGGCAAGGTGCCGCCGGAGCTGCAAGCGCGCCTGGCCGCCGACGGCGTGACCCTGGCCGCGTACCACGACCTCGGCGCGCACCTGGCGCAGATACCGACCG
>DATKFG010000129.1:0-15399 GCA_035511515.1 Burkholderiaceae bacterium | reverse complement strand
CCGCGTACCAGTTGTTGCTCGAAGCCGACCCCAGATGGACATGAGCATCGATGAAACCCGGCAGCAGCGTCGCATCGCCCAGATCGAAGACTTGCGCTTCGGGCGGGATCTGCGCATCGCTACCCACGGCCTGGATCCTGGAGCCGGCGACGACAACGACGCCGCGGTCAACGAGCTTGCCGGATAGCGAATCGAACAGGTGGGCTGCTTTCAGAACGATGGGGCGGGGCGCACCGGCGGCCTCGCCGCCGAACGCCGTTGAGGCGGTGACGATTCCCAGCGCTCCAAGCAACAGCTCCGCCAGCCGCGTCTTCCGTGCCATCTCGATCTCCGCTTGGTCTGCCCCGGCCAGTCATCAGGGCTGCTGCGCCTTCGGGCCGGGAGAGCCTCCATGGTACCGGGACAGTTTCGTCCAGGCGCCCTTCGCTTTGCGGATCACCCGATGGCGATGAGGTCACGCGGCGACACGACCCGGCCGCGCAGGGCTGCGCTTTGCAGCAGCGTCTTTGCGCGGCTGACGAGGCACAGGTCCGGACGCGCCGCCAGCAGGTCCCAGAGCACCTGGTCGCCGGGGTCGGGAGCCGCATCGGCGGGCGATGGCGCAAGCACGATGGCATGCTGCGCGAGGTCTGTGAGGATGGTGTCGATCTGAGCCGCGGTCAGACCGTGCAGTTCGCGGACACGGGGCTGCTCTAGCACGGCGCGGTATTCGGCCAGCAGGGCCTCCGATACGACGAAAGGAAAGGCCGCCGCCAGCATGCCGTCGAGCACCCGGGTCAGGGGCGATGCGCCTGCCGCGGTGAGCAGTCCGCCCACCACGACGTGGGTGTCGACGATGGCGGCAGCGTGAGTCATGAGCCGCGACGAACCACGCGGACCTGTTGCTGTGCAAGCTCCAGCGCCTGTCCTTCGCTGAGGCCGCTGCGCGCCCGTGCCCGGCGCACCAGGTCGCGCGCGTCCTCGCGCGACTTGACGCCGTAAAACTCCAGGCTCTCGTCGATCAGCTGCCCGATGGTCTTGCCGCGCTGTGCGCAGGCTTCCTTCAGCGCCCGGTGGCGCGTATCCGACAGTGTGATCGTGAGCCGACTCATCCAGGTTCCCGATTGGTGTGTTAGCACCAGTATGCTAACGCACCAGGGCCGTCATGCTGGATCCCAATCGCTCCGCGATTTCCTCACGTTACAAATTAATGCAACGACACCGTTGCGTTTCATTCGGAACGAGCCTACCCTCCCTGACACGCAAACCGGTGGGTACTGGACACGTATCCAACAGGAGGGTCCGAGCCATGCCGAAACTCAGAACTGCATTGATGGCGGCTTTGCCAGTTGTCGCCTTGAGCCTCGCCCCGATGAGCCCCGCGCTTGCCCATGGTCAGGGTTTTGGGCATGGGCACGGCCATGGTGGCTTCGGCCACGGCGGTGGCTGGGGCCACGGCTTCGGGCCGATCGGGGCCGTCGTCGGCGTCGCCGCGGCGATCGTAACGGCACCGCTGGCGATCATTGCGGCGGCCGCCGAGGCCGCGCCGCCACCGGCCGCCTACTACCCGGCGCCGGCCTATTACGCCCCGCCCGCGTATTACCCGGCGCCGGCCCGCGCCGCCTATCCGCCAGCGGGGTACTACCCGCCCGCCTACGCACCGCCACCGGCCTACCCGCCGCCGCCTGGCTACAGCTACGGCCCGCCCGCGGGCTACTATCCGCCGCCGCCTCCGCCGGCGTATTACGGGGCGCCGCAGGGGTACTACCCGCCGCAGTAAAACGCGAATGGTGAATGCCGTCAGGTAGGTCCAAACCGCTCCGGGGTATCGACACGGGCCTCGCAGCACCGCGCCGCGGGCGACCTTCGCGCGACGCGGCCCTGCAGCTGCGCGACCGCATCCTCGATGTCGCGACCGAGCTGCTCTTCACCCACGGATATGGCGCAACCAGTATCGAGGCGATCGCCGGCCGGGCGCGAGTTTCAAAGCGGACTTTCTACCAGCGCTTTTCCGACAAGGGCTCGCTGATGAGCGCGGTGGTGGTCCGGCTGATCGACAGCCTGCGACCGCCCCCGCACATTCCGTTGATCGAGGGCGAAGGGCTCGAACGGATCCTGGTTCACCTGGGCTCGCTGATCCTGCACGCCG
This sequence comes from Burkholderiaceae bacterium, assembly GCA_035511515.1. Taxonomy (GTDB): domain Bacteria; phylum Pseudomonadota; class Gammaproteobacteria; order Burkholderiales; family Burkholderiaceae_F; genus VBCK01. The sequence goes on along the minus strand of DATKFG010000129.1, from coordinate 13,271 downwards.
CGCTGACGCCGCGCGTGCTTCAGCTGCAGCGTTTGATCGTGGCCGAATCCGGCCGCTTTCCGGAACTGGCGGCCGCGGTTGCGAAGGCCGGCGGAAGGCAGGAGGCAGTGGCGATCATCGCCGAGCTGCTGATGCGCGACGTGCGCTGCGCGGCCCTGTCGCCGGCGCAGGCGGCCTTCGCGGGGCACCAGTTCCTGCAGATGATCGCGTCGCTGCCGCAGCTGCGCGCCATCGGTCTGGGCGCGCCGATGACGCCGGGGGAATTGGACGCCTGGGTGCGGGACACCGTCGCGCTGTTCCTGGATGGCGCCGCGGGCATCGCGACGCGTTCGAGCCCGGATTAGCGCGGCCGATCGAGCGCGCGCTACTTCGGCGCCAGCGGATTCGGAACCCGGTACAGCTCGCCGCGCGATCCATTGTCCGGCAGGTCGAACACGCCGGTCGATATCACGAACTGGCCGTCGGGCGTGATCGCCAGGTTCGGATCGTGCGGCGCCGGCAGGTCGACCTGCTGCATCAGCTTGCCGTCCGGGCTGATGACCGCAAAGCACGCCCCGTCCCAGAAGCCGACGAACAGGTTCCCATTGCGGTCGATCCGCACGCCATCGGGCGTATAGGTGCGACCGCCGGCGAGCACCTCGGACATCTTCAGGAACTCGCGCCGGCCGTTGAGCGTTCCGTCGGGCGCGACGTCGAACAGCAGGATGCGCGATGCGAACGACTCGGCCACATACAGCAGCTTGCCGTCTGGCGACAGCACCAGGCCGTTGGGCGAGTGCAGGTCGGACGCCACGGTGCGCAGCTTGCGGTCGGCCGAGCGGTAATAGATCTTGCCGACGATCGGGCGCGGCTCCCACGGCCCGGTGCCGCTGATGTAGACCCCGCCCCGGGTATCGAGCGCGAAGTCGTTGGGCTCGCGCAGCCGCTGGCCGGTCTCGTCGGTCTCCACGGTCGCCAGCGTCCTGCCGTCGAGCGCAATCGTCACCACCTGCTTGCTGTCGAAGCAGGCGACCAGCAGCCCTTCAGGCACGCGCGCCAGGCCGGTCGGGCCGCAGCCGTCGCGGTGCCAGACGACCCTGGCCGATGTCTGTTCGACCCGCACCACGTTGTGGCCGGCATAGTCGACCAGGTACAGCGTGGCTTCGACGAAAATCGGTCCCTCGGGCGAGCGCACCTCGCGCGAAATCACCTCGGGTGAGGCCGACGCGCCGGCTGCGAGCGCGAGTGCGAACACCGCGCCCAGGCCGCGAGCCACGCGCCGTGCCGCCAGGGGCGCCATCGACGGCGCCGTCACGGCTTCGCCGTGCCGGTGTCCGCCAGCCATTGGTCCACGCGCTGCGGGTTGGCCCGCAGATAGGCGACCGCTTCGTGGTGATACGAGCTGTCCTTGGCGCGCAGCATCAGCGCCTCGAGCTCGGGAATGGCGAGGCGGAATCTTTTCAGGAACGCCGCCGCCCTGGGGAAATCCGCCTCGAAACCCTTGCGGGCCACCGCATGGATCGACTCGGCGCCGCCGAGCGAACCCTTCGGATCGGCCAGGTAGCGCACCGGATAGCGGGCGAACATCCAGTGCGGCGACCAGGTCGTCACCACGATCCATTCGTTGCGCTTGATCGCACGATCCAGCGCCACGATCATGCCGGCGTCCGACGCGCTCAGCAGCGAGTAGCCATCCAGTGCATAGTCGGCCAGCGTGTGCTCGGAGGCGCGCATCAGGCCGGCGCCGGGGTCGATGCCCTGGATGCGGCCGTGCAGCCGGCTCCTGACCTCGGGCTTGTTCAGGTCCGCGATACTGCCCACCTCGCTTTCGGGCACGTATTGCGGCACGGCCCAGCCGAGCCGGGCATGGTCGTACAGGACGGCCAGATCCACCACCTCGCCCGAGACCTTGTCCCAGTACGCCTTGTGCGTGGTCGGCAGCCAGGCCATCAGCATCACGTCCAGGTTGCCGCGCGCGACGCCCGCGTACTGCAGCCCGATGTCGGTCATCACCAGCTCGACCTTGTAACCGAGGCGCGTCTCGAGCACTTCCTTGGCGATCTGGGTCACGGCCTCGGCGTCGGACCAGGCGGTCCACCCGATCCGGATCACGTTGCGATCGGCGGCGTGGACCGCGAGCGCGCAGGCCGCAACCAGCAGCGCCACGGCCCAGTGGATGGCCGCGGCAGCAGCGCGGCGCACTCGCGTCAGACGTTCGAGTCCGGAAAAGCCGCCTTGCGTCGCGCGATGTAGTCCTGCAAGGCTTCGTCGATCGCCGGATCGATCGGCGGCGCCTCGTATTCGGCCAGCATTTTCTTCCATTGGGTGTTGGAACGCTGCGCCAGGTCCTGCCTGCCTTCGGATTCCCACTGTTCGAAGCTGTTGTTGTCGGCGATCGGCGAGCGGTAAAACGCCGTCTCGAAATTGGCCTGCGTGTGGGCGCAGCCGAGGAAGTGCTTGCCGGGCCCGACCTCGCGGATCGCATCCAGCGCCTGGCCGCTTTCGGAAAGGTCCACGCCCTCCAGCAGCGTGTGCATCATACCGGCCTGGTCGACGTCCATCACGAATTTCTCGTAACCCATCGCCAGACCGCCTTCCAGCCAGCCCGCCGTGTGCAGCACGAAGTTCACTCCGGCCAGGCAGGTCGGCAGCAGCGTGTTGGCCGATTCGTAGGCCGCCTGGGCATCGGCGACCTTGGAGGCGCACAACCCCCCGCCCGAGCGGAACGGCACCCCCAGGCGGCGCGCCAGCGCCGCCATCGAGTACAGCACCAGCGCCGGCTCCGGCGTACCGAAGGTCGGCGCGCCCGACTGCATCGAGATCGATGAAGCAAAGCTGCCCAGCACGACCGGCGTGCCCGGATTGACCAGCTGCACGAACGCCATGCCCGCCAGCGCTTCGGCCAGCGTCTGCGCGGTCGCACCCGCCACGGTCACCGGCGACATGGCGCCGGCCAGGATGAACGGCGTGATCAGGCAGGCCTGGTTGTTGCGCGCATAGACCTTGGCGGCGCCCAGCATCGTGCCGTCGAACGTCAGCGGCGAGTTGGCATTGATCAGGCTGATGATCACGGTGTTGGGCTTGCCGGTGGCCGGGTCCAGGTAGCGCTCGCCGAACGCGATCTTCGCCAGCTCGACCGTGTCAGCCGCCCGCTCGGGCGCGGTGACCGAGCCCATGAACGGCTTGTCGCTGTAGCGGATGTGCGAATACACCATGTCCAGATGGCGCTTGTTGACCGGCAGGTCAACCGGCTCGCACACGGTGCCTCCCGAGTGGTGCAGCCACGGCGCCATGTACGCGAGCCGCACGAAGTTGCGGAAATCCTCGATCGTCCCGTAGCGCCTGCCCTTGTCCAGGCAGCGCACGAACGGGCTGCCGTAGGCGGGCGCGAACACCGTGCACCTGCCGCCGATCCGGACGTTGCGTTCGGGATTGCGCGCCTGCTGGACGAATTCGCGCGGCGCACTGGCCTGGATCAGCTGGCGGCACATTCCGTGCGGAAAGCGGACCCGCTCCCCCTGCACGTCGGCGCCGGCGTCGCGCCAGAGCTTCAGCGCCTCCTCATCGCCCCGGAACTCCACGCCGATCTGCTCCAGGATCGTGTCGGCGTTGCGCTCGATCAGCGCCAGGCCCTCCTCGTCGAGCACCTCGTAGTACGGGATCTTGCGCGTGATGTAGGGCACCGAGGCGCTGCGGCGCGCCAGGCGCGCGGCGCGCTTGGCGTCGCGGCCGCCCGGGCGGCGGGCGTGCGCGACCGTCGTTTCTTCGCTCATTGCAGCTCTCCTTCGGTTCGGCCGATCACAGTATCGCGATCACGCCAGCCCGCGTGCGTCGGCAACGCGACCTGAGTTTGCACGGCCGCGCCATCCGGGGCGCGCTCAACGCTGTTCCGACCGGTAGTTCGGATGCTCGAACACGGGCACCCGTACCGGGGCCAGGGGCGGGCGCCCGCGGATCAGGTCGGCGGCTTTCTCGGCCATCATGATGGTCGGCGCGTTCAGGTTGCCGCTGACCACCGCCGGCATCACCGAAGCGTCGACCACGCGCAACGCCTCCACGCCGCGCACGCGCAACTCGCCGTCGACCACGGCCTGCGGATCCGAGCCCATCGCGCAACTGCACGACGGGTGGTACGCGCTCTCGGCGCGCGCGCGGGCGAACGCGTCGATCTGCTCGTCGCTGACGACCGCCGGACCCGGCCGCAGCTCGGCGCCGCGGAACGGGTCGAACGCGCGCTGCGCCAGGATCTCGCGCGTCAGGCGCACGGCCGCGCGCATCTCGGTCCGATCGGCTTCGGTCTGCAGGTAATTGAACCGGATCGCCGGGGCCTGGCGGGGATCGGCGGATCGCAGCTGGATCGAGCCGGCGCTGGTCGGCCGCATCGGCCCCACGTGCAACTGGAAACCGTGCTGGTCGATTCTCTCCTTGCCGTCGTAGTCGGCCGCGATCGGCAGGAAGTGGTATTGAAGGTCCGGGTGCCGCACGCCGGCCCGGCTGCGGATGAACCCGCCCGCTTCGAAATGATTGCTGGCGCCGGGGCCGGTCCCGGTCAGCAGCCAGCGCACCCCGATCGCCAGCTTGGCGAGCGGTTTCTGCGTGGAATACAGCGACACCGGCTGCGTGCAGGCGTGCTGCACGTAGATCTCGATGTGATCCTGCAGATTGCCGCCCACGCCCGGAAGGTCGGCCACCACGGGCAGCCCCAGACGTCGCAAGGCATCGGCCTCGCCGATGCCCGACAGCATCAGCAGCTGCGGCGAGTTGATGGCGCCGCCGCTGACGATGACCTCGCGCCGGGCGCGGGCGATGCGCACCGAGCCGGCGTGCTCATACTCGACCGCGACGGCGCGGCGCCCCTCGAATCGCACGCGCAGCGCCAGGGTGCGCGGCAGCACGCGCAAATTGGACCGCCGCATGGCCGGCCGCAGGTAGGCGCGCATCGTGCTCCAGCGCCGGCCTCGAAAGGTGGTCTGGTCCATCGGCCCGAATCCTTCCTGCCGGTAGCCGTTCATGTCGCGCGTATAGGCATAGCCGGCCTGCCGGGCCGCTTCCAGGAACGCGTGAAACAACGGATTGCTCATCGAGGGCGTGGTGACCGCGAGCGGCCCGCCGCTGCCGTGGTATTCGTCGCCTCCCTGCAGCCGGTTTTCCGAGCGGATGAAATACGGCAGGCAGTGCGCGTACGACCAGTGCTCCAGGCCCGGCCGCTGCGACCAGCCGTCGTAATCGAACGCGTGGCCGCGGATGTAGACCATGCCGTTGATCGATGAGGATCCGCCCAGCACCCGGCCGCGCGGGCAGTACATGCGGCGCCCGTTCATCGAGGCCTCGGGCTCGGTGTGGTAGTACCAGTTGTAGCGGTCGTTGGCGAGCGGAATCGAAAACGCGGCCGGCATGTGGATGAAGACGCTGCGATCGGCGCCGCCCGCCTCCAGCACCGCCACCCGCACGTTCGCATCTTCGGTGAGGCGGTTGGCCAGAACGCAGCCGGCCGAGCCCGCCCCGACAATCACGTAATCGAACTCCATTCGAGTCTTCGGTAAATGGCCGAGGGCCATTTACCGCACAAAATTCCCCCTCTCCCTCGAGGGAGAGGGGGAAGGGGTGAGGGGGGTGATGTTGACCATTGTCCATTCACATCTGCACTGGGTTCAGTACGGGCAGGCGACCTGCCCGAGCTCGACGTACACGGTCTTCAGGCGCGTGTAGTGGTCGATCGCGGCGTGCCCGTTCTCCTGGCCCATGCCGGACTGCTTGAAGCCGCCAAAGGGGACCTCCACCGGCGTGACGTTGTAGTTGTTGATCCAGCACACGCCGGCGTCGATGCGCTGGATCACGCGGTGCGCGCGCGCCAGGTCGCGCGTGAAAACACCCGCGGCCAGCCCGTACGGCGTGGCGTTGGCGCGCCGCACCACCTCGTCCTCGTCACGAAACCGCAGCACCGACATCACCGGGCCGAAGATCTCTTCGCTCACGATCTCCATGCTGTCGCGGCAATCCACAAAAACGGCCGGCTCCAGGAAGCAGCCCCGCGCCAGGCGAGGGTCGGCCGGTCGGCGGCCGCCGCACGCCAGGCGCGCCCCGCCCGCGAGGCCCCGTTCGACAAACCCGAGCACGCGCGCCAGGTGTTCCTGGCTGATCAGCGCTCCGACCTGGGTGGACGGATCGAGCGGATCGCCGAGTTTCAGGCGCGCCACGCGCGCCAGCAGCCGCTCGACGAATGTATCGTGGACGGCGTCCTGCACGAACACGCGAGTTCCGTTGGTGCACACCTCGCCCTGCGTGAAAAAGTTGGCCATCATCGCGCCCGCGACCGCCTGCTCCAGGTCGGCATCCTCGAACACGATCAACGGCGACTTGCCCCCGAGCTCCATCGTGACGCGCTTGAGCGTGGCGGCGGCGTCGGCCATCACGCGCCGGCCCGTGGCGCATTCGCCGGTCAGCGAAACCTTGGCGACGGCCGGATCGCGCGTCAGAAGCTGCCCGGTACGCGCATCGCCCTGAACCACGTTGAACGTGCCGTCGGGCACCCCCGCATCGCGGTAGACCTCGGCCAGCGCCCCGGCCGTGGTCGGGGTCAGCTCGGCCGGCTTGAAGATCATCGCGTTGCCGCACGCGAGCGCGGGCGCCGATTTCCAGCAGGCGATCTGCAGTGGGTAATTCCACGCGCCGATACCGGCGCAGATGCCGAGCGGCTCGCGCCGCGTGTAGACGAACGCATTGCGCAGCTCGTGATGGGCGCCGTGCAGCGTGGCCGCCAGCCCGGCGAAGAACTCGATGCAGTCGGCCGCGCTCGGAATGTCGACCGCTTCGGCTTCCTGGATCGGCTTGCCGGTGTCGAGCACCTCCTGGCGCGCCAACGCGTGGCCGCGCGCGCGCAGGATCGCCGCCGCCCGATTCAGGATGCGGCCGCGCTCGGCTCCGGTCATCGCGGCCCATTGGGCAAAGCCTCGCGCGGCGCTGGCGACCGCCTGCTCGACCTCGGCCGGGCCGGCCAGCTCGATGCCGCCGATGCGCTCGCCGGTGGCCGGATTGACGTTATCCAGCACCACGCCGGAGGTGCTCGCAACGAAGCGCCCGCCGATGAAGCTTTCGCAGTTGGCCCCGTTCATCGCCCGATCCCGGCGAGGCGCCGCGAGCGCGGTGCGCTCACGTTTCCGAGGCCTCGCGCCGGGCGAGCAGGTTGCGGGCGCGTTCGCGCAGCCCGGCGTGCGGCTGCGGGCCGGCGGCGCCGAAACTCTCGGTGATCCGGTCCAGGATGATGGCGAGCAGCACCACGCTCAGGCCGCTTTCGAAACCCAGCCCGATGTCCAGCCGCTGAATGCTGGCGAGCACGTCGTTGCCGAGCCCGCCGGCGCCGACCATCGACGCGATGATCACCATCGACAGCGCCATCATGATGGTCTGGTTGACGCCGGCCATGATCGAAGGCATCGCGCCGGGGATCTGCACCTTCAGCAGCAGCTGGTGCGGCGTGCACCCGAATGCGATCCCGGCCTCGACCTGCTCGCGATTGACCTGGCGAATGCCCAGGTTGGTCAGGCGCACCGCCGGCGGCATCGCGAAGATCACGGTGGCCAGCACGCCCGGGACCTTGCCCAGACCGAACAGCATCGCGGCCGGGATCAGGTAGACGAATGCCGGCATCGTCTGCATGAAATCGAGCACCGGCCGCACCACGGCCGCGACCCGGTCGCTGCGGGCCATCCAGATGCCCAGCGGAATGCCCGCCAGCAGGCTGATCACGGTGGACGCCATGATCAGCGCCAGCGTGCTCATCGTGGCCGGCCAGAAACCGGTGGCGATGATGATGGCGAACGAGGCGGCGCAGAACAGGCCGAAGCGCCAGCCCACGCGCCAGAGGCCGAGCGCCGAGATCGCGGCCGCCACCACCCAGTACGGCAGCGCAACCAGGCCGTCCTCGATCAGCTCGGTGAAGCCGGCGATCACGCGGCCGAAGTTCTCCAGCGTGCCGTTGTCGTGCGCCAGCACGAAGTTGATGAACCGGCTGACCCATTCGCCGATCGGGATTGCCTCATGCATTGCGGGACTCCTCGTCGCACAGGCGCTCCAGCAGAATCGTCTGGGTTATCGCCCCTACGTAAGCGCCGTTGCCGTCGACCACCGGAAAAGGATGCGGATTGCGCGCGACCTGCCCCAGCACCTCGCGGAACGGGCTGGCGCCGGCCAGCGCCGGCACGTGGGACAGCAGGGCATCGGCCACGACCGGCTGGGACTGGCCCAGGCAGCGGGCCAGTGAATCGATCGAGACGACGCCGACCAGGTGCTGCGCCCCATCCACCAGGAAGCCGTAGTGCCGCTTGATCGAGCGCAGGTGTTCGACCGCGGCGCTGAATTCGGCCGGCAGGTCGCTCGGCACCGGAAACAGCGGCACCTGGTCGGTGCGCGCGATGTCGCCGACCGTCAGATGACGCGTCAGATCGACGCCCCGGAAAAACGCGCGCACGTAATCGTTGGCCGGATTGCGCGCGATTTGATGCGGATCGCCGACCTGAACCACGGTGCCGCCTTCCATGATCGCGATGCGATCGCCGATCCGGAACGCCTCGTCCAGGTCGTGCGAAACGAACACGATCGTGCGCTTGTGCTCGCGCTGCAGATCCAGCAGCACGCCCTGCATCTCGTGCCGTTTGAGCGGATCGAGCGCCGAGAATGCCTCGTCCATCAGCATCAGCGACGGATCGGTCGCCAGCGCCCGCGCCAGCCCGACGCGTTGCTGCATTCCGCCGGAAAGCTCGGACGGACGCTTGCGCGCAAAGGCGGTCAGGCCAACCTGCTCGAGCACCTGCAGCGCACGCTGCTCGCGCCGGTCCTTGGCGACGCCCGCCACTTCCAGCCCGAAGGCGGCGTTCTCCAGGACCGTTCGATTCGGCATCAATGCGAACGACTGGAACACCATGCTCATGTCGCGCCGGCGCAGGTCGATCAGCTGGCGCCGGTCCATCGACGCCACGTTCTGGCCATCGACCTGCACCTCGCCGGCGGTCGGCTCCAGCAGGCGGTTCAGCAGCCGGATCAGCGTGGACTTGCCCGAGCCCGACAGCCCCATGATCACGAAGATCTCTCCGGCCCGGATCTCGAACGATGCGCTCTGCACGCCCACGATCTGCCCGGTGCGACGGAAGATCTCGTCCTTGTGCAGCCCCTCGGCCAGCATTTGCAGCGCCACCGCCGGGCGCGTGCCGAACACCTTGACCAGGTTGCGTACGACGATCTTGGCCGGCGCTTCCGGCGCGGTCGCTTCAAGCTCGCCTCTCCCGCTTGCAGGAGAGGGGCTGGGGGTGAGGGTCGCTTTCATGCCTCGGACAACCTAGTGGCCTGTGCCGCCCGTGTACAGACCGGCCACGCCGGCCACGATCAGCACGATGCTCGCCAGCTTCAGCGCGCCGGCGCCTTCGCCCAGCAGCAGGATTCCGATCGCCGCAACCAGCACCAGCCCGAGCCCCGACCAGATCGCGTAGGCGACGCTGACCTCGATGGTGCGGAGCGCAAAATTCAGGCAGGTGAAGGAGGCGCCGTAGAACAGGAACAGCAGCATCGACGGCAGCGCTTTCGTGAAGCCGTGCGAAAGCTTCATCGAAACCGTGCCGGCCACTTCGAGCACGATGGCGCCGGTCAGGAACAGCCAGTCGGCCGTCATCGACCGGCGCGCCGATGGATACGGCGCCCGACCGCGCCAGCCCTTGTGCCCAGACACGTCACCGCAGCGTGCTGCATCTCCCCTCCGGCCGTATTTTCCGCAAAACCATAGCGCCCCGGACCGCAACGCCCTGTTCTGCATGCGACATCGATCGTAGCGCCCGGGACACCCTGCGGCGCCCGATCGCCCCTCGCCCGCGCAGCGGGAGAGGGCAGGGCTCGCCCTGCGAAGCCGGGCTACGCCCGGCGAAGCAGGGGGGTGAGGGTCGCATACTGGCATCGTCGGGTCGTGCCGATGCGGCTGCGCCGGCGCCCGCAAAACTATGATGGCCGGCACGCGCCGCGCTGCACCGGGTCGCCCGGCCCGGGCGCGGCCTCCGAATCGTTGGCATGGCCCAGTTCGACAAGCTGTTCGAGCCGCTGAAGATCCGCAACGTGGTGATCCGCAACCGGATCGTCAGTACCGGACACGCCGAAGTGTATTCCGAGGCCGGCCTGCCGTCGGAGCGGCAGATCCGTTATCACGCGGAAAAAGCGCGCGGCGGAATCGGCCTGACGATCTGCGGCGGCTCCTCATCGGTCTCGACCGACAGCCCCAGCGCGGCCTGGAACGGACTGGACGTCGGTCATGACCGGATCGTGCCGCATCTGCGCCGCTTTGCCGACGCCATCCACGAGCACGGCGCGGCGCTGATGATCCAGCTGACGCACATGGGGCGCCGCAGCCGGTGGGACATCCAGAACTGGCCGCACCTGGTGTCCCCCAGCGGGATCCGCGAACCGGTGCACCGCTCCAGCTGCAAGACGATGGAGCTCGAGGACATCGAGCGCATCGTGCGCGACTTCGGCCAGGCGGTGCGGCGCTGTCGGGAGGCTGGGCTGGATGGTGTCGAAATCTCCGCAGCCCACCAGCATCTGATCGACCAGTTCTGGTCGCCACGCACCAACCGGCGCACCGACCGCTACGGCGGCAGCTTCGACAACCGGGTCCGCTTCGGCGCGCAGATCTTCGAAGAGATCCGGCGCGTGGTCGGCGACGACTTCGTGGTGGGGATCCGGATGTGCGGCGACGAATTCCACCCGGACGGCCTGGACCAGGCCGAGCTGCTGAGCATCGCGCGCTTCTACGCGCGCAGCGGACTGGTCGACTTCATCGATGTGATCGGCTCCGGCGCCGATACGCACGCCATGATGGCGAATATCGTTCCGAGCATGGCCTATCCGCCCGAGCCCTTCCTGTACCTGGCCTCGCGCATCAAGTCGGAAGTGGACGTGCCGGTGATGCACGCGCAGAACATCAAGGATCCGGTATCGGCGGCCCGCATCATCTCCGAGGGGCACGTCGACCTGATCGGAATGACGCGCGCCCACATCGCCGATCCGCACCTGGTGATCAAGCTGCGGGAAGGCCGCTCCGACGAGATCCGCCAGTGCGTCGGCGCCAACTACTGCATCGATCGAAACTACCGCGGCGCCGACGTGCTGTGCGTCCAGAACCCGGCCACCGGCCGCGAGAGCTCGATCCCGCACGTCGTGCCGCGCGCCGCCAGCAGCCTGCGCGTGGTCGTGGTCGGCGGGGGCCCCGCCGGGATGGAGGCGGCGCGCGTCTGCGCGCAGCGCGGCCACGCCGTGACCCTGCTCGAAAAGGCGGCCTCGCTGGGCGGCCAGATCACGCTGGCGGCGCGCGCCCCGGCGCGCGACCAGATGGCCGGCATCACGCGCTGGCTGTCGATGGAGCTGCAGCGCCTCAGGGTGGATCTGCGGCTGGGCCACGCGGCCGATGCACCGGCGGTGCGCGCGCTGGCGCCGCAGGTGGTGGTGCTGGCCACCGGTGGTGAGCCGGACCTGGCCGAGCTGCCGTTGTGGCGCGCGGCCGAGGGCAACGTGGTGTCCAGCCACGCGGTGCTGGCCGGAACCGTGCAGCCGGCCGGCAACGTGCTGGTGTACGACCGATACGGCGGATACGCCGGGGCGACCTGCGCCGATTTCCTGGCCCAGCGGGGCTGCCTGGTCGAGATCGTCACGCCGGACCTGATGGTGGCCGAGGACCTGGGCGGCACCACGCGGCCGGTCTACCTGAAGCGGTTCTACGAGAAGGACGTGATCGCCAGCGTGAACCTGTCGCTGCACGAGGTGTACCGGGAGGGCGGCCGGCTGGTGGCGGTGCTTCGCAACGAGTTCACGGATCAGGACGAGGAGCGGGTGGTCGACCAGGTCGTGGTGGAAAACGGCGTGCGCCCGCTCGAGTCGCTGTATTTCGAGCTCAAGCCGCACAGCCGCAACCGCGGCCAGATCGACCTGGAATGCCTCTCGCAGGGGCTGCCGCAGCCCGCTGCGCGGGCCGACGGCGAATTCCTGCTGTACCGGGTCGGCGACTGCGTTTCGCCGCGCGACATCCACGCCGCCATCTACGACGCGATCCGGCTGTGCAAGGACGTGTGAGCGGCCCTCACCCCCCTGCTTCGCCGGGCGTAGCCCGGCTTCGCAGGGCGAGCCCTCCCCTCGCCCGCTGCGCGGGCGAGGGGCGATACGCCCGGCCCGTGCGAACATCGGCGAACCTGCGCCGCTCGATCGCCCCTCGCCCGCGCAGCGGGAGAGGGGAGGGGGTGAGGGTCGATGTTGGCTGACCGCCTTCCCTACCTGCTGCTGGCTGCCTCGCTGGTCGCTGCGCTGGCGGGCGGTCTGTGGCGGGCGCGGCGCTGGCGCGCCGGCCGCGCCGCCAGCGTCGATCTCGTCGGCGGACTGCGCGCGCTTCCCGGGCGCTACCTGCGGGATGTTCATGCCGTGGTGCTGCGCGATCCACCCGGGCCGCGCGAGCCGCGCGCGGACGGGGCCGCGACCGCGCGCATGCACGTGCTGACGGCCGGCGGGCTGGTCCTGGCAGCGCCGCTGGCACTGCTGCAGGGCCTGACTGCCCTGCGAGGCCAATGGCTCGCGGTGCTGCTGCTGGCTGCGCTGTCGATGATGGCGATCGGGGTCGCGCTGGTGGCGCGGCGCCGCTGGCCGGTGCGACCGGCCAGGCTTTCGGGCGGCTCATTCGACACCTTGCCATGGGCCCTGGGTGGATTCGTCGCGTTCCTGGTGCGCGCCGCCTGCGCGGACCTGGGCATCGGGCCGGCGGCCCGCTGGACCGCGATGCCGGACCTCGGACTGGCCGTGCTGGGCGCCTGGGCCTGCGCCGAAATCTTCATCGGCATGTCGTGGGGGCCGATGCGTCACGCGCTGGCCGGCGCGCTGCACCTGGCGTTTCACCCACGTCCGGCGCGCTTTGCGGGTGAACGCGCGGACGCGGCGTTGACGCCACTGGCCCTGGACTCGGCTCGGCTGGGCGCGCAGCGGCCGGTCGATTTCCGCTGGAACGAGCTGCTGGGCTTCGACGCTTGCGTGCAGTGCGGCCGGTGCGAGGCTGCCTGCCCGGCCCACGCGGCCGGGTTGCCGTTGAATCCGAAAAAGCTGATTCGGGATCTGGCCTCGGCGGGTACCGGCCGCGTGCTGGTCGGAGCGGGCGGCGCGATCGACGCTGACACGCTGTGGGCCTGCACCACGTGCCGCGCCTGCGTGTACGAATGCCCGATGATGATCGAGCACGTGGACGCCGTGATCGATCTGCGGCGCTTCCAGACGCTGGAGCT
>DATKFG010000128.1:0-13807 GCA_035511515.1 Burkholderiaceae bacterium | reverse complement strand
TCCCGATCGTCAACCCGATCGAGGGTGCTCCGCTGTTTTTCGTTCTGACGCGCGACCTGCCGCTGGCCCGCCAGCATGTGCTGGCGCGGCAGGTTGCGATCAACGGCCTGGCGCTGCTGCTCGGATCGATGGTGCTGGGCCCGTGGCTGCTCGTCTTTTTTGGCATCGAGCTGCCGGTGGTGCGGATCGCCGGCGGACTGGTCGTTACTTCACTGGGCTGGAAGCTGCTCAGCCAGGAGCAATGGTCCGACCATCCGTCTCAGCAGGTGCCGGCCGAAGCGATGCAGCGCGCCGGGGCGTTTTATCCGCTGACGATGCCGCTCACCGTGGGGCCGGGCTCGATGTCGGTGGCCGTATCGATCGGCAGCCGCAAACCCGTGAGCGCATTCAACCTGGCCGATTTCGCGCTGTACGGAGCGGGGGCCGTGTGCGGCCTGATCGCGATCGGCGCCAGCATCTACGTGGCCTACCGCTTCGCAAGCAACCTGACGCGCTTCCTGGGCGCCTCCGGCGTCGAGGTGCTGTTGCGCCTGTCGGCTTTCATCCTGATGTGCATCGGCATCGAGTTCCTGTTCAGCGGCTACCTGGCGCTCAGAGCCGCACACGGGCTGCAGTAACTCACGGCTGCGCGGCCAGCTCGCCCAGGCGGCCGGCGTGGAAGTCCTCGAACGCCTGTTCGATCTGCTGCTCGGTGTTCATCACGAAGGGACCGTAGCCGACGATCGGCTCGTTCAGTGGCTCCCCACCCAGGAACAGCAGCGTCGCGTCGCTGTTGGCCTCCAGAGTCACCTCACCGCCCTCGCGCTCGAGCAGCGCGACCTGGGCTTCCCGCACGACCTCGCTGTCACCGACCAGCACCGTGCCGCGCAGCACCACGACCACGGCCGTATGGCCGGACGGAACCCGCAGCGTGGCGCGGCCGCCCTGGCGCAACCGCACGTCCCACACGTTGACCGGCGAAAACGTCCGCGCCGGCCCGGCGTGGCCGTCGTACTCGCCCGCGATCACGCGCACGGTCCCGGCTTCGCCCGCCAGCGGTACGCTGGGGATGTCGCGCTCGACGATGGGCTGATATCCCGGCGCCGACATCTTGTCCTTGGCCGGCAGGTTGACCCACAGTTGCACCATCTCGAAAGGTCCGCCCCGGCGCGTATACGCCGGCGAGTGGAATTCCTCGTGCAGGATCCCTGAGGCGGCGGTCATCCACTGCACGTCGCCGGGGCCGATCAGTCCGCCCCGGCCGGTGGAATCGCGGTGCGCCACTTCGCCCTGGTACGCGATGGTCACCGTCTCGAAGCCGCGGTGCGGATGCTCCCCGACGCCGCGCGGCCGATCGGATGGCTTGAATTCCGCGGGACCGGCGTAGTCGAGCAGCAAAAATGGGCTGATATTTTCGCCCAGCGTGCTGTACGACAGCAGCGACCGCACCGGAAAGCCGTCGCCGACCCAGTGCGGGCGGGGGCTGCTGTGAACGCTGAGAACCTTCTTCATCGTGTGCTCCTGGCTCAACGCCGGTCGAGCGGCCGGCGACAACCTCCAACATATGGGCGCGAAGCGCAATTTCCAGTGGCCTAGAATCGCCTGGTCGCCCCCGAGGTCGGAACATGCTGGCGCCGCATGACCTGGACCAGATCGTCAGCACGACACTGGCGCACTACGAGCAGCGCGCCGAGGAGTTTCGCGCCGGCACGCGCGATCACGACGTGCGCCAGAACATCGACGCGCTGTTGCGCCACATCCAGGCCGAGCCGCCGTTCACCCTGCTCGATCTTGGCTGTGGGCCGGGGCGCGACCTCAGGACCCTGGCCGGCCTGGGCCACACCGCGATCGGCCTGGAGGGCGCGGCCGAATTCGCCGCCATGGCGCGCGCCGAGTCCGGCTGCGAAGTGTGGCAGCAGGATTTTCTGAAGCTGGATGTGCCGAGCCAGCGCTTCGATGGCATCTTTGCCAATGCTTCGCTGTTTCACGTACCGTCCCAGGAGTTGCCGCGCGTGCTGCGGCAACTGCATGCCGCATTGAAGGCGGGCGGCGTGCTGTTCAGCTCCAACCCGCACGGTCGCAACGAAGAGGGCTGGAACCGCGGCCGTTACGGCGCGTATCACGACCTGCCGACCTGGCGCCGCTACCTGAGCGATGCCGCCTTCCTGGAACTCGAACACTACTATCGGCCGACCGGCCTGCCCCGCGAGCAGCAGCCGTGGCTGGCGAGCGTGTGGCGCAAGCTGCCGGCCGAACGGGAGAACGCATGATCGCGCACACGGGCGGTTGTCACTGCGGTCGGGTCCGGTTCGAGGTGATGGCACCGGCGCATCTGCGCGTTTCCGAGTGCAATTGCTCCATCTGCAGCAAAGCCGGCTACCTGCACCTGATCGTTCCTGCCGACCGCTTCCGGCTGCTTTCCGGAAGCGAATCGCTCAGCACCTACGGCTTCAACACGCACACGGCCAAGCACCTGTTCTGTTCGGTGTGCGGCGTGAAGTCCTTCTACGTACCGCGCTCGCACCCCGACGGTTTCAGCGTCAACGCCCGCTGCCTGGACCCGGGCACGGTCGAGGAGATGCGCATCGACAAGGTCAACGGCCGCGAGTGGGAAGCGCAGTACCCCAAGGGCAGGGGCGAGTTCAGCGACTGAGCGCCCTCACCCCCTCCCCTCTCCCGCTGCGCGGGCGAGGGGCGATACGGCGCGCCAGTGCGAGCGGCAGCAACCTTGCGGCGCCCGGTCGCCCCTCGCCCGCGCAGCGGGAGAGGGGAGGGGGTGAGGGCGAGCAACCTCGCGCGTCATCCAGCGCGCACCTCGAGCGGCGCTGCGCCGTCGGCTGCGACGACATCGCCGATTTCGGCGGCCGCTTCGAATCCATGCCGCCTGAACGTTGCCAGCACTTCGGACAGCGCCCGCGGCTCGCAGGTCACCAGCAGGCCGCCGCTGGTCTGCGGATCGGTGAGCAGCGCGCGCTCGACGTCGGCAAAGCCGCTCGGCAGACGCACCTGCCCGCCGTAGCCGGCCCAGTTGCGGCCCGACGCTCCGGTGATGAAACCGCCCGCGGCCAGCTCGCGCGCACCCGGCAGGATCGGCACGCGCGTCCAATCGACCCGGACCCGGCACCCGGATCCGCGTGCGATCTCCAGCGCGTGGCCCGCCAGGCCGAATCCGGTGACGTCCGACATCGCGTGCACGCCGTCGATCGACGCCAGGTCCGGCCCCGGTGTGTTCAGACTCGTGGCCGAGGCGATCATGCTCGCGTAGCCGGCCGCGTCGAGCCGATCCTTCTTCAGCGCGGCCGAGTAGATGCCGACTCCGAGGGCCTTGCCCAACACGACGCGGTCGCCGGCACGGGCGTCGCTGTTGCGCTTGACCCGGTCCGGATGCACCAATCCGAGCGCGACCAGCCCGTAGATCGGCTCGACCGAGTCGATGCTGTGGCCGCCCGCGATCGGTATACCGGCCTCGCGGCACACCGCCTCGCCCCCCTGCAGGATCCGGCGGATCGTGTCGACCGGCAGCACGTTGATCGGCATGCCGACCAGCGCCAGCGCCAGGATCGGCCGACCTCCCATTGCGTACACGTCGGAGATCGCGTTGGTTGCGGCAATCCGGCCGAAATCGTACGGATCATCGACGATCGGCATGAAAAAATCGGTCGTGGCCACCAGCGCCTGCTCGGCGTTGAGCCGGTATACGGCCGCGTCGTCCGCGGTCTCGATGCCGACCAGCAGCTCGGGCGGCGTCGGCATTCGGGCCGTGGACCGCAGGATCTCCGACAGCAATCCGGGCGCGATCTTGCAGCCGCATCCGCCTCCGTGCGACAGCGATGTCAGTCGGGGCGGCGGCGAGAGCGCAGCGGGCGTAGCGGTTCCAGCTTCAGGCGTGACCATCATCCATTCTCCGTGGCACTGCGGGCGGCCTTCAGCAGGCGCGAAACCAGGGCCCCGAGCGCGCGCTGCTCGCGTCGCGGCTCGAACCTGGAGGCGCGCGCACGGCACTGCCGGCGAAGCTTGGCCAACAGGCGCGGCTCGTCGCGGCAGCGCTGCAGCAGGCGTGCCAGCGCGCCCGCGTCGCCGCACGGGAAATACCCCGCATAGTCCCCGCCCAGCATACCGACGTTGCCGGCGATGCGCGAGGCCAGCACCGGCGTGCCCGAGCGCACGGCCTCCAGCACGGTGTGCGCGCCGCCCTCCATCGAGCTGGCGTTGATGACCACATGAGCGCGCTGGATCCGCCGCAGTGTGTCGGGGTGCGGCAAGGCGCCCAGCCAGCGGTACTGCGGGCAGGCGCGCGCGGTGGCCGCCGACCGCCGCGCCAGGCCCGGATCCAGCGCCGCTCCGACCAGATCGATCCGGATGTCGGCTCGCTCGCGCAGCAACCTGGCCGCGTCGAACAGCGTTTGCGGACATTTCTCTTCACGCAGATGCCCGACCATCACCGCTCGCAGATGGCGGCCCGTCTTGGGCAGCGTGCGCCGCCGTCCGCCCGACTGGTAGATCACGGTCGCCTTGGCGCGCGCCGGCCGCGGCAGCGACGCCGGCCCCTGGTCCTGCAGTACGACCAGCGCGTCGGCGCATTGCAGCGACCGCTGCGCCCGTGGGTCCGAACGGATGTCGCGATACAGGTCGGTACCCGTCAGAACGACGATCAGCGGCGGCCGACCTGCCATACTGGCCGCCGCGCGCGCTTCGTGCCACTGTGCGATCGACTCGGCCGACCGGCGGGCGTGCAACGCGATCATCAGATCGAAGGGCTCGCCCTGCCACCGCTGTGCGATCGTGATGCGTGCAATCGGCGCCAGCATCCGGCTCCAGCGCTGCGCGGTGCGCCAGTTGCCATTGTTGCTTTGCGGCGCTGCCGGACAGATGATGATTGCACTGGGCTGACCCATACGAGTCTTATAGCGCATGCCGACCGTCGACGACCCCACCTTGATCCGCTGTGCCGATCGGGAGCGCCTGAGCGCGGCGCTGGCCGACAGCCGGGCCGGCACGCTGCGCACGTTTGCGGCCTTGGAGGAGGCGCTGCGCGCAAGCCACCTGCAGATTCCCTATTCGCCCGAGGTCAATCCACCGCTGTGGGAGCTGGGGCATGTCGGCTGGTTCCAGGAATACTGGATCGGGCGCAACCCGCAGCGTCAGCGCGGCACCACGGCCGATCCGGACGCGCCACGCGCGGCACCGAAGCTGGCCGATGCCGATGCGCTGTACGACTCGAGCCGGGTCGAACATTCGACGCGCTGGCATCTGCCGCTGCCCCACGCAGGCCCGACGCGTGATTACCTGTCGCGCACGCTGGAACAGACGCTGCGGATCCTGGCGCAGGCCGATGGGGACGCCCACGGGCTGCTGTACTTCGCCTGGCTGGCGCTGATGCACGAGGACATGCATCACGAGGCGGCCATTTACATGGCCGACGCGCTGGGCCTGCGCCTCGAGGCGGTGCCCCCGACCGAAGCGGCCACCATCGACCCCGGCCAGGCGCCCGAGCTGGCGTTCGATGCGACGCACTTCCGACTCGGCTCGGTGAACGGCGACTTCGCCTTCGACAACGAGCTGGAGCCACGCTGGGTCGACGTGCAGCCCTTCCGGATCGACCGGGCGCCGGTGGACAATCGCGCCTTTGCCGCGTTCATCGACGCCGGCGGATACCAGGATCAGCACCTGTGGACCGCCCAAGGGTGGGACTGGCGCCAGCGCCAAGATGCGCGCTGGCCACGCTTCTGGCGGCCTGCCGCAAGCGGCTGGCAGCAGCGCCGCTTCGGCCGATGGATCACGCTCGATGAAACGGATCCGGTCACCCATGTCACGCTGCACGAATCGCAGGCATGGTGCCGCTGGGCCGGCCGGCGTCTGCCGACCGAGCTCGAGTGGGAAGTGGCCGCCGTGACGGTGCCCGTGGCACCGGCCGCTGCGCCGATCCGCTTCGGGCAGGTGTGGGAGTGGACCGCCTCGACGTTCGAGCCCTACCCCGGCTTTGCGCCGCATCCGTATCGCGACTACTCGTCGCCCTGGTTCGGTTCGCGCCAGGTGCTGCGGGGAGGATCGTTCGCGACCCACCCGCGGCTGCGCCATCCGCGCTACCGCAATTTCTTTTGTCCCGAGCGAAATGATATCTTCGCCGGCTTTCGCAGCGCTGTGGCGCAGGCGGCAGGGAGCACAACATGAACCGTCCGGTCTGGTCACGCTGGCGTCTGGCCGCCGCCGTCGCAGCCCTCGTCTGGGTGGGCCTGGCCGGCACCGGATCGGCCAGCGCCCAAGCGCAGCAGCCGTTGCGGGTCACGGCGATTCCCGACGAAGCCCCGACCGAGCTGGCCCGCAAGTTCGCGCCGCTGGGGCGGTACCTGCAGGCGCGGCTGAACATGCCCATCGAGTGGACGCCGGTGACCGATTACGCGGCCGCGGTGGAAGCGCTGGTCAACGGCAAGGTCGATCTGGCCTGGTTCGGCGGCTTCACGTTCGTGCAGGCCAGCGTGCGCTCGGGCGGACAGGTGATCCCGCTGGTGCAGCGTGCCGAGGATCAGGGCTTCCGTTCGGTGTTCATCACGGGCGCCTCCAGCGGCATCCACACGCTGGCGGACCTGAAGGGACGCACCTTCAGTTTCGGCTCGCAGTCCAGCACGTCCGGGCACCTGATGCCGCGCAGCTTCCTGCTGCAGGCCGGCATCGATCCGGACCGCGACCTGCGCCGCGTCAGCTATTCGGGTGCGCATGACGCCACGATCGCCGCCGTGGCCGGCGGCAAGGTTGACGCCGGGGCGGTGAACATCTCGGTGTGGGACAAGTTCGTCGCCGAGGGCAAGGCCGGTCCAGCTCAGGTCACGGTGTTCTACACGACGCCGACCTTCTATGACTACAACTGGTCGGTCAGTGCCAAGATGCCGGAAGCGCTGCGGGACAAGCTGCGCCAGGCATTTCTCGACCTGACGCCCGACACGCCGGACGGCAAGGAAATCCTGGGCCTGCAACGGGCCTCGCGCTTCATTCCGACCCGGCCCGAAAACTATCAGGGCATCGAGGCAGCCGCGCGCAGCGCCGGGCTGTTGTGAATACGGGCGCGAACTCAGGCGGGCCCGGTCCAACGGTGCGACTGGAAGGCGTGTCGGTCCGCTATCCGGGCGGGCCGGCCCAGTTGCGCTCGGCGCTGCAGCAGGTCGACCTGCAGATCGGCAGCGGCGAGCACGTGGCCGTGGTCGGCCCATCCGGTGCCGGCAAGACGACGCTGCTGCAGGTGGCCGCGTGCGCGCTGCGGGCCCAGCGCGGACGCGTGCTGCTCGACGGCGAGGACCCGTGGTCGATCGGCTCGGGCCGGCGCCGGCAGCTGCGCGGGCGGCTTTTCCTGGCGCCCCAGGTTCCGCCCCTGCCGCCGCGCCAGCGCGTGGTGACGGCCGTGCTGGCGGGACGGCTGCCTGCGATGAGTCTGGCCAGCAGCCTGCGCTCGCTGCTGGTGCCGCTCGACATCGCTCGCGCGCATGCCGCACTGGCGCCGTTCGATCTGCACGATCGCCTGTTCGATCGGGTCGACCGGCTCTCGGGCGGCGAGCGGCAGCGCGTCAGCCTGGCGCGCGCGCTGCTGGCGCCGGCGCGACTGTGGCTGCTGGATGAACCGCTGTCCTCGCTCGACCCGGTGCGGGCCGCGCGGGCGCTGCAAATCCTGCGCGAACAGGCCAGGCTGCACGGGATCACGCTGGTGGTTTCGATGCACCAGGTGCAGATGGCGTTGGAGAATTTTCCGCGCGCGGTGGGTCTGCGCGACGGGACGATCAGCTTCGATGCGCCCAGCTCCCAGGTATCGGCCGAGCAGTTGCGCTGGCTGTACGCGCACGCGGCGCCGTCGCCGCAGCCGCACGAGCTCGCCTCCGAAGAGCCGGACGAATCGGCCGCGGTGCCGATGGTCTGGCGCTAGGTTCAAGCGCGATGGTGACCGAACCCGCCACGCTGGTCTCGCCGGTGCGCCCGGCGCCCAGCCGCGATCCAGCGTTCAGGGGCCGCCTCGCGTGGCTGGCGGTGGCGATGCTGCTCATGTGGCCACTGCTGGTGCTGACCGAATTTCGGCCATGGCAGATGCTCGATGAGCGCAGTGTGCGGGTGACGGCGCACTTCCTGGCCGGCTTCCTGCCGCCGGCGCTCGACGCGGACTTTCTGACGGTGGTGGCGCACGAAACCTGGCGAACGGTCGCGATCGCAACGGCCGGGGTCAGCCTGGCGCTGCTGCTGGCGGTTCCGCTGGCCCTGGTCGCCACCGCGGCGCTGTCCGTGTCCAGCCTGGCCGGGCGGATGGCCGCCGGCCCCTTCGCCGTGCGGCAGGCAGCAAGGGCGCTGATGGTGGCGCTGCGCACCGTTCCCGAACTGGTCTGGGCGCTGGTCTTCGTGCGCGTGGTGGGCCTGGGACCGACTTCGGGGGTGCTGGCGATCGGGCTCACGTACGGCGGCATGCTCGGCAAGGTGTTCGCCGAGATCCTGGAAAGCTGCGACGCGCACCCCACCCGCATGCTGCTGGCCAACGGCAGCGGGCGCCTGCAGGCGTTCTTCTACGGCCTGCTGCCGCAGGCCGCCCCCGAGCTGACCTCGTACGCGATCTACCGCTGGGAATGCGCGATCCGCTCCTCGGTCGTTCTGGGTTTTGTCGGCGCAGGCGGACTGGGTCAGCAGATGGACAGTTCCCTGAAGATGCTGGCCGGCAACGAGGTGGCCACGATGTTGCTGGTTTTCATCGGGCTGGTCGCGCTGGCCGATACCACCAGCGCGTGGCTGCGCAGGTCGCTGCGATGAGCCCGGATCGCAACGCCCAACCGATCGAGGCCCTGCCGGCCCGCCTGTTCGCGCTGCACGCCCGCACCGGCTGGGTGCTGCTGGCCGCCCTGGCGCTGGTGGTGGCGAGCTTCTGGAGCCTGGATCTGCAATGGAGCGCGTTCGGGTCGCGCAGCTCGGCGGCCGCGATGGCCCGCTTCGCCGCCGAATTCTTCCCGCCCGAAACCTCGCCGCCATTCCTGCGCAAGGTCGCGCTGGCCACGGGCGAGACCGTGGCCATGTCGGCGCTCGGAACGTTGCTGGCGTCGGTGTTCGGCCTGCTGCTGGCACTGCCGGCCGCGCGCACGCACGCACGCGCCTTGTGGCGCATTCCCACCCGCCTGCTGCTCAATGCCCTGCGCGCGGTGCCCGAGCTGGTGTGGGCCTCGCTGATGCTGATCGCGGCCGGTCTGGGACCGATGGCCGGCACGCTGGCGCTGGCGCTGCACACGACCGGCGTGCTGGGGCGCCTGTTCGCCGAGGCGATCGAAAATGCGCCCCCGGGGCCGGCGTTCGCGCTGCGCGCGCAGGGCGCCGGATCCGCGCAAGTGCTGCTGTACGCCACGCTGCCGCAGGTCGCTCCGCAGCTGCTGTCCTACGTGCTGTACCGCTGGGAGAACAACATCCGGGCCGCCTCGATCCTGGGCGTGGTCGGTGCCGGGGGCCTGGGCCAGCTGCTGTCCTATCACCTGGGCCTGTTCCAGATGGGTCGCACCGCGACCGTGCTGCTGGCGATGCTGGCGCTCGTGCTGGCGGTCGATGCGGCAAGCTACTTGGCCCGGCGCGCGATGACGCGCTAGCGGGGGGCGCGCGCGTCGGTCAGTCTCGCAAGATCTTGCCAAGTGCCCGCCGGTCGCGCTTGGTCGGCCTGCCTCTGGTCGAGTGCGCCGGCTCGGCAGCCCGTTGTTCCTCGTGCCGCTTGCGGCGTTCAATGCTGTCTGCCGTCTCCAGATACAGCTCGCGCGCGACGCTCGCTGGGCCGCGCTGCGTCGACAATGCCTGTATCACGACCTGCAGCCTATGGTCGCCGACCTGAAGGTCGATCAGCTCGCCCACCCTCGCCTCGCGCGCGGGCTTTATTCGCTCGCCGTCGATGCGTACGCGACCCAGGTCGATCGCCTGGCTCGCCAGCGAGCGCGTCTTGAAGAAGCGCGCTGCCCACAGCCACTTGTCCAGACGAATCCGATCGGCCTCGGCCTGCATCCCACAATGCTAAAAGACTTTTGGGTCCAAGCGGCGTTCAGGCCCTGACGGTGGCAACGGGTAGCGCAAATACCCGATCCGCAGGCGCGCACGAACTAAAGTCCGGCGGATTGCGCGCAGAATGAACCGCCGGCACGCACGAGGAGGACCTCATGGAAGACACACCAACAAGCGGTTCGGGTGAGCGCGGCCCGACGCAGCTGACGCTGCATGTGAACGGCAAGCCCGCGGTCATCGCGGTCGACGATCCGCAAATGCCGCTGCTGTATGCGCTGCGCAATGAGCTGGGACTGCGCGGTCCGCGCTTCGGCTGCGGGCTCGGTCAGTGCGGCGCCTGCACCGTGCACCTGGACGGCAATCCCACGCGTTCGTGCGTTTTTCCGGTAAAACAGGCCGAAGGCAGAAAGATCGTCACACTCGAAGGCCTGGGCACGTCCGGCCATCCACACCCCCTGCAACGGGCCTTTATCGAGGAGCAGGCCGTGCAGTGCGGCTACTGCATCAACGGCGTGCTGATGCAGGCGAAGGCCTTGCTGGATCAGAACAAGCACCCCAGCGAGGACGACATCCGGGCCGCACTGGCCAACAACCTTTGCCGCTGCGGAACGCATGTGCGGATCATCAAAGCGATCCGGCGCGCCTCTGAAATGGTCTGAGGGAGGGGCGGCCATGTTCACCGAACTGATGTCTCGTCGCGAATTTCTGGCAGCGGGAGGATCGCTGGTGGTGACCTTTTCATGGAGCGCGCTGCTGCCAGCGGCGCGTGCGCAGGAAAGCGCGCGCGGCAAAACCGTGGCTCCCGACCAGGTCGATGGTTTTGTTTCGATCGACCAGAGCGGCGCCGTGACCGTGTACTCGGGCAAAGTCGACCTCGGCACCGGGGTGCGGACCGCATTGACGCAAATCGCCGCGGAGGAACTGGATGTGCCCCTGGAGAGGGTGACCGTCATCCAGGGCGACACGCTGGTGACCCCGGATCAGGGCCCCACCTTCGGAAGCCTTTCGATCCAGAACGGCGGCATGCAAATCCGGCAGGCCGCTGCAACGGCGCGCCAGGCCCTGCTCAACGAAGCAGCCAAGCGCCTGGGCATCGGCCGGGAAGAGCTCGCCACCCGGAACGGCGAGGTGCTCGACAAGTCCGGGAGCCGGCATATCGGCTACAACGAGCTGATCGGCGGCAAGCGCTTCGAGCTCGCCCTCGACAAAGCCGCTCCGCTGAAGGACCCGGCGACCTACACGATCGTCGGCAAGCCGGTCGCGCGCCTGGACATCCCCGCGAAAGTGACGGGCGAATTCATGTACATGCAGGACTTCCGCCGGCCCGGGATGCTCCACGCACGGGTCATCCGGCCGGCCGGGATGGGCTCGCAATTGGTCTCGTACGACGACGCCCCGGCAAGGCAGATCCGGGGGTTCGTTCAAACGCTTCGCCAGGAAAATTTCCTCGCCGTGGTCGCAGAGAACGAGTGGGCCGCGATCAAGGCAAGTGACGCCGTCAAGGCCAAGTGGTCCGAGTGGGAGGGTCTTCCGGACAGCAGCAGGTTATGGGATCACGTTCGGTCCACCAAGATCAACCGCGACGACGTCGTGCAGAACATCGGCAACACGGCGGACGCGATGCCGGGTGCCTCGAGGAAATTGACCGCCAGCTATGACTTTGCGATTCATACCCACGGCTCGGTCGGCCCGTCCTGTGCGGTGGCGCAGTGGGAAAATGGCCAGCTCACGTGCTGGACCGCCTCGCAAGCAACCCATCTTCTGCGCAAGCAGCTCGCTCTGATGTTCGGCGTGCCCGAACAGGGCGTGCGCGCCATCTATATCGACGGCTCCGGTTGCTATGGCCGCAACGGGCATGAGGACGCAGCAGCTGATGCGGCACTGCTGGCCAAGCTGACGGGTCGCCCGGTGCGGGTCCAGTGGAGCCGCGCCGAGGAGCACGGATGGGATCCAAAAGGACCCCCGGTCCTGATCGATTACCACGCCGGTCTGGGTAGCGCCGGCAACGTGGCCGCCTGGGAGTCGGCATCCTACGTCCCGGATGTCCCCAAGACGCTTCAGGTGGCCTTGCTGACCGCACAACTGGCGGGAATGCCCACGGAAGCGTCGCATGCCGGCAGCATGCAGCAGTCGCTCGGCATCCCCTACACCTTCCCCAACATCAAGGCCGTTGCTCATCGTCTGGCAGACACACCGTTCCGCCCATCCTGGATACGGACTCCGGGGCGACTGCAAAATACGTTCGGCAATGAGGCATTTTTGGACGAGGTCGCGTCGGCCGCCGGCGTGGATCCGCTTGAATTTCGGCTGCGCAACCTCGCGGACCAGCGCGGCATCGAGTTGCTGCAGCGCCTGGCCAAGCTCGCCCAGTGGCAGCCTCGGCGATCCGGCGGCGCGCCGTCCACCGGGAGCGGTGGCGACGTGGCTCGCGGTCGCGGCGTGGCCTACGTGCGGTATGAACTGGCACGAACCTATATCGGCGCCGTCGCGGACGTCGAGGTCAACCGCAAGACCGGCAAGATCCGAGTGAAGCGGTTCGCCATCGCCCACGACTGCGGCCAGATCATCAATCCGGATGGCCTCCGGAATCAGATCGAGGGCAATGTCGTTCACACCATCAGCCGGACGCTGATCGAAGAGCTCAAGTTCAACCGGTCTGCGGTCACGAGCCTGGACTGGATATCCTATCCAGTCATCACGTTTCCGGACGTCCCCGACGTGGCCATCGCTCTGATCGATCGGCCGACCGAGCCACCCTGGGGCGCAGGCGAGCCGACGGCGTCCGTTGTCGCTCCCGCCATTTCAAATGCGGTGTTCGATGCGATCGGTGTTCGTCTGCGCTCGGTCCCGTTCACCGCAGAGAAGGTTCTGGCCGCACTCAAGAAAGCGTGATCCGGTTTGGGCCGATCGGCGGACCGTTGAAATGGCATTTTCAGCGAACATCGCCTTCGTCATTGGAATCCTTCGGGCCCGCCGTCGTCCTCTCGCGGTCGCGGCCGGTGGGTTGCTGGCCATCCTAGTTGCGGCCTGGTGGCTAAGGGCGCCGCGAGACGCGCCCGCGCTGCCGAAGGTCGACTCGGCGGAGGCGGCCGTGCGAACGCGCCCCATCCAAACGCCGTTAACTGCGCTGCCAGGGTGGCAATCGCCACAACCAACCGCAAAAGACGGCGAGCTGTGCGGCTATGGGCCCATTTCCAAGGTCAACGGTATCCCATATTTTCCGCGGGACCTCGAAGCTGCGGGACAATTGGCTGTTGCCAGCATCGCATCTGACCTGGCCACGCGATCCACCGAGCGCGAACGCGCCTTGGGGTTGTATCTTCAGGCGGGCGCAGCTGCCAATGCCGCTCGTCTCGCCTGGCAGGACGCCAACGGCGACTGTAACAGCAACGATTTACCCTGCATACCAGTCTTGGCTCAGGCAATGCGAAGCGCTGCAGCGGAAAGCCGCCGTGCGCTGGTCCGGCTTGCAACGACCACGTCCGACGCCGACGCCTACGCACTGGCCACCGTTTCGTGCGGTGCGACCACTGACGAGCTTTCGAGCGACGAGTGCGCCCTGCTGAGCCCCGCACAATGGGCCAGGATCGAACCCGACAACGTTGTGCCTTGGCTGTACCTGGCCGAAGACGCACAGCGACGGCATGATCGCAGCAGCCTCGAGGCCGCGTTGAACCGTGCGTCAAAGGCCCGTTACAGCGACTCGCATCTGGAGCAGCTGTCACAGTTTGTGGCATCGGACCTGGTCGCCGCGCAGTCGCCCTTTGTCCAGTTCCAGCTGGCGGGCGCTTTGCTCGGGGTGGAGCCTGCATTCCATCCCGATTACCAGATGTTG
>DATKFG010000127.1:0-16312 GCA_035511515.1 Burkholderiaceae bacterium | reverse complement strand
AGGTACACGAGGTGCTGCTCACGCCCCTTCATCCTGGACGCCGGGATCGTCCAAATCCGCGACTGCAGGTCGAATTCCGACCACTCGGCCATCAGTGCCTCGCTGGTGCGGGCGCCCGTCAGGATCGTGAATTCGAGGCAGCGCGCCGAATTGCCGGCCATGGCGCGCAGATCGGTCGCGAAGCCGCGCATCCTCTGATACGGCATGGATGCGTAGTTGCCGCGCTCACGACGACCCGCCCGCTTCCGAAGCTCCCTCCTAATCGACGTGGCGGGGCTGTCGGGGCGCAGCCTGTCGATCACCGCGGCGTCGAAGACCGTCGCTAGGCGTTGAAAGATCCGGCCTCCGGTTTCGGGGACTTTGCGCAGGATGGGAACCAGGGCGTCCAGCAGATCGATCGACGTGACCGCGGCGATTGGCCTGTCCAACAATGCCGCTGGAACGTGCCGTTCGATGCTGCCAAGCCACTCCCTGCCATGCCGGTCTGCCCGGAGCGGCTCGACGTGAGCTGCGTGGTAGGCGCGCGCGTAGCGTCGCAGTGTGGTCGCGGCGGACCTCGAGGCGGCATTCTTCGCCGCGGCGCCCTCGCGTGCGGCTTTGCGCTCATCCGCCTTTCCGTCGATCGGGTCGCGCGGCGGCGTCTCCTCCAGCATCGCGCGCGCTTCTTCGGCTTTCCTGCGTGCGCGCTTCAGCGACGCACCGGCCGCCTCCTGCGTGCCGCGATCGGCGGCGCCCAAGCCAAGCTCGCGGCGCCTGCCGCTGGGGCCCGTGTACCGGAACACCCACGACGCCGTCGTCTCGCTCGGCTTGGTGCCAGCTTTCACGCGCAGGTAAAGCCCATCGCCGTCGCCGTAATCGCCGACGGATGCCGTGCGCACCCGAGTTGCAGAAAGAATATGTCTTGCCAAAAGCGCTCGCTCCGTTCCGCCAGCCGTTCCGCCGGAAGACGCTGCGTGGAGGCGCACTTCCAGAGAAGGCGATTGCACTGATCGAACCTATCAGAGGTTCAATTTGCCCTGCAAGTTCAAGCGCTTGGTGCACTCACAGGACATTCGTGTGCAACGAAGGAAGGAGCGTAGCTGGTGCCGGGAGAGGGAATCGAACCCACACTCTGTTGCCAGAACCGGATTTTGAGTCCGGCGCGTCTACCAGTTCCGCCATCCCGGCGCGGGGCCCGGATTATCGCTCAGGCGAGGCTAGATCTCCAGATTGTCGATCAGGCGCGTCGATCCCAGCTTGGCGGCCGCCACCACGACCAGCGGCTCGGCTGCTTCGACCTGTTCTGCGGTAGGCGCTTTCAGGTCGCTCTGGCGCCGGATGGCCACGTAGTCCGGCTGCCAGCCGCTCGCGACCAGCTCGGCGATGCAGTCCTGCTGCAGGCGCGCCAGGTCGTGCGCGCCGCCGAGCAGCCGCTCGCGCACCTCGCCCAGCGCGCGGTACAGGTGGGGCGCCTCGCGGCGCTCCCTGTCCGACAGGAAGCGGTTGCGCGAGGAAAGCGCCAGGCCGTCGGCGTCACGCACGGTCTCGTGCGGCACGATCTCGGTCGGCAGCGAGAACTGCCGGCACATGGCCCGCACGATCATCCATTGCTGATAGTCCTTCTTGCCGAACACCGCCACCCGCGGGTGCACGCACGAGAAAAGCTTCAACACGACGGTGGTCACGCCCACGAAGAAGCCGGGCCGGAACTCGCCTTCCAGGATATCGCCCAGGTCCGACGGGGGGCTGACGCGGTAGCTTTGCGGTTCCGGGTACATCTCGCGCTCGTCCGGCGCGAACAGTACGTAAACCCGGTTTTGCTGCTGCAGCTTGTCGATGTCCTGCTCCAGCGTGCGCGGGTAGCGGTCGAAGTCCTCGCTGGGCCCGAACTGCAGGCGGTTCACGAAGATCGATGCCACCACCGGATCGCCGTGGCGCGCCGCCAGCGCCATCAGCGAAAGATGCGCCGCGTGCAGGTTGCCCATCGTCGGCACGAACGAGAGCCGGTTCTGCCCGTGCAACTGGTCGCGCAGCTCTTCGATGGTGCGGACGACTTTCATCGGGTTAAGCCCTCACCCCCCTGCTTCGCCGGGCGTAGCCCGGCTTCGCAGGGCGAGCCCTCCCCTCTCCCGCTGCGCGGGCGAGGGGCGACACGTCGTGCCTCCGAGAAGGTCATCGCACTTGCGGCGCGCGATCGCCCCCCGCCCGCGCAGCGGGAGAGGGGAGGGGGTGAGGGCAGCCAGCATCAGCCCGCCACGTTGAAGTATTCGCGCCGGCCCCGCATCGCCTGGATCCGCGCCAGCAGAAGCTGCAGGTCCTCGTCGCGCGAGGTCGGGTTCAGGTGCTCGCTGTTCACGATCAGCACCGGGGCCGCATCGTAATGATGAAAGAAGCCTGCATAGCTGTCGGCCAGCGCCCGCAGGTAGGACTCGGTGATGCCGGCCTCGATCGGGTTGGCCCGGCGCGCCACCCGCGCGGCCAGCGTTTCGGCGCTGGCCTGAAGATAGATCACCAGGTCCGGCGCCGGTGCGCTGGGCGCGATCTGCGCGTGGATGGTCTGGTACAGCTTCAACTCCTCGTCCGATAGCGTGAGGCGGGCAAACAGCGCATCCTTGTCCAGCAGGAAATCCGTGATCACCTGACCCTGGAACAGGTCCAGCTGGCCGAGCTCGGCGATCTGGGCGGCCCGCTGCAGCAGAAAGCATAGCTGGGTGGGCAGCGCAAAGCGCTTGCGGTCGCGATAGAAGCGCTCCAGGAACGGATTGGCCTCGGGCTGCTCCAGCACGAGCTGCGCTCCCAGGTGGCGGCCGAGCCGCTGCGCGAGCGAGGTTTTGCCGGCCCCGATCGGGCCTTCGATCGCGATGTGGCGCAGTTGCGCGGGTTCGCCCATGTGGCGATGGCTGCAAGCGGGGGCCGACCGAACTACTCCGCGCCTTCGTCGGAGTCCTGTTCGGTGCCGAAATCGGGGTCCTGATCGGGCCGGAACGGCGCGATCACCTGGTCGGAGACCCGGGTGAGCAGGGCGGCGGCCGAGCCGTAGCCGGGCACCATCAGATCGGGCGCCAGGTCCAGCAGGGGCCTGAGGACGAAGGCCCGTTCGTGCATGCGGGGGTGCGGCAGCACGAGCGGGGCGCTGCGGATGATCAGGTCGCCCACCAGCAGCAGGTCCAGGTCGATGTTGCGCGGCGCGTTGCGCCGCGCATCGGAGCCGCGCCGCTTGCGACCGAATACCATTTCGATCTCGAGCAGATGCAGCAGCAGACCGTAGGGCTCCAGGTCCGTGTCGATCCGCACCACCGCGTTCAGGTAATCGGGCCCGTTCGCCTCGATCGGGGCCGAACGGTAAAAGGGGGAGGCGGCAACGAACTGGGACTGCTCCAGCGAGCCGAGCGATTGCACCGCGGCGTTCAAGGTCGCAACCAGGTCGCCCTGGTTCGCGCCGAGTCCGATATACGCCTGTCGCATCGCTGCCGCCGTCATGCCGCCGCCGCGGGGCGGCGGCGCGGCCGCCGGCGCCGGCGGGCATCCGGGGCGGTGGCGCGGGTCTTGCTCGCTTCCTGCATCAGGGCCGCTCGCTCCTCTTCCGATCCGTCTATGAAACGCGTCCACCATTGACCCAGTTCGGCCGGAGCCTCCTCGGCCGCGCAGCGGATCAGCAGGAAATCATATCCGGCCCGCAGCCTCAAGTGTTCGAGCAGGCGCAGCGGGGCCTGCCCGGTGCGGCGCTCGAAGCGCGGCTGCAGCGTCCAGATCTCGCGCATGTCGGACGTGAAGCGCCGCTGAATGGCCAGCTTTTCGGTCTGGCTGTCCAGCACCTGGTCGATCGCGGCCTCCAGCGCCGGCATCCGGTGCTCGCCCGCGGCCAGCCGGGCATTCCACTTGGCCAGCACCTCGTGCCACAGCAGCGTGGCGAACAGAAACCCCGGCGAGACGCGCTTGCCCGCGCGCGCCCGCTCGTCGGTGCGGGCCAGCGAGAACATCACGAAGCGCTCGCCCTGCGGCTGCTCCAGGATCACGTCCAGCAGCGGCAGCAGTCCGCGGTGCAGCCCCTCGGCGCGCAACTGCGAGATGCACGCCACCGAGTGTCCGCTGGTGAGCAGCTTGAGCATCTCGTCGAACAGGCGCGCCGCCGGCACGTTCTCGATCAGGTCGGCCAGCTTCGCGATCGGCGCGCGGGTGGCCGGATCGAGGTCGAATCCGAGCTTGGCCGCGAAGCGCACCGCGCGCAGCATCCGCACGGGATCTTCCCGGTAGCGGGTCTCCGGATCGCCGATGATGCGCAGCCGGCGCCGCTGGATGTCGCGCACTCCATCGGTGTAGTCGAGCACCTCGCCGGTGCCGGGATCGTAGTACAGCGCATTGATCGTGAAATCGCGCCGCGCGGCATCCTCGTACTGCTCGCCGAACACGTTGTCGGCCAGCACGCGGCCGTCGGTGTCGCGCTCGCTGGGGTCGCTGCCGCGGAAGGTCGACACCTCGATCGTCTCGGCTCCGAACATCACGTGCACCAGCCGGAAGCGGCGCCCGATGATGATGGCCCGGCGAAAGTGCGACTTGACCTGTTCCGGCGTGGCGTCGGTGGCCACGTCGAAGTCCTTCGGAACGATCCCCACCAGCAGATCGCGCACCGCGCCGCCGACCACGTAGGCCCGGTGCCCGGCGGCCTGCAGCGTCTCGCAGGTGCGGATGGCCGATCGGGACACCCGGGTGCGATCGATCCCGTGCTGCGAGGCCGGAATCCGGCGCGGAATCCTGCGCAGCCGCGGCTTGCGCGACAGCAGCGACTGCACCCGCCTGACCAGTCGATGGATCACCAGCGCGATCTCATGTCCTGGAGCCGGGTCCCGGGCAGTTTCGTCGAAAACCTTCGAGATCGAACAGGGCTCATTCGCGGGACATTCTACCGGGCGGATTGCGCAACCACTGCCGCAGCAGCGGCACCGTGAGCGCGCGGCCGAGCTGCAGCGCGTAGGCGTCCAGCTCGGCCAGCGCGCCCGACAGCGTGCGCATGTCCCTGGGCAGCCGGGACAGCATGTACGGGATCAGGTCCGGGGCCGCGCGCACCCCGCGCAGGTGCAGCTGCTCGCGCAAGGCATCGGCCTTTTCCTGCTCCGACAGCGGCTGCAGCGCCAGCGCCAGGCCCCAGGCCAGGCGCGAGCGCAGGTCCTCGCGCAGCGCCAGCTGGGCCGGGGGCCGGTCGCCGGCGGCGAGCAGGTGCGCGGCCGGATCGGCGCGCACCCGGTTCATCAGCGCAAAAAGGCCCGCCTGGCCCGAATGGTCCAGCTGGTGCACGTCGTCGACCGCATGCAGCCGCGCCGGCTCGCCCTGCGGGGCGGTGCCGCCGCGGCCGGCCAGCGCGGCCAGCAGATGCGTGCGGCCACTGCCGGGCGGGCCCCACAGGTAAACGAACTGGGGGCCGCCCCCGGCGGCCAGCTCGCGCGCCACCGCCAGCGCCTCGGCGTTGCGGCCCGGCACGAAGTTGTCCAGCGTCTGCGGGGGCGGTTTGAAAAGACCGAGCGTGAGCTGGCGCATCACGGGCGCCTGTAGAAAGCGCTCGCGAAGTAAGCCCGCTTCAGGCGCCGCAGCGCCACCAGCAGCACCGCGCTGGACGGAAGCGCCACCAGCACGCCGAAGAAGCCGAACAGCTGCCCGAACGCCAGCAGCGCGAAGATCACCGCCAGCGGATGCAGTCCGATGCGCTCGCCCACCAGGCGGGGCGTGAGCACGAAGCTCTCCAGCACCTGGCCGAGCCCGTACACCAGCGCGACCATCGCCGGCCCGTACCAGCCGTCGAACTGCAACACGGCCGATATCAGCGCCAGCAACAGCCCGATCCCGTAGCCCACGTACGGTACGAAGCTCAGCGCCCCGGTCAGCACGCCGATCGGCAGCGCCGATTCGAAGCCGGCCAGCGCCAGCGCGGCCGAGTAATACACGGCCAGCGCGGCCATCACCGAGAGCTGCCCGCGCAGGAACTGCGACAGCACCGAGTCGATCTCGACCACCATGGAGACGACCTGCGCGTGCCAGCGGCGGGGAATGGCCGACTCGACCCGCCGGATGAACTCGTGCCATTCCAGCAGCAGGTAAAACAGGACCACCGGCACCAGCACCAGCAGCGTCAGCGTGTTCAGCAGCACGGCGCCGCCCGAGCGCAGCCGCTGCAGCACCGAGGCGGCCAGCGTGTCCTTGTCGCCCACGTGCGAGGCCACCAGGTCGGTGAGCGCGCGCGAGTCGAAGGTCACGTTCCAGCCGAACCATTCGTGCAGGCGCGGCGCCAGGTTCGCGTTCAGCCGCGTGATCAGCGCGGGCATCTGTTCGCGCAGCAAATCGGTCTCGCGCTGCAAGACCGGCACCAGGATCAGCACCAGCCCGAGCAGCACCAGCGCGGTCAGCACGATCATCAACAAAGCCGCCAGCCAGCGCGGCAGCCTGCGCCGCTTCAGCCAGTCCACGCCCGGCACCAGCAAATAGGCCAGCACCGCGCCCAGCGCGAACGGCGTGAGCACGCTCGACAGCAAGGCCATCAGCAGCAGCAGCGCCAGGCCGACCCCGATCCACAGCGAAGTGGCCAGCCGCTCCTCGTTCACCCGAGCCATTCCAATACAATCCCTCTCGATGAAGCTCAGCTCCGAAGAACGGCGACTTGTGCCCACAGCGGCAGCTTCGGAACCGAATGACGGGAGGATCGGCCTCGCGGGGGGTCTGCGACCCCCCTCGAGCACCCCCCCCCGGCCTTCACGGGCGTCACTGTAGCTTGGTGAACAGTCGATGACCAAACCACTTACCTATGCGGATGCCGGAGTATCGATCGAGGCGGGCGATGAGCTGGTGCGGCGCATCGGGCCGCTGGCCGAGCGCACCCGCACCGCGGGTGTTCTGGCCGGAATCGGCGGCTTCGGCGCCGTGTTCCGGATGCCCTCGGGGTATCGCGAGCCGGTGCTGGTGTCCGGAACCGACGGGGTCGGCACCAAGCTGAAACTGGCGGTCGCGCTGAACCGGCATCGCACGATCGGGCAGGACCTGGTCGCGATGAGCGTCAACGACATTCTGGTGCAGGGCGCTTCGCCCCTTTTTTTCCTGGACTACTACGCCTGCTCGAAGCTGGACGTGGACGTGGCCGAGCAGGTGGTGGCCGGCATCGCGCACGGCTGCGAGCTGGCCGGCTGCGCGCTGATCGGCGGGGAGACCGCCGAGATGCCCGGCATGTATGCGGCGGGCGAGTACGACCTGGCTGGATTCGCGGTGGGCGTGGCCGAGCAGTCGGAGCTGGTCGACGGCTCCTCGATCGTGCCGGGCGACGTGGTGCTGGGTCTGGCCTCCAGCGGCCCGCATTCGAACGGCTATTCGCTGATCCGGCGCATCGTCGAGTCGAGCGGAGCGCGCTATTCGGACGAGCTGGACGGGCGCACGCTGGGCGAGCTTCTGCTGGAGCCGACCCGGATCTACTGCAAGCCCGTGCTGGCGGTGATGCGAACGATCCGGCTCAAAGGCATGGCGCATATCACCGGCGGAGGCCTGGTGGAGAACGTGCCGCGCGTGCTGCCGCCCGCCGCGCAGGCCGTGATCCGGCGCGACCGCTGGCCGCGGCCCGCCATCTTCGACTGGTTGCAGTGGCACGGCCGGGTCGAAGAGGCCGAGATGCACCGCGTGTTCAACTGCGGCATCGGCTACGTCGTGGTGGTCGCGGCGGCCGACGCGGCGGCGGCCGCTGCCGCGTTCGGGGCGCAGGGCGAGACGTGCTGGCCGATCGGCGCGATCGGGCGCCGGGATGCC
Organism: Burkholderiaceae bacterium; assembly: GCA_035511515.1. Lineage (GTDB taxonomy): Bacteria > Pseudomonadota > Gammaproteobacteria > Burkholderiales > Burkholderiaceae_F > VBCK01. Next base: position 8,557 of record DATKFG010000127.1, on the reverse strand, counting down.
AACGAGCCCGGCTGCATCGTCGTTTGAGCAGCCGGTCGCAAAGGCGCCTTTTAGCGGCCGGCTCAATCACACGCAAGGGGCGATCGCGGCGCGCAGCTGGGCGAACGCGCCGGCGCTGAGCGAATCGATCACGGTCGCATCGCGCATCGAGCGCAGCCAGGTGATCTGCCGTTTGGCGAGCTGGCGGCTGGCGGCGATCGCGGCCTGGCGGAACTCGCCCAGCGTGCTCGCCCCGTCCAGGTGGTCCCAGGCCTGCCGGTAGCCGACGCTGCGCATCGAGGGCAGGGCCGGGTTCAAATCGGCGCGCTGGCGCAGGGCGCGCACTTCGTCGAGCAGACCCGCCGCCAGCATCGAATCGAAGCGTGCCTCGATGCGCCGATGCAGCTCGGCGCGGTCCGACGGCATCCATGCGATCGTGCACAGCGGTGTCGGATCCTCGCTGGAGGCCTGCTGCAGCTGCGAGAGCGGCTCGCCGGTGAGCTCGAAAACCTCCAGCGCGCGCTGGATGCGCTGGCTGTCGGTGGGCGCCAGGCGCGCCGCGGTGCGCGGATCGATCGCGCGCAACCGCTCGTGCAGCGCCGGCCAGCCGCACTGCACCGCCTGCTGCGCCAGCCGCTCGCGCACCGGCCGATCGGCTGGCGGCAGCTCGGCCAGCCCGTCGCGCAACGCCTTCGCGTACAACATGGTGCCGCCGACCAGCAGCGGCAGGCGCCCGCGGGCACGGATCGCGGCGATCGCCTCGCGGGCGTCGCGCACGAACCGCGCCGCGCAATACGACTCGGCCGGATCGAGCAGGTCGATCAGGTGGTGCGCGACCCGGGCCCGCTCGGTCGCGGATGGCTTGGCGGTGCCCACGTCCATGCCGCGGTACACCTGGGCCGAGTCTACCGAGACGATTTCGAGCCCCAGCTGCTCGGCCAGCTGCAGCGCTACGCGGCTCTTGCCGCCGGCGGTGGGACCGAGCAGCGCCACGGCCTGCGCCCGGGGCCGGTTGCGCACTGCCGGCGGCATCAGCGGCCCCGCAGGAACAGTCGATCGAGCTCCTGCATGCCCAGCTGCACCCAGGTCGGCCGGCCGTGGTTGCACTGATCGGCCCGCTCGGTGCCTTCCATTTCGCGCAGCAGCGCGTTCATCTCGGCCAGCGTCAGGCGCCGGCCGGCGCGGATGGCGCCGTGACAGGCCATCGTGGCCAGCAGCTCGTCGCGGTGTTCGGTCAGTGCGCGGCTGGCGCCGTATTTTGCGATCTCGTGCAGCACGTCGCGCGCCAGGCGCGCGGCGTCGGCCTGCGCGAGCGTGAGCGGCACGGCGCGCACCGCCAGCTCGCCGGGCGAGGCGGCCGACAGGTCCAGCCCCAGCTGATCGAGCGCCTCGCGGTGCTCCTCGGCGGTGGCGAGCTCGACCGGATCGGCCGCGAACACGTGCGCGATCAGCAGCTGCTGGCGCGGCATCCTTTGTGCATCCAGAGCGCGCTTGAGCCGCTCGTAGACGATGCGCTCGTGGGCCGCGTGCATGTCGACCAGCACCAGGCCGACGCGGTTCTGTGCCAGCACGTAGATGTCGGCCAGCTGCGCGATCGCAAACCCGAGCGGCGGAACGCTGTCGGCCTCCGGCGCAACGGCCAGCGGGGCGGCTGCGTCGGGAGCGGCCATCTGCAGGTACTCGGCCGCCGGCTGCGCGATCCGCAGCGCCGGCTGCGGCCAGGCCTGCCAGCCCGAGGCGCGGGCGGCGCCCCCTGCCTGCGCGGTCAGCGCGACCCCCGGGGCGCCGTCCTGCAGCACGGCGCCGGCGGCGGTGGCGACAGCGCGCGCGACCGCCTGGGCGACGAACCGGTGCACCGCCGGGGCGTCGCGAAACCGCACCTCGGTCTTGGTGGGATGCACGTTCACGTCGACCAGGCCCGGGTCGATCCGCAGGAACAGGCAGTACACGGGCTGGGCCTGGCCGTGCAGCACATCGGTGTAGGCGGCACGGGCCGCGTGCGACAGCAGCCGGTCGCGCACGCTGCGCCCATTGACGTAGAAAAACTGCGCATCGGCGCGGGCGCGCGAAGCGGTCGGGGCGCCCACCCAGCCCGTCAGCGCGAGCGGCCCCGCATCGGCCTCGACCGGGCGCAGCGCGGCCTCCACGCCCTTGGGCAGCAGCCCGCGCAGGCGCTCCAGCGGGGTCGACGGCGGCGCAGAAAGCACCGTGCGGCCCTGGTGCAGCACCCGCCAGCCGACCTGCGCAAAGGAGGCAGCGATGCGCTCGACCTGCGCGATGCAGTGGCCAAGTTCCGTGGGCTCGCTCTTCAGGAACTTGCGGCGCGCCGGCGTGTTCAGGAAAAGGTCAGCCACCTCCACGCGCGTTCCCGGGTTTCCAACCGCCGCTTCGATGCGGCCGCTGGCTGCGTCGATGCGCCAGGCGTGGCTGGCCTGGGCCGTGCGCGAAGTGATCGACAGCGAGGCCACCGAGGCAATCGCGGCCAGCGCCTCGCCGCGAAATCCGAGCGAGGCCACCGCCTCCAGGTCCTGCAGGCTGGCGATCTTGCTGGTGGCGTGGCGCGCCAGCGCCATGCTCAACTCGTCGCGCTCGATGCCGACCCCATCGTCGCTGACGGCGATGCGGCGCACGCCACCGCCGTCCAGTCGCACCTCGATCTGGCGCGCACCCGCATCGAGCGCGTTTTCCAGCAGCTCCTTGACCACCGAGGCCGGCCGCTCGACCACTTCGCCGGCGGCGATCTGGCTGATCAGACTCTCAGAAAGGCGGCGGATCGGCAAGCAGCAGTCCTTAAATGAGCGCAATTGGACCCAAGTGAGTCTTCGGATGCGCTCGAAAATTATAGGAACATCGTCCGCCCGGGGGGCCGGGGACCCGACTCAAATCCTATTCGGGCGTCGTACCATCGCGTAACATAATGCAACAATTTAGTGCGGCCCGGCCTCGACTTGCGGGATTCCGAAGCGATCGATCGCGGTTGTGGTGCGTGAGGCAAGCGATGTCGGCAGTGAACTGGGGCGATCTTTTCGGGGCGATGGACCGCTTCCTGGTCACGTTCGCCCACCAGTACGGCCCGTTCGTCTACGTGGCGCTCGGGCTGATCTACCTGATGCAGACCGGGCTGGTCTTCATGGCCTTTTTGCCCGGCGACTCGCTGCTGTTCGTGGCCGGCGCGGTGGCCGCCGGCGGCCAGTTCCGGCTCGACCTGTTGATTGTTTCGCTGGTCGTGGGGGCCGTGCTGGGCAACATCGTGAATTTCTGGGTCGGCGTCTGGCTGGGCAGCAAGGTATTCGATGGGCGCGTAAGGTGGATCGACCCGGCCGCGATCCGCAAGACGCGGGAGTTTTTCGATCGGCACGGCGGCAAGACCGTGATGGTGGCACTGTTCGTTCCGCTGCTGCGCTCGTTCGCGCCGCTGGTGGCCGGAGCGATGAGCATGAAGCCCGGTAAGTTCAATCTTTACAGCGTACTGGGCGCTTTCGCCTGGGTCGGAGTGTTCACCGGGGCCGGCTACTTCTTCGGCAACCTGCCGCTGGTGCGCGACCACCTGGGAATCGTGCTGATCCTCGGAATCATCGCGGCGCTGGTCGGGCCGCTGCTGGCCGCGGCCACCTGGCGCTTGCTGAACGGGCGCTTCCGAGCGCTGCGCAACTCGTAGCGCCGACGCTCAGCCCACCGGGCTGCGCGCTGGCGGCGGGTTGCGCTCGAAATAACGCTGGATGCCGTTGTAGATCGCCTGAGCCAGCTGCGTCTGGTAGGCCTCATCGCGCAGGCGCAGCTCTTCATCCGGGTTGCTGATAAAAGCGGTTTCGACCAGGATCGAGGGGATGTCCGGCGCCTTGAGCACCGCGAACCCGGCCTGCTCGACGCGGGCCCGGTGCAACCGATTCACGTGTTCCAGCTCGTGCAGCACCGCACCGCCGAAGCGCAGGCTGTCATCGATCTGGCGGGGAATCAAAAGATCGAGCACCACGCTGCGCACGGGCGGCTCGTACTTGGTCAGGTTGACCCCGCCGATCAGATCCGAGTCGTTCTCGTGACGGGCCAGCGCCGCTGCGGCCGCGCTGCTGGCGCCGCGCTCGGACAGCGCGAACACGGTGGAGCCGCGCGCGTCGGAGCGCACCCAGGCGTCGGCGTGGATCGACACGAAAAGATCCGCGTGGACCTGCTGCGCCTTCTGCACACGCTCGGCGAGCTTGACGTAATAGTCGCCGTCGCGCGTGAGCAGCACGCGCATTTTCGAATCGGCGGCAATCAGCGCGGCGAGCCGTCGCGCGACCGACAGCGTCACCGCCTTTTCATGCGTGCCGCGCCGGCCCGTGGCACCGGGATCCTCGCCGCCGTGGCCGGCATCGATCGCAATCGTCACCAGCCGGCGCACCGCCGCGGCAGGCGGCTTGGCCCGTCCGGCCGCGGCCGGCTCGGTAGCCCGCCGGGCCTTGTCGATCTCGCTGTCGAGCTTGGCCTCCGAAGCCTCGGCGGAGGAGGCCGGGTCGGGCGGCGCAGAGGCCACCGCGGGCGGGGAGGGCGCAACAGCGGGGGGTGCCGAATCGGACTGGGCAGCGGCCACGGGCGGCGGGGCCGCCTCGGACGGCTCGGGCGGCGGCGAGGTGGGGGCGGTGGCTGAGCGCACCAGGGCCATCAGCGGGTCGGCCGGGTTGGTCGGATACAGGTCGAACAGCAGCCGGTAGCGGTACGGTCCCACCGGATCGACCTGGTACAGCTGCGGGGCGACGTCGCCTTTCAGTTCGATCACCAGCCGCACGACGTCGGGGCGGAACTGTCCGATCCGGATGTGCGCGATGTACGGATCGTCGGAGGCGATCTTGCCGACCAGCTCCTTCAACTGGGTGGTGAGCGCGATGTCCTGAAGGTCGACCACCAGGCGCAGCGGTGGGGCGTCGCGCAGCATGAAGTGGCTGAATTTGAGCGGTTCGTCGTGCTCCAGCGTCACGCGTGTGTAGTCGGGACCCGGCCAGACGCGCACCGCGAGCAGGCTGGCGCCGCGTGCAGTGCGGGTCGTGACCATCGCCAGCACCGCGGCGGCGGCTGCGACGTTCAGCAGGCGCCGTCTTGGCGGATCTATGGGCTGATCTGCCATGCCCGGGTCGTCTCCTGCAGACATTGTTCTCCGGCTTGGGTCAGCGCATCGATCTGCGCGTGGCGGCCCGCATCGGCGACCTGCATCCGGATCAGCAAGTCGACGGTGAAATTCGCTTCGCCGGCCCGCTCGGGCCACTCCATCGCACAGACCGAGCCGGGGCCGAAAAAATCCCGAAAGCCCGACGACGCAAACTCCTTTGGATCGGAGAATCTATAGAAATCAAAGTGATAGAAGTTTAACCTCGAAATTGTATAAAGTTCAAGCAAAGAGAACGTCGGGCTGCGGACAGGCCCCGCGACGCCCAGCCGGCGCAAGGCCGCCCGCACCAGCGCGGTCTTGCCCGCGCCGAGCTCGCCGGACAGTCCGATCACGAAGCCATCGCGCACGATCGCCTCGGTGGCGTTCTGGATCGCCTGGCCGAGCGCCGCGCCCAGCCGCGCGGTGTCGGCCTCGTCGGGCAGCCCGAAATGCGACGTCAGCCGGGGTCCGGAAGCGCCCTGCACGTAATATTTCCCCGTGGAGATGATCGTCAAACGCTCCGAGGATACCGGGGCCGACGCCGGCGGCATCGATCCGCAGGCCCTGATGCAACGGGTCAGACAGTGGGCTGCGGAGCTCGGTTTTGCGGCGGTGGGCGTGAGCGACCTGGACGTGACGCAGCCGGCGGAGCGCCTGCGCCACTGGCTGGAGAGCGGCCGCCATGGCCAGATGCGCTACATGCAGCGCCACGAGGCGGTGCGCGCCGATCCGTCGCAGCTGCTGGCGGGCGCGCAGCGCGCCATCTGCGTACGGATGGACTACCGGCCGCGCGCCGACGGGGACGGCTGGATCGAGCGCGAATGGCAGCGCATCGCCGACCCGCAGGCGGCCGTCGTCTCGGTGTATGCGCGCGGGCGCGATTACCACAAGGTCGTGCGCGCGCGGCTGCAGACGCTGGCGGGCCGGATCGGCCAGGAGATCGCCGGCTTCGGCTACCGGGTTTGCACCGACACGGCGCCTGTGTTCGAGGTGGAGCTGGCGCGCCGCGCAGCACTGGGCTGGCGGGGCAAGCACACGCTGCTGCTCACGCGCGAGGCCGGCTCGATGTTCTTTCTGGGCGAGATCCTGACGGACCTGCCGCTGCCGGTGGATCAGCCGGTGCAGGAGCACTGTGGCAGCTGCAGCCGCTGCATCGACGTGTGCCCCACCGGCGCGATCGTGGCCCCGTTCGAGCTGGACGCCCGGCGCTGCATCTCGTACCTGACGATCGAGCATCCGGGGTCGATCCCGGAGCCGCTGCGCGCGGCCATCGGCAACCGGGTGTACGGCTGCGACGACTGCCAGCTGGTGTGCCCCTGGAACAAGTACGCGCAGCGCGCGCGGCTGCCCGATTTCGACGTGCGCAACGGGCTGGACAGCGCCAGCCTGATCGAGCTTTTCAGCTGGAGCGAGCAGCAGTTCCGCCAGCGCCACGCCGGCTCCTCGATCCTGCGCATCGGCTACCTGCGCTGGCTGCGCAATCTCGCAGTGGCGCTGGGCAACGCGCCGCCATCGGCCGCGGTGCAGGCGGCGCTGCGCGCGCGCGCCGATCATCCGTCCGAACTCGTCCGCGAGCACGTCGCGTGGGCGCTTAAGCGGCAGGCGGCAACGCCGCCGCCACCGCACGCGCCAAGGCCGTCCGGCTGACCCGGATGGGCGTGATGCATTTGCGCAGGGAATACCCGCGATTACCCGCGGCGGAAACCTGATTGAAAGCGCGCGCCTTTGGGGGTAAACGTCGTCATGGGCAAGCGCGCGAGAAAGTGACCTCGGATCATGCTGGAAGACCCTGTGGTCGACGAAGGTGTTCTTACGGAGATGGACACCTCTCTGGTCTACCGAAAATCGGGACTGGGTGCGGCCCAGCTCGCGCACGGCCGGGAGCTTTCGCCCCGCGAACGCCACGTGCTGATCCTGCTGGATGGACGCCGCACGATTGCCGAGCTGTCCGACCTCTTTGGCGCAGAAACCATCCAGCGCGTGGTTCCGGAGCTCGAAGAGAAAGGCTTTGCGAAGCGGGTTGATCCGGCACCGGCGGACGAATGGGCTAATGCGATAACGCTGCTCTATGTGCCGCCCGCTGAACCGCGGAAGCCGGCGCCGGTTCGGCACCCGGATATCGATTCCCTAGTTTGGATCGGGCTGCTGATCGTGTTCACCATCGCAGGCAGCTACCTGGCGGCCGATCGCTACCGAAGCCACGCTGACGCCGCCTGGCGGCTGGACCAGGCGCGCACGTTTGCGCAGGCGCCGCCGATCGACGCGCAGAGCCTGCCCACCTCGACCGACGCGATCTATGCGTACGGGCCCGAACGGGTTGCGCCCGGGGTCATCACGCCGATCACCCGGCTGCCGCGGGTCACTGCGTCGAATACGGCCGCGGCCATCTCGCCAGCGGGCGCCGCGGCGAAGGCCGTGGCCCGTGAACATCCGGCGGTCGTTCGTACCGGATCGCGCAGCGCATCGCCGGTCACCGCGAAGGCGTCTACGGCGGCGTCGTCCGCGCCTCCGAGTGCGCCGATGGAAGATGTCGCCCCGGCACCGGCTGCGCAACTCGACGCGACGGTTGCCGCGGCGCTCGCGCCAATGCCAGTGACGATCGCGGCGGAGGCGCCTGCGGCGCCCATGATCTTGCTGGCCACCGCGCCGATCGCGCCACCGGCCCCGATAGCGGCTGCGAACCCTGCGGCCAGCGCGCCGCGGACCGAGGTTGCGATGCAGGCCCCGGCGCCGCCGCCGGCGAGCGATCCCGTCGGCTTGCGCCCGCTGCTGCGTGATCCGCCCCGGTTTCCCGAGCGGGCGCTGCGGGACGGCATCGTCGAGAGCCAGGTGCGGGCGCGCCTGTGGGTCACCCCGGAGGGCAAAGTCGACCAGGTCGACATTGTCCAGGCCACGCCGCCCGGCTTGTTCGATGACGAGGTGCGCCGCGCCCTGTCCCTCTGGACCTACGAGCCGCCGGGCCGCCCGGTGGAGCAGGTGGTCGACCTGACGCTCAAGCCCTGACGAACCGCGGCGCGCCGAGCCGCGCGGGCATTCAGTACACTATGGCCGCACGTCTTCCAGGACCGTGCTGCTGTAGCTCAGCTGGTAGAGCAACTGATTCGTAATCAGTAGGTCCCCCGTTCGAGTCGGGGCAGCAGCACCACACAATCAAAGACTTAGGTCCCGCGCTCGCCCGGGCCATCACTCCCCACTCGCGGGTCTTCGTCAGGACGTGTGACAGGAGAGCCTTCTCACGGTTCGCGGCGACCTTGGCCGCCCGTGCGTCAAGGTACTGGCGCACGTGCTGCGGCTCGATGTCGGCGGCCTGCATCTGGCCGAACACGGCGACTACTGACCCTTGGGACGACAAACTCCTTCTCCGGTGCGAGGAACCGAGACGGTTCGACAGCGGTCACCGATTAGCCGCTTGGGTAGTCCCTTTGCCAATTGGCGGACGGCTCCAGCACGGGCTTG
>DATKFG010000126.1:0-36958 GCA_035511515.1 Burkholderiaceae bacterium | reverse complement strand
CGAGCCCCTTTGTGCCAACCAACGCCACCTCGAATGGGTTGCCCTTGACCTGAGTTGTGACCGGGCAGCACACCATCAAGCCGGCTGCCGCGTTGTATTTCTTCGGCGACAAGACGAGTGCCGGCCGGTGGCCAGCTTGCTCGTGCCCGGCTTGCGGGTCGTGATCGAGCAACACCACATCGCCGCGGTCAGGCGCCGTGGCTCTGGCCGTCACAGAGCCTCGCGGCCCACCGGCGCACCAAAGTCAACGGCCGAATGGCGGTTCTTCTTCGTGATGCCGGCGACCAGTTCGTCCAGCGTGTACTCGCGCGGGGCCCGTTCCAGGACGATCTTGCTGCCCTCCGCTCTCAGTTCGAGGCGGTCTCCAAGGGCAACGCGCACTTGCTTCAGGATGGCAGCCGGCAAACGTACCGCGGTGCTATTGCCCCATTTCACAATCTCGACCAGCATCAGGCACTCCAAAGTGACCGGATATCCATTGTATATCCTCAACGGCGTGCGTCAAGCTGACGACCGGTCAGGCGGCTCTCATCGGCAAGGTCGATCTGCACTGCGGGAACTTCGCGCAGCCCCAGAACGCATCGCCGCCCTTGCGGGGGGTTCTCTCGACCATCTTGATGCCGCAATTCGCGCAGGTCGGCCGCCAGTAGTCGCCTTCCAGCGCCACCTCGAGCAGCGCCCGCTGCTGTTCCGGCTTCCGCTTGGCAATCAAGGCCAGCAGCCGGTCGACATCCAGCAGATCGATGCCGTTGTCCCGGCCGAATTGCGTGGCGTCCGCGGTGAACGTGCTGGTCGTCGAGAAGATGCCGCGGCCGACCTTCCTCGCCGCCATCACTCCACGCAGTTCCCGGATCTTTTCCACGCCGACCGGCTTGTTGAACCAATGCTTGCACTGCACGAGGCCGACCGCAATTCCCGGCTGCTGCCTCGAATACAGCCAGATGTCCACACCGCCATCGGCACCGTGCGACTGAGATCTGGTTTCCATGCCGGCTTGCTGGAACAAGGCTTCGACGACCGCTTCGAAGCGGCGCCATTCGATGACGCGGAAGACGGCCGGCCCCCAGGATGACGGCCTGCTGGATCTTCTCCGCCAGGTTGCCTTGGCTTCCTGGCTCGCACGCTCGAAATGCGCAGCCACCAGATCTTCTTCGGGCATGTCAAGCCTGGTGAGCAGCGTCGGCACGTACTCGGGGTGTGCCGGGGCCCGCGCGCGCCCGGCCTTTCGCGGGCGCCCCATAAAGAGCAGAACCGCACCGAGAACGAGCACGATGAAGCCGAGCGGCAGGAACGCCGACGCTCCCTTTCCCAGCGGCGATGCCGGCAAGGCAAGGGGCACGATCACGATGACGGCGCCGGCGGCCAGAAGCCTGAAAGCGACGTCTTCACGACGACGGGCTGCGCGAAACTGTGCCTTCGTTTGCTTCGCCATGAGTACCTCCACGCTTGTCGGTGGATCGTAGGGCGACGACGCTGCAAACTACCGGGCGAACTGTTCGTGTCCCTCAGCCTTCATTCGGCGATCGGCAATACGCCCTCCCGCGTTCGCGATATCTCGTGCCGGCCGTAGCCATGCACGTAGCCGCTCTGCGTGGTTCAATGCAGCGGCGCCGAGGGCTGCTCCTCGCCCTCGTCGGGCGACTCGGTATGGACCGAATGGCCGGCCGCATTGGGGAACATGGGCGCGCCGCAGTCGTCGCAAAACTCCAGCGGAAATCGGTGCGCGTGCGTGATCAGCCGGACCACCCCAAGGCGCCTCAAGGCGGCCTCGATCTCCTCGACGGATCGCTCCTCGTCGTCGCCCAGCAGCGGCCACACCACGCCTTCGATCACCAGATCGTCCTCCCCGGCCCGTGATATTCCGATCCGGATCTCCGGGGCCGAGCGCTCACGCTTTTCCTCGTATGGCGCAATGGTCGCCTGCAACGCCGACGGCGACAGGTCGTACGACAGCTTCAGGTAGGACACGGCTGCTTCCAGGGAGAACTCCCGAAGCTCGCGGTCACCGTGGCGCAGCGCCGCGTGAAAGGCGTTTGGCGCCAGCGTGCGGAATTTGCACCCGGTCATCACCGGCGCCAGCACGTTGTCGACCTGCTCGCGAAAGGCCTGCACCGCACTGAGCTTGGAATCCGGATCGACGCCGGTCTGCTGCCAGTGAAACAGCGGGCTGCCCTGCGGCACCACGATCGCCGACAGCAGATAGCGGGCATCGGCCAGCATTGCGATCGGCTCGCGCAGGCTCTTGGCGTCCACCTTCAGGCGGCCGTCCTGCACGGCCGCCGAAAACATCTGATCGGCGCTGTCGCGCACTTCGCCGAGCGATTCGGGCAGCTGATCGATCGAAAACAGGTAATCGGCGACCGCGCAATGCGCCCCGCGGGGCGCCAGGTGGCCGACCACCTGTGCCAGCAGGTTATCGAGCAGGGACGGGCTCAGCGTGGTTGCGGGCAGCCGATAGCGCGACCAGGCCAGGACCGGAATGGCCAGCAGCAGCGCATCGTGCGGCTTGCCGTCGATCTCCACCGTGGTGCTCTCCGCGCACGATTCAGCCAGATCGGCCAGATCGTCATACGCGCGTGGATGCTCGGAGCCGAGCTCATCGAGCGCCGCCTCGATCGCATCGCCGAAGCCGCGCGCCAGCCGGTCGTTGACCAGCTCGACCAGGCGCCGCTCCCACAAGCGGTCCTCGATGCGGCTGCCGGACTCGGACAGCCGCTTCGCCAGCTTCGCGAGCGTGTCCGCGTCGGCCTGGTGTCGGGCGCGTGAGATGAATCGATTGCGACGCATGGTGCTTTCCAGGTTTTGCAGCAGCCATTATCACATCCGGGCCCGCGCCGCCTGGCCGGTGCATCCGGCGGCGGCCGTGCTCCGCAAGGCCGATCCGGCGGTCGGCGCTGAGCCTCAGCGCCAATGGACCAGCCTGGCCACACCGCTGAGGTTGGTGTCCCCGGGTCCGGCCATTTCAGGTTTCGAAGCGCGTTTTACGATGCGAAACGAGGCCTTGTGCGAGGCAACAGTCGCCATTTCAAGAGTGAGAAAGTTGTTTCTGCACATGGAATCTAATGTTTAAAGTGTTGAACCAACACGCAAAAAAATCTTGTCTTATATATGACATGAGACTTGTTGCAGCGCGCGAGTTTACCTAGCATCCTCGTCATGGATCGGGTCGTGAGCAGCCGGCAGACCCGCTCGATTGAAGCGCTGATCCGACCCCGGCCCGCCACCTGACGATGGAGAACCCATGACCGCTCGCAAACAAGAGGCCCAACGCCTGCAAAAGGAATGGACCGAGAATCCGCGCTGGAAGGGAATTCGCCGCGGCTATGGCGCCGAGGACGTCGTTGCTCTGCGCGGCTCAGTGGCCTTCGAGCACACGTTGGCGCGGCGCGGGGCCGAACGGCTGTGGCAGATGCTCACCAGCGAGCCTTTCGTCGCTTCGCTGGGCGCGTTGACCGGCAACCAGGCGATGCAGCAGGTCAAGGCCGGGCTGCGGTCGATCTACCTGTCGGGCTGGCAGGTCGCAGGCGACGCCAACCTGGCCGGCGAGATGTACCCGGACCAGTCCCTGTATCCGGTGAACTCGGTGCCGTCGGTGGTCGCCCGGATCAACAACGCGCTGACGCGCTGCGACCAGATCCAGTGGATGGAGGGAAAAAATCCGGACGATCCCGGATACATCGACTATTTCGCTCCGATCGTGGCCGACGCCGAGGCCGGATTCGGGGGAGTGCTGAACGCATTCGAACTGACCAAGGCGCTGATTGCCGCCGGCGCCAGCGGGGTGCATTTCGAAGACCAGCTCGCCTCGGTCAAGAAGTGCGGTCACATGGGCGGCAAGGTGCTGGTGCCGACTCGCGAAGCGGTCGAGAAGTTGGTGGCGGCGCGACTGGCCGCGGACACGCTGGGCGTGCCCACCGTGCTGATTGCGCGCACGGACGCCGAAGCGGCCGATCTGCTGACGTGCGACGTCGACGACAACGACCGTCCGTTCCTGACCGGCGAACGCACGGTCGAGGGTTTCTATCGCACCCGGCCCGGCCTGCAGCAGGCGGTGGCGCGCGGTCTTGCGTACTGCCCGTATGTGGACCTGGTCTGGTGTGAGACGGGCAAGCCCGATCTGGCCTACGCCCGGGCCTACGCGGAAGCGATCCATCGCCAGTTCCCCGGTAAGATGCTCGCCTACAACTGCTCGCCGTCGTTTAACTGGAAGAAGAATCTGGACGACGGCACGATCGCGCGTTTCCAGCGCGAACTCGCGGCGATGGGGTACAAGTACCAGTTCATCACGCTGGCCGGGTTCCACAGCCTGAATTACTCGATGTTCAAGCTCGCGCACGGCTACTCGCGCAACCAGATGAGCGCCTTCGTCGAGTTGCAGGAAGCGGAATTTGCGGCCGCCGAGATGGGTTTTACCGCGGTCAAGCACCAGCGCGAAGTGGGAACCGGTTACTTCGATGCGGTGACACAGACGGTTCAGCACGGCCAATCCTCCACCACGGCGCTGTCCGGATCGACGGAGGACGAGCAGTTCTTAGCGAATCCCGGCAAACGAAAGGCTGCCTGAGCAAGCGTCGCGCGCTGCGTTGTGCGAAAGCAACGTGTGGTTGCATCGCGTCTTGTGAACGGCGGGACCGCGCCCTATGCTGCGCCGCTCTTCGAGTCGAGTATTTGCGCGCGAGCGCCGGAGGGAGACGGGCGGGGCGAGGAACCTGGGGACGCCTCCAGAACAACACGAAGATAGAATACGAAGACTTTGGAGCCGCCTTATGGCGGCTTATTTTTTCCCCCTGGGTTTGTGCAAACCACTTCGGCGACAGCTGACCGGTCGATCCTCCGTTGCCTCGGCGTACGATCAACCTGGCCCTGCAGGGTGGGGGCGCCCTGGGCGCATTCACCTGGGGTGTGCTGGAACGGCTGCTCGAAGAGCAGGATCTGAGCTTCGAGGCGATCAGCGGTTCCAGCGCCGGCGCGATGAACGCCCTGGCGCTGGCGCAAGGACTGGCCGAAGACGGCAGCAACGGCGCCAAGCAGAAGTTGGAAGCGTTCTGGACCGCGGTGGGCGCCGCCTCGTACCCCATGCAAGCTTCGCTCGCGAGCGAACCGCCCACCGGGCTGACCGCGTCCACCAAGTTCCTGCTGGGACTGACGCGGTTTTTCTCGCCCTACCAGCTCAATCCGTTCGACATCAATCCGCTGCGCTCGATCCTCGAGCACCTGTTCGACTTCGAGCGCATCCGCCTGGCCAGCCCCGTGCGCCTGTTCGTCGGCGCCACCCACGTCACAACCGGGGCGCTGCGCGTGTTCCGCGAGCGCGACCTCACGGTCGACCACCTGCTCGCTTCGGCCTGCCTGCCGGCCCTGAATCAGGCCGTGCTGGTCGACGGTGAAGCGTATTGGGACGGCGGCTACACGGGCAATCCTGCCGTCCATCCGCTGATCCACGAATGCAGCGGCCGCGATCTGCTGATCGTGCTGCTGCTGCCGCTGCAGCGGCCCTCGACACCGACCACGGCCGAGGCGATCCGCTCGCGCCTGACCGAAATCCATTTCAATACGACCTTCCTGACTGAAATGCGCGATCTCGCGTTGAGCCGGCGCGTGGCGCTGCGCTCCAGGCTGCTTCGCGGCAAGCTGGAGCAGCGGCTGGCCGGTCTGAATCTGCACCTGATCGAGACCGACGAGAAAGTCAGTCAGCTCAACGTGGAAAAGACGCTGAACACCAGTCTGCCGTTCCTGCTCCGGCTCCGGGCCGAGGGCCGGACCCAGACCGATGCGTGGCTGCAGCAAAACGGCGCCTCGTTGGGGCGGCGCTCGACGATGGACCTGGACCGGTTCTGCGCTTAATCGCCGACCCGACCGGGCACCGCTCCACAATATACTGGTCGCGGTACCAACTGCGGCGCAAGCGGGCGAAAGGAGACCAGCCATGGCCAAGGCATTGAGCGCGGTTCTGTTCGATCTTTACGGAACCCTGCTTGACGTGCATTCGGTCGCGGCCCGAGCCGACCACCTGTTTCCCGGCCATGGCGCGGCGCTGTCGCAACTGTGGCGCGACAAGCAGCTCGAGTACTCGCGCTTGCGCACGATGTCGAGCCGCTATGTGCCGTTCACGCAGGTGGTGGAAGACGCGCTGCAGTACGCGTGCGAGGCCATGCATCTTCCGCTGGACGCGGCGGGCTGCGGCATGCTGATGCACGAGTTCACCCAGCTTGCGCCCCATCCCGACGCGATTCCGGCCCTGCGGCGCCTGGTGGCGGCCGATCTGACGGTCGGAGTGCTGACCAACGGGGATCCCGGCCAGCTCGAGGATGCGCTGCATGGCGCTGGCCTGGACGATTACTTCGACGTGCTGCTGTCGGCCGACCAGGCGCGCGCGTACAAGACGGCGCCGGCCGTGTACGAGCTGGGCCCCTTGACGCTGGGGCATCCGGCCGCGGAACTGCTGCTGATCAGCAGCAACGGATGGGATGCGATCGGCGCCAAGTGGTACGGTTACCGCAGCTACTGGGTCAATCGCTCGGCCGCGCCGGTCGAACGCCTGGGCAGCCGGCCCGACGGCATCGGTCGCACGCTGAACGACGCGGTCGATTTCGCACTTCAGCTGCACAGCGGGAGGTAGGTCATGACGGGCCACGCGGGAGTTGTCGTGCAGGCGTTGATCAAGCCGGGCTTCGACGCCGTCCTGACTCCGGAAGCGCTCCAGTTCCTGGTCAAGCTGCACCGCGCGTTCGACCCGCGCCGCCGCCAGCTGATGGCGTTGCGTGCGGAGCGGGCCGCGCAGATCGATCGCGGGCAGCGGCCGGATTTCCCGGTCGAGACGCGCTCGGTGCGCGACGGCGCCTGGCGCGTGGCGGCGCTGCCCAAGGCGCTCGAACGCCGGCGCGTGGAGATCACGGGCCCGGTCGAGCGCAAGATGATCATCAATGCGCTGAACTCGGGCGCCGATGCCTACATGGCGGACTTCGAGGACAGCAACACGCCGAACTGGGACAACCAGATTCAAGGTCAGGTCAACCTGATGGATGCGATCCGGCGCCGGATCTCGTTTTCCTCGGCCGACGGGCGCGTGTACCGGCTGAACGAGAACACCGCCACCCTGCTGGTCAGGCCGCGCGGGTGGCACCTGGACGAGAAGCACGTTCTGGTCGACGGCGAACGCATCTCGGGAGGCCTGTTCGATTTCGCGCTGTTCATGGTCCACAACGGACGCGAGCTCGCCGCGAGCGGCCAGGGGCCCTTCTTCTATCTGCCCAAGCTCGAGTCGTATCTGGAAGCGCGCCTGTGGAACGATGTGTTCCTGTTTGCTCAGGACGAGCTCGGCATCGCGCGCGGCACGATCAAGGCGACCGTGCTGATCGAGACGATCCTGGCGGCGTTCGAGATGGACGAGATCCTGTACGAGCTGCGGGAGCACTCGGCCGGACTGAACGCGGGGCGGTGGGATTACATTTTTTCATGCATCAAGAAGTTCCGCAGCGACTCCAGGTTCTGCCTGGCCGACCGCGCGCTGGTCACGATGACGGCACCGTTCATGCGCGCCTACGCGCTGCTGCTGTTGAAGATCTGCCACCGGCGCGGGGCCCCGGCGATCGGCGGAATGAGCGCGCTGATCCCGATCAAGAACGATGCTGCCGCCAACGAGCAAGCGCTGGCCGGCGTGCGCGCTGACAAGGCGCGCGAGGCGGGCGACGGCTACGACGGCAGCTGGGTCGCGCATCCGGGCCTGGTGCAGATCGCGATGCAGGAATTCACGCGCGTGCTGGGCGATCGGCCCAACCAGATCGACCGGCAGCGCGACGACGTCCAGGCCAGCGCGGCCGACCTGATGCGCTTCGAGCCCGAGAAACCGATCACCGAGGCCGGGCTGCGAATGAACATCAACGTCGGCATCCACTACCTGGGTTCGTGGCTCGGCGGCAACGGGTGCGTGCCGATCCACAACCTGATGGAGGATGCGGCCACCGCCGAGATTTCGCGCTCGCAGGTGTGGCAGTGGATCCGCTCGCCCAAAGGGCGGCTGCAGGACGGCCGCAAGGTCACGGTCGAGCTGGTTCGCGCGCTGATTCCGGAAGAGCTCGCCAAGGTCGGAAAACAGATCGACGGCCCGCTGGACGACTACGAGCGGGCGGCGCGGATCTTCGAGGACATGTCGACCAGCGAACAGTTCGTCGAATTCCTGACGCTGGCCCTGTACGAAGAGCTGGAGTAGGGGCTACTTCAGCTTCTCCTTCAGATTGTCCAGACCGGCCCGGTAGACGCCGCGCATCGTCTTGAGCGCGTCCGCATCGGGCGTGCCTTCCTTGGCCTTGAAGTGGGAGGTCCAGTACACGACGGAGCCCGACGGAGCAGCCTTCACCTGGAGCGTGGAGACGTAGTCGGTGACGGGCAGCGGGCTGTCGGTGATCCGGTAGGTATAAGAGAACACCTTCGCCTGGTAGCGCACCAGTACTTCGGTGATCTTGGCGCCGTCCTTGGTCGTCAGCACCCGCGTGGTCCCGCGCGTATTGCCCTTGCCCGAGGTGATCTCGGTGCTGGCGACCACAGGATGCCAGCTCTGCCACCCGTTGAAGTCCTTGATCACGTCCCAGACCTTCTCGGGAGGAACCGGCAACTCGACCTTCTCCTTCAGGGACAGCACGTTGGCGGCGAAGCCGCTCGTTGCGCACAGTCCTACGGCGAGGCCGACAGCAGCGCGGCGGACAAACGATAAAGTCATCGGAGTCTCCTGTTATGGTTTTGTTTGCCGCGCCGGTCGACGCGGGCACGCATAGCCCGTAAATTGTACGAGGTCGGGACCGGTGCCAAGGATCGGGTTTGCGGCGACGCGCATTTCTGCTGTCTGCAGCCGGTGCCGCCGGGGCGCTGCTGGTCGGCTGGGCCGTGGCGCCGCCCGCGGGCCGGCTCGGCCGTGCATCGCCGTCGCAACCGGTCGCGCTGAACGGCTGGGTCCGGATCGAAGCGGACGGTACGGTCGGCGTCGTCGTTCCGCGCAGCGAGATGGGGCAGGGCGTCTTCACCGGCCTGGCGATGCTGGTGGCCGAGGAGCTCGAGGTGCCGCTGGCGCGGGTGCGCGTCGTGGCCGCCAGCGACGATCCGATCTACGCCAACGTCGCCGTCATGGCTCAGTCGCTCGCGTTCCACCCCGATCGGGCCGAGGCGCTCGGGGCGCGCCTGGCGCAGTGGTTCGTTTCCAAGGTTGCCCGTGACCTGGGCCTGCAGGTCACCGGCGGCAGCTCCAGCGTGCGGGATGCGTGGATTCCGATGCGCCAGGCCGGCGCAGCGGCCCGCCAGATGCTGATCGAAGCGGCCGCGCGGCGCTGGGGCGTGCCGGCTTCGGCCTGCCGGGCACGCGAGGGGGTGGTCAGCGATGGTGCCGGCCGCTCCCTCGGCTATGGAGAACTGGCCGCCGCCGCGGCGCGCCTTGCGCCGCCGGCCGCGATCGAGCTGAAACCGCCCGCGCACTTCCGGCTGATCGGCAGTGCGGCCCCGCGGATCGACAGCGCCGACAAGGTCAGCGGGCTCGCCCAATACGGAATCGACGTGCGCCAGCCCGGGATGCTGCACGCGGCCATTCGGGCCTGCCCGATTTTCGGGGGCAAGCTGCGCTCGTTCGATCCGGGCCAGGCCGAGAAGATGCCGGGCGTGATCCGCGTCACCCGTTACCAGGGTGGCGCCGGCGCCGCCCCGGGGATCGCGGTCGTTGCACGCAGCACCTGGCAGGCCCAGCAGGCGCTGGCGGCGGTCCGCACCGACTGGGACTTCGGCGATGACGATCCGCCGGACGGCGACCGGCTGTTTCAGCAGATGCGTCAGGCCCTCGATCGACCGGGCGGCTGGGTGTTTTTCGCGCGCGGCGACGCGCTCGGGGCGCTGCAATCGGCGCCACGGGTCGTGCAGGCACAGTACGAGGCCCCGTGGCTGGCGCATGCGACGATGGAGCCGATGAATTGCACCGCGCAGTTCGTCGACCGGCGCCTGAAGCTGTGGGCGCCCACGCAGGCCTCCAGCGTTGCGCGCCGCGTCGCCGCCCGCACCAGCGGCGTCAGCCTGGACCGCATCGACCTGACCGTCACGCAGCTCGGCGGCGGATTCGGCCGGCGCCTGGAAAGCGACTATCTGGTGCCGGCCATCGAGCTGGCGCTGCAGCTGGCGCCGGCCCCGATCCAGGTGCTGTGGTCGCGTGAAGAGGACTTCGGGCGCGACTTCTACCGGCCCGCCGCCGTGGCCCGATTTCGGGCGGGGATCGACGCGGGCGGGCGTGCATTCGCCTGGGTCAGCCGGACCGCATCGGATGCGCTTGGCCCGCAATTCCAGCAGCGCGCGTTTCCGTTCATGCGCCTGAACCCGCCGGACCCGACCACCGCCGAGGGCCATTTCGACCAGGCTTACGAGTTCGAGCGGCGCCACTGCAGCCACGTTCGCGTCGCATCGAAGGTGCCAATCGGCAACTGGCGCTCGGTCGGTCACTCGCACAACGCCTTCTTCACCGAATCGTTCATCGACGAGCTGGCGCACGCCACCGCGGCCGACCCGCTGCAGCTGCGGCTGTCGCTGCTGCAACGGCATCCGCGTCATTGCCGCGTGCTCGAGCTCGCGGCCCGCAAGGCCGATTGGGGCGGATCGCTGCCCCAGGGGCGCGCGCGCGGTCTGGCGCTGCACGAGTCGTTCGGCTCGATCGTGGCCGAGGTGGCCGAGGTTTCGATGCAGGACGGCCGCCCGCGCGTTCACCGCGTGGTGTGCGCGATCGACTGCGGCATCGTGGTCAATCCGCAGCTGGTGGCGCAGCAGATCGAAGGCGCGGTCATCTTCGGCCTGAGCGCGGCGCTTGGCGAGCGCATCACGATCCGCGAAGGCCGTGTCGAACAGCGCAACTTTCCGCAGTATCCGGTGCTGCGGATGGACCAGGCGCCTCCGGTCGAAACCCACCTGGTAGCGAGCGACCGTCCTCCGGCGGGAGTGGGCGAGCCGGGAACGCCTCCGATCGCGCCGGCGGTGGCCAACGCCATTTTCACGCTGACCGGGGTGCGGCGCCGCTCGCTTCCGCTGACCTGATCGTGCACGCGTTCCAAACGACAAGGGGCGCCTGAGCGCCCCCGGTGCCATTGGAAACGGTCGACCCGCTACTGGATCTTGGCCTTCTTCTTCAGCTCTTCGGCGAAAGCCTGCGCCTGGCGGTTCTGTATCGATTCGCTGATCTGACTCTTGACCTGGTCGAGCGCCGGAAACTGAGTCTCGCGCACATCTTCCAGCAGGATCACGTGGTAGCCGAACTGCGTCTGCACCGGCACTTCGGTGAACTTACCCTTGTCGAGCTTGATCATCGCGTCGGAGAACGTCTTGACGTATGCGCTCGGCGCAGCCCAACCCAGATCGCCGCCGCGGCCGCCCGAACCCGGGTCCTTCGATTTCTTGGCCAGATCCTCGAACTTGGTTCCCTTTTTGAGCTGCTCGATGATCTCCTTGGCCTCATCTTCCTTCTCGACCAGGATGTGACGCGCGTGGTATTCCTTGTCGCCCTGGGTCGCTTTCTGCTTGTCATACTCGGCCTGCACCTGCTGGTCCGTGATGGGGTGCTTCTTCTGCTCGTCCCGAAACAGGTTCTGGATGATCGCGGTCTTGCGCACGAAGTCGAGCTGGAATTTCACGTCCGCGCGCTCCGGTATGCCGCGCTTGACGGCCTCCTGCAGGAACACCTCGCGCTCGATCAGCTGTTCCTTGATCTTGTCGCGCAACTCGGGCGTATCGGGCTGGCCGAGCTGCTGGACGAACTGGTCGACTGTCGCCTTGGTGATCGGCTTGTCGTTGACCATGGCCACGTTCTGGGCGACGGCCTTCTGCGCGCCAGCGTTCGGTGCCGCGGCGGCTGGCGCGGGAGCGTTCGGCGTGGCGGCGTTCTGCGCAAACGCCGATCCGGCGGCCAGGGCCGCGAGGACAAAAGAAATGATTCGGGGCATCAGAATTACTCTCGGGATGGAGGTGGGTTATTCCCTGCTGCCGCCGCCTCCTCTGGGCTCAGCAAGGTCATCGCCAGCGCATGAATACCGCGCGGAATCAGGCTATCCAAACAATCATACACGAGACGGTGCCGCTGAAGGCGGGTCAGACCCGGAAAACGCGCGCTGACCAGACGCAACCGAAAATGGCGGGCGCCGTCGCGCGCGCCGGCGTGTCCCACGTGCTGGTCGCTTTCGTCCTCGATCTGAAGCTCGGTCGGATCGAGCGGCCGCAGCAGGTTGCGGATGGACTCGATCATCGGGTCAACCATTGCTCGATTCCTTCAAATGCCGCGCGACGTAGACGGCGGTGGAGACCGAATACGCGAGCGTCAGGCCCAGCAGGCCGAACGTTTTGAAGTCGACCCAGGCCGCGGTGCTGAACTGGTAGGCCACGAACAGGTTCAGCCCGCCCAGCACCAGAAAGAAAGCCGCCCAGGCGACCAGCAGACGGTCCCAGGTGACTTGCGGCAGCTGCAACTCCCGGGAAAACAGCACGCCCAGCAGGTTGCGCTTCCAGATCCATTGTCCGCCGGCGAGCACCGCCGCGAAGGCCCAATAGAGCAGCGTCGGCTTCCATTTGATGAACCACTCGTTGTGCAGCCAGACCGTCAGGCCGCCGAATACCATGATCAACACCAGGCTGAGCCAGACCGATACCGACACCTTGGCGCGCCGTATCAGCAGCCAGCCGACCTGGATCACGGTGGCGACGATCGCGCACGCGGTCGCCAAGATCACCGGCACGATATCGGAGACGGCCTCTCCGGCGGCGGGCATCGACCCGAGGATGGCGGTGGCCCAGGCCTGCGCCGCGTGCGGGGAAGCCCTGGCAATCCGGAACACCGTGAAGAAGACCACGACTGGCAGCAGATCGAGCAGTATCTTCAAGTTCGATGTTCCGCAGGAAACCTGGAATTGGCGCAGCGAGGCGCCGGCGCGGCGTGCGGTTCGACGCTTCGCAGGCCCGAACCGACGCTCGCACGGGGCGCATTCTAGCCGGTCGTCCGTGACGGATCGTCGCGGCGGATCCGGCACAATCACGCTTTCCAACCACAGTTCGGCGGCCGTGCCTGCTGCAACGGACCGCCCTCGCCTGAAGCCAATGAAGCGCGCCATCAAGCGGTGGGCCGTACTGGCCTTGTTCGGTCTGAAGCTGGTCGATCCGGCCTGGGCGGAGTTGCCGGCCGGCGTCAGCCAGGGCGCGTCGGTGGAGGGTATCACCGAGTACCAGCTGAGCAACGGACTGCGCGTTCTGCTGTACCCGGACCTGTCCAAGCCGACCGTGACCGTGAACGTCACGTACCTGGTCGGATCCAGGATGGAAAACTACGGCGAGACCGGAATGGCCCACCTGCTCGAGCACCTGATGTTCAAGGGCTCGACGCACTTTCCGGATCCGGACCGCGAGTTCTCCGCTCGCGGCTTCCGCAACAACGGATCGACCAGCTATGACCGGACCAATTACTTCTCGACCTTCCAGGCGAGCGACGACAACCTGGACTGGGCGCTGCGGCGCGAAGCCGACGCGATGACCAATTCGTTCATCGCCCGCAAGGATCTCGACTCCGAGATGACGGTGGTTCGCAACGAGTACGAAAAAGGCGAGAACGATCCGATCGATGTGCTGTTCAAACGCCTGCTGTCGGCGATGTACCAGTGGCACGCTTACGGCAAAGAGACGATCGGCGCCCGCAGCGACATCGAGAACGTACGCATCGAGAACCTGAAGGCGTTTTACCGGATCTACTATCAGCCGGACAACGCCGTGCTGATCATTGCCGGCCATTTCGAGGTTGACCCCACGCTGCGGCTGATCGCGGACACGTTTGGCCGCATTGCGCGCCCCAAGCGCGAGCTGCCGCCGCAATGGACGGTCGAGCCCACACAGGACGGCGAGCGCGCCGTGACGGTTCGCCGCAAGGGCGACACCCAGATCGTGCTGGTCGGCTACCACATTCCGGCCGGCCGCAGTGCCGACACGGTCGCATTGTCGGCACTGGCCGATATCCTGGGCGAGACGCCCAGCGGGCGGCTGCACCACGAGCTGGTGGAGACGGGCCTGGCAGCGCAGGTGTTCGCCGATCCGATGTTCCTGCACGACCCCGGCGTGATCGTGTTCGGCGCGATCGTGAAGCCGGGCGACTCGATCGAGCGGGCGCGCGACCGGCTGATCGACGTGGTCGAGCACTCCCTGGCGCAGAACGCCCCGACCCGCGCCGAGATGGACCGGATGCGCCGCTCCGAGCAGACCGACGCCGAGCGGGCCCTGGCCGACCCCCAGGGTTTCGGCGTCACACTGTCGGACTACATCGCGCAAGGAGACTGGCGGCTGTTTTTTCTGTTCCGGGATGCCACCGAGCGCGTCGAGGCGGCCGACGTGGTGGCGGCTGCGCAGCGGTATCTGAAGCGCGACAACCGCACCGTCGGCATCTTCCTGCCGGAGAGCGCGCCGCAGCGCGCCGAGATCCCGCCGCCGCTGCCGGTGGACCAGATGCTGAAGGACTTCGCTCCGCACGCCGCCACCGAGGCCGGAGAGCGCTTCGATCCGAGTCCGCAGAACATCGACGCCCGCACGAAGATCGTGCGCGCGGGGGATCTGAAGATCGCGCTGTTGCCGAAGAAGACCAAGGGCGGCACCGTCAACGTCGCCATGGCGTTTCAGTTCGGAGACCTGCAGACGCTCAATGGGCTGACGATCGTGCGTGAAATGACACAGCACATGCTGGGACGGGGCACGACCAACCTGACCCGGCAGCAGATCGACGACGAGCTCACCCGCTTGAAAGTGACCGGCGACCTGATGAACTTCCAGGCCACGCGGGCGACCGTCGCCGACGCCCTGAAGCTGATCGAGTCGGTGCTCCAGGAGGCGAGCTTTCCGCAGGCCGAATTCGACCAGCTCAAGCGCGAGATGCTGACCGGGCTGCAAGGCCGCCTGGACGATCCGGCCGAGCGCGCGCGCGACGCGATTCAGTCGCATTTCAACATCTATCCGGTGGGCGATCCGCGCCGCTACATTCCGCTGCCCGAGCGGATCGAAGCGGTGAAAAACGTCTCGCTGGCCGACGTGCGCAGCTTCTTCGATCGCTTCTGGGGAACGGCGCGCGGCGAGATCGCGCTGGTGG
This sequence comes from Burkholderiaceae bacterium, assembly GCA_035511515.1. Taxonomy (GTDB): domain Bacteria; phylum Pseudomonadota; class Gammaproteobacteria; order Burkholderiales; family Burkholderiaceae_F; genus VBCK01. The sequence goes on along the minus strand of DATKFG010000126.1, from coordinate 21,837 downwards.
GCGACTTCGACCCGGACGCGATCGAGCCGCTGCTGGTGGAGCGGTTCGGCTCGTGGAAGTCGAAGGCCCCCTACCAGCTGCTGCTGAACGACGTCGCGACGGTGCCGGCCACCCGGATCTTCATCGACACGCCCGACAAGGAAAACGCGTTCTACGGCACACGGGTCAGCGTGGACATGCGCGACGACGACCCCGACGCGCCCGCGCTGGCGCTGGCCACGCGCATTATCGGAGGCGGCTCGGGCTTGCATAACCGCCTGGTTGATCGGATTCGCCAGAAGGATGGCCTGTCCTACGGAATCGCGGCCGGATTGCGGATCAACGGGCGCGACCGCGCAGGCTCGTGGGGGGTTTTCGCGATCTCGGCGCCCCAGAACGTGAACCGGGTCGAGCAGGAGGTCCGGGAAGAACTGGAGCGCGCCCTTCGCGACGGCTTCACGGAAGAGGAGATGCGGCAGGCCAAGCAGGGCTACCGCGAGGAACACGTGCTCGGGCGCTCCGACGACGGCGCGCTGGCGGCCGGCTGGACCGGCAACCTCGATCTGGAGCGGACCTACGAATTCAGCCGTCAGTTCGAAGCGCGCCTCGACGCGGTCAGCGCCGATCAGCTGCTGTCGGTCGCGCGCAAGTACCTGGATCTGTCGAAGATGACGATCGCGGTGGCCGGCGATGCGAAAAAAGGCGCTCACTAGGGCAGGTTGCCCCTATGAAGGCAAAAGCAGAGGCGAGTGTCCAGGTCGTACTGGGGTCCTGGAACGAGCTCGGAGAGCGGGCGCGCAAGATCCGCATCGAGGTATTCGTCGAGGAGCAGGGCGTGCCGGCCGAGCTCGAGTTCGACGAGATGGATCCGGTCAGCGCGCACGCGCTGGCGTCGCAAGCCGCGGGTGAGGCGCTGGGGACGGGGCGCCTGCTGCCGGACGGACGCATCGGGCGGATGGCCGTGGTGCAGCAGGCCCGCGGAACAGGGGTCGGCAGCGCGCTGCTGCTGGCGCTGATGCAGGCCGCACGTCAGCGCGGGCACCGCGAAGTGGAACTGTTCGCGCAGGTGGCGGCTCAGCCGTTTTATCGGCGCTTCGGCTTCGTCGCGTTCGGTTCGCAATTCGACGATGCCGGCATCGCCCACATCGCGATGCGGGCCGCAATCTGACGGCGCGCTACGACTGCTGCTGACCCTTACCGCGATCGCCGAATCCGGCCGGACTGGGCGTGGCGCCGTCGATCATGAACTCGTAGCGGCGGTCGGAATAGACATCCGGGTCGGTCGCGTCGAAGCTGCGTTCGACAAACCCGACCAGCCCGTCGCGCCGCACGGTCAGGATCGTCGTGGCACGGGTGCCGTAGCCATTGGCGCGGATCTGAATCGCCGACAAGGCGCGCTCCCAGTCGCGCGGTACCCCGGTGGAAGGCAGCTCCAACTCGCCCGCAACCTCCCGGTCCGCCATCAACCGCAACAGGTTTTCAGTGCTGACGCGCTGCGCGATCTGGCACGAAAAAGCGGTCACGGCGCGCGTGACCTTCGGCCACGGAGTATCGAGAAACGCGTTCGACAGCCCGTAGATTCCCGGCTGCAGCCGGCGCGGACCGTCGTCCAGGCGGTTGCTCAGGTAAACCATGTCCGAGCCCGGTCCGCGCGAAGCAACCGGGACCGGTTCGGCCACCACCAGGTTGAAGCCATTGAACGAATGGGCCCTGGAGACGCATTCGTCGAACCACTCGCGCATCGACTGGGACGTCTGGAGCGCCGACAGCACGAGCAACCCGCGCGAGGTGGCGTGCGGATTGCGCTCGTTGGGGGCGCGCACGTTGGTCACGACCGCAAAGCGCCCGCGCCGGTTGATGCCCAGCCAGGTGCCGCCCGCTTCTTCGTCGCGCCCGGCCAGCAGCGATACGGCCTGCCCCCACCAGGACGCCGGTCGGGTACGACGCGCGTAGAACTCATCCCGGTTGGCCGCCACGATCAGCGGAAACTCGGAATGCGTCTGCCAGGCGATCAGGATCAGGCACATCGCGTGGCGGCCGTGGGTCCGTTCGGGCGGACGATGGATGCTCTCAAATGTCGGCGCGCAGGCATTGTGGCGGCAACCTTAACGGTCAGGCGGTCGGATTGATCATCGGGTAAGGCACTTCGCCCAGGCTCACCGGGGCCGATCGCGCCTCGCCGATCCGCAGCGACGCTCCCCGGGCAAGCTCGCTCGGGCACTCCAGCAACAGATCGACGCCGCCGTCCGGCGACGAGGCAGCCATCACGACCGTCCCGACCGGTCCGCCGGCGCTGTCCGCGCCGAACAGGTCATCGGCGGCCGACGCCTTCTCGGCATGTCCGCGCGCCATCCGCCGACGCAGCTTGCCCAGGTACTGGCTGCGGGCCACGACCTCCTGGCCCGGGTAGCACCCTTTGCTGAAATGCACGCCGCCCAGCACGTCGAGGTTCAACATCTGCGGCACGAAGCGCTCCTGCGTGGCGCTGAACACGTCCGGCAGCCCGGCATCGATCTTGGACCACCACCAGACGCTCGGGTCGACCTGCGCGATGGCCGCCAGTTTCTGGCGCCACGACGGCGCCGCCCCCGCCGGCACCAGCAGCATCAGGCGGGACCCGCTGCGCGGCGAGGCAGGAACGCGCGCCAACCGTGCACCGCCTTCCAGCACCCGGCAGGTCCAGGGCGCTTCGGGACATTGCAATCCGGCCGCTTGCAGCGCCGCCTCGATACCCGCACCGGTCAGCCCGAAGACCGCCCACTGGCCAGCGGCATCCTGCAGGCGCACTTTCGAGCGCAGCACGTAGCGCGCGAGCGCCGAGCGCAGCGGCCCGGCCCGCTCGGCCGGCAACAGCAGCAGGAATCCATCCTCGCTGCGCACCATCTCGAACAGCGCCATCACGCGCCCTTTGACGGAGCAGTACGCGCCCAGCTGCCAGCGCTGGGCGTCGATCGCGGTCACGTCGACGGTCAGCTGGCTGTTCAGAAATTGCGCGGCATCGGCGCCGCTGGCCGCCACGGCCCCCAGGTCGGTCAGCGCAGCCATGACCGGCTGCTGCAGTGCCAGGCGCAGCTGCTCGAGCGGAGCCGACCAGGAGCCGGCCTGGACGGAGGAGCGTGGATCTTCAGGCATTGGGTTCCCACCCTGGATTCGGCGCCTTGGACTCGACGCCGCATTCGTCATTATATGAACCCCGTAAAATCCGCCAATTGGCCGAACGGATTGTTCGATGCGACTCGGGGGTTTGGCGCGCGCGCTGCGCTGGCTTGGCCTGGCGTGCCTGCTGGTCACTGCGGCGGGCGCGGGGGTCATGGTTTTCTGGCGCAGCTTCGAACTTCCGCTGACGATGAGCTCCGATCGGGTCGAGGTCCGAATTGCCAACGGCGCCTCGGCACGCACCATCGCGCATGCGATTCGCGCCGCGGGGGTCGACCTGAACGAGCTCGAGTTCGTCGCGGCCGCGCGCGCCAGCGGCGCCACGCGGTCCCTGCGTGCGGGGCGATACGAAATCGAAAACGGCATGTCGATGCGGGACGTGATTGCGATGATCAAGCGCGGCGAAGTGCTGCGCGAACAGCTCACGGTGCTGGAGGGGACCACGTTTCGGGAGCTGCGGGCGCAGCTCGACGCGACCCCCGAGCTGCGCCATGAGACGTCCCAGTTGAGCGACCCGCAGCTGCTGCAGGCGATCGGCGCGGCCGAGAAGGACCCCGAAGGCCTGTTTGCGCCGGACACCTACGTGTTCGACCCGGGCTCCGGCGACCTGGACCTGTATCGGCGCGCCTACCAGACGCAGGCCGAGCGTCTCGCCCGCGCCTGGTACGCGCGCGCGCCCGGGCTGCCGTACCAGAATGCGTACGAGGCGCTGATCATGGCCTCTCTGATCGAGAAGGAGACCGGCAGAGCCGACGAACGACGCCGCGTGGCCGCCGTCTTCGTCAATCGGCAGCACCTGCGAATGCCGCTGCAAACGGATCCATCGGTGATCTACGGCCTGGGCGACCGCTTCGAAGGACGGCTGCACCGCAAGGACCTGGAGGCCGACACGCCCTACAACACCTACCTCAGAGCGGGGTTGCCGCCCACGCCAATCGCGCTGCCGGGCCTGGCCGCGATCGACGCGGCCCTGAACCCCGAGGCCACGCACGACCTGTATTTCGTGGCGCGCGGCGATGGCACCTCGCAGTTCTCGACGAATTTCACCGAGCACCAGCGCGCGGTTGACCGCTTCGTGCGGGCCGCCTCCGCCGCGGCGTCGGCCGCGCCTGCGGCGGCCAAGGCCGCTGCTGCTTCGTCCTTCGCCCCGGCGAAGGCGGCCAAGGCCGCCGACGCTTCCGCGAAGGCGGCCCACTCACCCGGCAATTGAGCCCGATGCGAGGGCGTTTCATCACCTTCGAGGGCATCGACGGCAGCGGCAAGAGCACGCAGCTCACCGCCACGGCCGCGGCGCTGCGCGCCGACGGTATCGATGTGCTGGAGACGCGCGAGCCGGGCGGTACGGCGCTGGGAGAGGCCCTGCGAGGCATTCTGCTGCGCCAGGCGATGTCGCCGCTGACCGAGACGCTGATGATGTTCGCGGCCCGCATCGAGCACATCGACGAGGTCATCGTCCCGGCGCTCGGCACCGGGCACTGGGTGCTGTGCGACCGCTTTACCGATGCAACCTACGCGTACCAGTCGGGCGGACGCGGGATCCCGGCGGAATGGATCGCCAGCCTGGAAGCCTGGGTCCACCCGACGCTGCAGCCCGATCTGACGGTCGTGGTCGACCTGGACCCGCCGCAGGCGGCGATCCGGCGAGCGCAGGCGCGCGCACCGGACCGTTTCGAGGCGGAGGATGTCTCCTTCTTCGAGCGGGTGCGCGAGGCTTATCTGGCGCGCGCCCGGGCCGAGCCGGCCCGGTTCCTGATCGTCGACGGAGCCAGCAGCGGCACCGAAATCCTCGAGCGCATCCTCGAACGCGTGAAACCGTGGCGCGCCTGAAAGCGCTTCCCTGGCAGGGGGCCGCACGCCAGTCGCTCGGGCAGCTGCTGGCGCGCCAGGTTCATGCCGTGCTGCTGCATGGGGCGGCCGGCATCGGCAAGCTCGATCTGGCGCTGGATATGGCCGAAACCCTGCTGTGCGAGCAGCGCACGGCCGCCGCCTTCGCCGAAGCTTCGGCGGCCAGGGGCGGCGCCTGCGGGCGCTGCGCGGGATGCGCTCTGGTCGCCGCCGGCAATCATCCGGACCTGCGCGTGGTACGCCCGCAGGCGCTGGGCGAGCCCGATCCGCGCGCGAGCCAGGGCCTCGACGGCGAGGGGGCCGTTGCGGTGGCCGATTCCAGGACGCGAGCCAGCCGCGAGATCCGGATCGAGCAGATTCGCGAACTGGCTGAATGGACCACGCTGACGACGCACCGCGGAGGACCGCGCGTGATCGTGATCGAGCCGGCCGAATCCTTGAACACGCCCGCTTCGAACGCGCTGCTGAAGGTTCTCGAGGAGCCGCCGCCGCGGACCGTGTTCCTGCTGGTGAGCCACCGGGTCGACGAGACGCTGCCCACCTTGCGCTCGCGGTGCGCGCTGCTGCGGGTCGCTCTGCCGGCGCGGGCCGAGGCGACCGACTGGCTCCAACAGCAGGGCATCGAGCAGCCGCAGCAGCGGCTGATCGAGGCGGGCGGCGCGCCGCTGCTGGCCGCGCAGAGCGAGCGCAACGGCCTGTCCCCCGAGCTGCACGGCCGGCTGCTGGCGCTGCTGCGCAAGGGCGCCCTACTCACAGCCGCCGAGCTCGTCGCTGCGGTGCCAAGGGAGGTGCCCGTGGGCGGTTCGGTCGCTTTGTTTCAACGCTGGGGATGGGACTTTTTGGCGTTTAGCCTGGCCGGGGTCGTTCGCTATCATCCACAGGACGTCGCGGCATTGCGGCAACTCGGGGCCAAATGGCAGGTCGCCGAGGCCTGCTCATGGATGGCCGAATTGCGCAATGCGCGCTCGTTTGCGGACCATCCGCTGAACGCCAAGCTGGCGATCGAGGGTATGCTGTTGTCCTACATTCGTTCGATCAACGACCCTGGAACCCATCCCGGGGACTGAGTTGGAATCGAGATCCGGATCATGAGCGCGAACTTCGCCACGCAGGTCGGTGCCGCCGGTGCGGGCGCCGGCCGGCCCGCGGTTCTGTCGCTGTCGATCAAGGAGAAGGCCGCGTTGTACGCGGCGTTCATGCCATTCATCAAGAACGGCGGCATTTTCGTGCCGACCAATCGCCCGTATCAGCTTGGCGACGACGTCTATCTCATTTTGACGCTGCTCGACGATCCGACCAAGATTCCGGTGGCCGGCAAGGTCGTCTGGATCAGCCCATCCGGAGCTGGTGCCTCCAAGACGCCGGGCATCGGCGTGCAGTTCCCCGCCGATGACTCCGGTTTCAGCGCTCGCAAGCGGATCGAGGACGCGCTGGGCGCCGCCCTGCGTTCGGCCCGCCCGACTCATACCTTATAGTGCGTGTTCGCGGTGCGGGCGTAGCAGCTTCGACGACGCGCTAGCCCTTGACCGAAAAGCTGGAGCATCGGCTGCGAGGAGCTGGGCGGCCCCGCCGCGCTCCCCCAGCCCATGAAAAGGGTTCAGAAGGAACCCTTGCTTCACGAAGACTCAAACCGGCATGTACGTCGACTCCCACTGTCACCTGTCGTTTCCGGAGCTGGTTGCCGACCGCGCCGGGGTGCTCGATCGGATGCGGCGTGCTGGCGTCAGCGCGGCGCTGAATGTGTGCGTGCGGATGGAGGAGTTCGCCTCGGTGCTGGAACTGGCCGAATCGGAGCCCGACATCTTCGCCACGGTCGGCGTGCATCCGGACACCACCGAGTCCGAAGAACCGACCGTTGCGCAGCTCGCGGGACGAGCCGCCCATCCGAGGGTGCTCGCGATCGGCGAGACCGGCCTCGACTACTACCGGCTTAAAGAACCGCTTGACTGGCAGCGCGACCGCTTCCGGGTGCACATCCGTGCTGCGCGCGAAGCGGGCAAGCCTCTGGTCGTGCATAGCCGGTATGCGCCTGACGATACCCTCACGATCCTGAAGCAGGAAAACGCGGCGCAGGTGGGCGGCGTGATGCACTGCTTTACCGAATCGCTGCAGTTCGCGCTGGCAGCGCTCGAGCTGGGCTTCTACATCTCATATTCCGGAATCGTGACGTTTCGTAATGCGGTATCGCTTCAGCAGACGGTCGCGCAGGTTCCGCTGGACCGCCTGCTGATCGAAACCGACGCACCTTACCTGTCGCCGGTGCCTTATCGTGGGAAGGTCAACGAGCCGGCGCGCGTGGTGGCGGTTGCGCAGAAGCTGGCCGAGCTGACCTCGCAGCCGCTGCCGACGATCGCGGCGGCGACGCGCGAGAACTTTCTGAGGCTTTTCAAACCGCCGCTGCCCGAGGCGGCGACGAGCTAGGTGTTTCCCGCGCGAAGCGGAACCCGGATAATGCGGTTCAAAGAATCGAGAATCTGCAACGCTGACCTGGAGTGGGGGGAGTCAAACGAATGCTGAGCGATATCGAAATTGCGCAACAGGCCAAACTGAAGCGCATTGCCGAGGTGGCGCAGGAAAAACTGGGCATCGGTGCCGAGCACCTGCAGCCGTACGGGCACTACAAGGCCAAGCTTTCGCTCGATTACCTCGAGTCGATCCAGGCCCGCCCCGACGGCAAGCTCGTGCTGGTGACCGCGATGTCGCCGACGCCCGCGGGCGAGGGCAAGACGACCACGACGGTCGGGCTGGGAGACGCGCTGAACCGGATCGGCAAGAAGGCGATGATCTGCCTGCGCGAGCCCTCCATGGGGCCCGTGTTCGGGATGAAGGGCGGCGCAGCCGGCGGCGGCTATGCCCAGGTCGTGCCGATGGAAGACATCAACCTGCACTTCACGGGCGATTTTGCCGCGATCGCGGCCGCCAACAACCTGCTGTCGGCCCTGATCGACAACCACGTTCACCACGGCAACAGCCTCGGCATCGACGTGCGCCGGGTCGCGTGGCGGCGCGTGGTCGACATGAACGACCGCGCGCTGCGCGACATCACGGTCGGTCTGGGGGGGCCGGCCAACGGCTTTCCGCGCCAGGACGGCTTCGACATCGTGGTCGCCTCGGAGGTGATGGCCATCTTCTGCCTGGCCACCAGCCTGCGCGACCTGAAGGAGCGCCTCGGGCGGATCGTGGTGGCGTACACGGCGGAACGCACTCCGATCATGGCGCGCGATCTGCATGCGGCCGGGGCGATGGCGGTGCTGCTGAAAGACGCCTTGGCGCCGAACCTGGTGCAGACGCTCGAGAACAACCCCGCGCTGATCCATGGGGGTCCGTTCGCCAACATCGCGCATGGCTGCAATTCGGTGCTGGCGACCGCCAGCGCGCTGAAGCTGACCGACTACGTCGTCACCGAAGCCGGCTTCGGCGCCGATCTGGGAGCCGAGAAGTTCATCGACATCAAGTGCCGCAAGTCCGGCCTGCGTCCGTCGGCCGTGGTGCTGGTGGCCACGCTGCGGGCCTTGAAGTTTCACGGCGGCGTCGAGGTGGCAGCGGTGTCGAAGGAGAATCTGCCGGCGCTGGAGCGGGGCCTTGCCAACGTGGAGCGGCACATCGACAACGTGCGGAACGTCTACGGCCTGCCATGCGTGGTCGCGATCAATCACCGCAGCCACGACACCGAGGCCGAGCTCGCGCTGGTCACGGAGCGGGTGGCCAAGAAAGGGTGCCGCGCGGTCATCGCGCGCCACTGGGCGCAGGGCGGCCTCGGCGCCGAGGAGCTGGCCCATGAAGTGGTCCGCCTCAGCGAGCAGCCCAGCCAGATGAAATTCGTATACGACGAGCGCGCATCGCTATGGGACAAGATGCGCGCGATCGCCACACGCGTCTATGGCGCATCGGACATCGCGGCCGACAGCAAGGTCAAGGCCGAGATCGAGCGGCTGCAGCAGGCCGGCTTCAGCCACTACCCCGTGTGCGTCGCCAAGACGCAGTACTCGTTCACGACCGACCCGGCGGTGCGCGGGGCGCCCACCGGGCACGTGGTCGACATCCGCGAGGTGCGGCTGGCAGCCGGAGCCGAGTTCGTCGTGATGATCTGCGGCGACATCATGACCATGCCGGGCCTGCCGAAGGTACCGTCGGCTCACGCCATCGACATCGACGACAAGGGCAAAGTCGTCGGCCTGTTCTAAGAGCCCATCAGGGGTGAGGGCTCGATACAGGCTGAGGCCTAGCTAGCGCACCACGATCGCTCGGAAATCGTTGACGTTGGTCAGAGTGGGCCCGGTGACCACCAGATCGCCGAGGCGTTCGAAGAACGTGTAGCCGTCGTTGTCGGCCAGGAAGTCCTTGGCGCGCAGTCCCAGCGCCGCCGCGCGGGCGAGCGAATCGGGACCGGCGATCGCGCCGGCGTTGTCCTCGGTGCCATCGACTCCGTCGGTATCGCACGCGATGGAGTGCACCTTGGGGTGCCCGTCCAGCGCGATCGTCAGGGCCAGCAGGAATTCGGCGTTGCGCCCGCCACGCCCCTGGCCGCGCACGGTGACCGTCGTTTCGCCCCCGGACAGCAGCACGCACGGCGCGCGCGCCGGCTGTCCGTGGGTGGCGATCTGGCGCGCAATGGCGGCATGCACCAGCGCCACATCGCGCGCCTCGCCTTCGATGGCATCGCTCAGGATCAGCGGCGTCACGCCCGCGGCCCGTGCCACAGCCGCGGCCGCCTCGAGCGAAGCCTGCGGGGCTCCGACCAGAATGGCTTCGGCTGCGGCCAGACGCGGATCGCCCGGCTTGGGTGTTTCGTCGTGACCGCGCCGCAGATGATCCAGCGCCGCAGCTGGCTCGCTGATCGCGTACTTTTGAAGGATCGCCAGCGCATCGGCGCTGGTGGTCGGATCCGGCACGGTCGGACCGGAGGCGATCACCGACGGATCATCGCCCGGCACATCGGAGATCAGCAGCGTGACCACGCGCGCCGGCGCGCACGCCGCGGCGAGCCGCCCGCCCTTGATTGCCGACAGGTGCTTGCGGACGCAATTGATCTCGGAGATCGTCGCGCCCGAGCGCAGCAGGGTCCGGTTCACCAGCTGCTTGTCGGCCAGCGTCAGACCGTTGGCCGGCAGCGGCAGCAAAGACGAGCCGCCACCCGAAATCAGGCACAGAACCAGGTCGTCCGCGCTCAGACCGCGCACCAGTTGCAGGATCCTGGCGGCGGCGTCCAGCCCGGCCCGGTCGGGAACGGGATGCGCCGCTTCGACGATCTCGATTCGGTCGGTCGGGACTTTGTAACCGTAGCGCGTCACGACCAATCCCTCCAAGGGGCCCGACCAGTTCAGTTCGACCGCCCGCGCCATCTGGGCCGACGCCTTGCCGGCCCCGATCACCAGCGCGCGTCCGCGCGGCCGTGCCGGCAGGTGCGGCGGCACGATCCGCATCGGGTCGGCTGCTTCAACCGCCGCGCGGAACAGCGAGAACAGCAAATCGCGGTCGCTCGATGGGCTCATTGCGGGACCATTGCCGTGAATCGCGTGATTCTGCGGCCAGACGGCCGCTGGCCAAATATGTTTCGCCTTTCTTATTTGGAAAGACGAATCGATAAGGTAGCCTGATGGGAATCTCAAAAAACTCTGACTATTCGCACATTTAGTCTGCTTCTAAGCTGCGCGCTCACAATAGCGGCTCCCCGATGAAAGCGCAGGGTCCGGCCGGCCCGAGGAGGAGATGTGTTCGATCCGAAACGCCTGATTGCGCAGACCGATCCACAACTGTGGACCGCAGTGCAGCAGGAGCTGCAACGGCAAGAGGACCACATCGAGCTGATCGCCTCGGAGAACTACGCGAGCCCGGCGGTGCTGCAGGCACAAGGCTCCGTGCTGACCAACAAGTACGCCGAAGGCTACCCGGGCAAACGTTATTACGGAGGCTGCGAGTACGTCGACGTGGCCGAGCAGCTCGCCATCGACCGGGCCAAGGAGCTGTTCAAGGCCGAGTACGCCAACGTGCAGCCGCATTCGGGCTCGCAGGCCAACGCGGCCGTCTACATGGCGATGCTGTCTCCGGGCGACCCGATTTTGGGCATGTCGCTGGCGCACGGCGGCCACCTGACGCACGGCGCGGCCGTCAATTTCAGCGGGAAAATGTACCGCGCGACCACCTACGGCCTGCACCCCGACACCGAGCAGATCGACTACGACCAGGTCGAGCGTCTGGCGCAGGAGCACCGCCCTAAAATGATCGTAGCGGGCGCCTCGGCCTATTCGCTCGAGATCGACTGGCGCCGCTTCCGGGCGATCGCCGACCGCATCGGCGCGTACCTGTTCGTCGACATGGCACATTACGCAGGGCTGATCGCTGCGGGCGAATATCCGTCTCCGGTCGGCATCGCGCACTTTGTCACCTCGACCACGCACAAGACGCTGCGCGGACCGCGCGGAGGAATCATCCTGTCGGGCGCCGAATTCGAAAAGCCGCTCGCCTCGATGATCTTTCCCGGCATCCAGGGCGGGCCGCTGATGCACGTGATCGCGGCCAAGGCGGTGGCATTGAAGGAAGCTCTGAGCCCCGAGTTCAAGGTCTATCAGCAGCGCGTCAAGGCCAACGCGCGCGCGATGGCGGCCGCGTTGACCGAGCGCGGCCTGCGGGTCGTTTCAGGAGGCACCCAGAGCCATCTTTTCCTGCTCGATCTGCGCGCCAAGCGGATCACCGGCAAGGATGCCGAGGCCGCGCTGGGGCGGGCGCACATCACGGTCAACAAGAACGCGATTCCGAACGATCCGGAAAAGCCGTTCGTGACCTCCGGAATCCGGATCGGGGCCCCGGCCATGACCACGCGCGGCTTCGAAGTGCAGGAGGCGACCCGGGTGGCGCACCTGATCGCCGATGTGCTGGAGGCACCGCAGGATCCCAGCGTCCTGACGCGCGTGGCCGCGGAGGTGCAACGGATGTGCTCCAGACTGCCGGTATATGGATGACCGCAACCTGAACGAATCCATCATCAAGGAGGCATGGATGGCTGGCCGAAATTTTCTTTTTGTCCCGGGTCCCACCAACGTTCCCGACCGGGTTCAGCGGGCGATGGTGGTCGCGATGGAGGACCACCGTTCCTCCAGGTTTCCCGAGCTGACGCACGGCATCCTGCATGCGTTGAAGAAGGTGTTCAAGACGACCACCGGCACTCCGATCATCTTTCCCTCGTCCGGCACCGGCTGCTGGGAGGCGGCGCTGACCAACTGCCTGAGCCCCGGCGACAAGGTGCTGGCTTCCCGCTTCGGGCAGTTCAGCCACCTGTGGATCGACATGTGCCAGCGCCTCGGATTCGAGGTCGAGGCGATCGATTGCGAGTGGGGCACCGGCGTGCCGGTAGAGCGCTACCAGGCGGTGCTGGAAGCGGACAAGGCGCGCAAGATCAAAGCGGTGCTCGCCTGCCACAACGAGACCGCCACCGGCGTCACCAGCGACATCGCCGCCGTGCGGCGCGCGATGGACGCGGCCAGGCACCCCGCGCTGCTGTTCGTCGACGCGGTGAGCTCCCTGGCCAGCATCGATTTCCGGATGGACGAGTGGGGCGTGGACGTGTGCATAACGGGCTCCCAGAAAGGCCTGATGCTTCCGGCCGGCCTGGGCGTGAGCTGCGTCGGGCCGCGGGCGCTGGTGGCGCGCCAATCGGCCCGGCAGCCGCGCTGCTACTTCGACTATGGCGACATGATCAAGGCGAACGAGACCGGCTACTTCCCGTACACGCCGGCGCTGCCGATGCTGTACGGGCTGAAGGAGTCGCTGCAGATGCTGCTGGAAGAAGAGGGGCTGGAGAACGTTTTCGCCCGGCACGCTTACCTCGCCAACGGCGTGCGCGCCGCGGTGCGCGAGGGCTGGAAGCTGAAGCTGTGCGCCAAGGAGCCCAAGTGGTATTCCGACACGGTCTCGGCCGTCGTGGTTCCGGAGGGCATCAACGCCGCGCACGTGATCGACGTCGCTTTCCGCCGCTATAACCTGGCGCTGGGGGCGGGACTGAGCAAGGTCGCGGGCAAAGTGTTCCGCATCGGACACCTGGGAGACCTGAACGAGCTGATGCTGCTGGGCGCGCTGGGCGGCGCCGAAATGGCGATGCTCGACGTGGGAATCCGGATCGAGCCGGGCAGCGGCGTGGGCGCGGCCCAGCAGTACTGGCGCGCCAACGACCTGATCGCCAAAAAGAAAGTGGCACGCAGCGAAGTGATCTACGCCTCGCACTCGACCGGATCGACCGAGGGCGCGCGCACATGAGCCGGCCGCGCGATTTGTTCGGGCTGCCCTGTGCGTTTGGCGAGGAGGTATGAGTCAGCACGTCGTGTTCCTGGAGCGCCAGTCGGTCAAGGCGAACGTGCGGCGGCCCGGCTGCGCGACGACCTATACCGAATACGACAAGACCGCGCCCGAGCAGGTGATCGAGCGGCTGCGCGACGCGACGGTTGCGATCATCAACAAGGTCGTATTGCGCGACGCGACGCTGGCGCAACTTCCGAAGTTGAAGCTGATCGCGATGGCGGCAACCGGGTACGACTGCATCGAAGTCGATGCCTGCCGCCGGCGCGGCATCGCTCTGGCCAACATCCGCGACTACGCGGTGCACACGGTTCCCGAGCACGTGTTCGCGATGGTGCTGGCGCTGCGGCGCAACCTGCTGGCCTACCGGCACGACGTCGAGCAGGGCGCGTGGCAGCGTTCCGAGCAGTTCTGCTTCCTGACCCACCCGATCGGGGACCTGTTCGGAGCGACCATCGGCATCATCGGGGAGGGCGCGATCGGCCAGGGCACCGCCGCCATCGCGCGCGGCTTCGGAATGAAGGTGCTGTTTGCCGATCACGAGCCACCCAAGGCACTGGGTGTGCAGTTCACGCCGATGCAACAGGTGCTGGAGACGTCGGATGTGATCTCGCTGCATGCCCCGCTGACCGCGGGCACCCGCAACCTGATCGGCATCGAGCAGTTTCGCCGCATGAAGCGCAACACGCTGCTGATCAACACGGCACGGGGCGGACTGGTCGACGAGCGGGCCCTGATCCAGGCGCTCGACGAGGGGCTGATCGCCGGCGCCGGGTTCGACGTGCTGACGGTGGAGCCGCCGCGCCAGGGCAACGCGCTGCTGGACGTGCGGCGCCACAACTTCATCCTGACGCCGCACGTGGCCTGGGCCTCCGATGGGGCCATGCAGTTCCTGGCCGATCAACTGATCGACAACATCGACGCATGGGCTGCGGGCAAGCCGCAGAACCTGGTGGCGTGAAGGCAGGGGCCGTTGAGAGTGAGGCAGCCATGAAAAAGCTCCTGTACCAGTTCGACACCGACCCGATGCCGTCGGTGTTCGACAACGTGGTGGCGCACGACGGCGGCGCCGACCAGGTGACGCCGTACGGCGCGGTCGATCCGCGCAACGTCGGCGCGCTGGTGGATGGCACGATCTTCACCCGGGCGCCGAAGGACAAGAAGTTCACGGCCATTTTCATCGGCGGCGGCGACATGGCGGCCGGCGAAGCGGTGCTGCAGGCCGTGCGCAAGAAATTCTTCGCCAGTTTTCGCGTGTCCGTCATGCTCGACAGCAACGGATCGAACACGACTGCGGCGGCCGCGGTCGCCTGGCTCGCGCATTCGGTGCCGCTCGCCGGCAAGCGGGCGGTGATACTGGCCGGCACCGGTCCGGTCGGAATGCGGGCCGCCTTCCTGCTGAGCCGCGAAGGCGCCCAGGTCAGCGTGTCGTCGCGCACGCTGGCACGCGCGCAGGCGGCCGCTCAAGCGATCAAGGCGCGCTTCGGCGTCGAGGTCGGCGCGCTGGAGGGCGCCGACCGGGAGGCGCGGGCGCGCAGCATCCGCAACGCGCACATCGTGTTGTCGACCGGCGCGGCCGGTGTGCAGATGCTGTCCGAGCAGGACTGGAAGGACAACCCGACGCTGGAAGTGCTGATCGACGCCAATGCGACGCCTCCGGCAGGGATCGAAGGCATCGACGTGATGGACAAAGGCGCCGTCAAACACGGCAAGATCGCGTTCGGCGCGATCGGATTCGGCGCGCTCAAGATCGCATTGCACCGCGCCTGCATCGCGCGCCTGTTCGAGGCCAACGACCTGGTGTTGGATGCCGAGGAGATCTACGCGATCGCCAAGACCATGGTCGGCAAGAGCTGAGCGCGCGGAGCCGACCGATGATCCTGGACCAGTCGGTGCGCCGTTTCCTGGACGAACTCGCCAGTTCCGCGCCCACGCCGGGCGGCGGCAGCGTGGCCGCGGTGATGGGAGCCATGGGCGCAGCACTGGTGGCCATGGTGTGCCATCTGACGATCGGCAAGAAGGACTACGAAGGCGTGGAAGCGGCCATGCGCGAGGCGCTGGCGCAGGCCGAGGCGCTGCGGCAGCGCCTGACTGCGATGGTCGACGCCGATGTGCAGGCGTTCGACGCGCTGATGGCGGCCTACAAGCTGGCGCGCTCGACCGATCAGGACAAGGCCGCGCGCGGACAGGCCATCCAGGACGCTTTGAAGCAGGCCACCGACGTGCCGCTGGACTGCGCGGCGGCCTGTGCCCAGGTGATCGACCTGGCGCGGCGCGTTGCGCCCCAGGGCAATCGCGCCGTGATCTCGGATGCGGGAGTGGCCGCGCTGGCCGCCCACGCCGCGCTGCGCAGCGCCGCGTTGAACGTCTTCATCAACGCACCGTCGATCAAGGATGCCGAATTCGTCCGGTCGCGCCGCGCCCGACTGGAGCAGCTGCTCGCGCAGGGCGGCGACGCCAGCGAGCAGGCCTATCAGACGGTGCTGGGCCGCCTGGCCTAGCGCGCACCGCTTCACCGATTCTGCGCAGGAGTTGCCCGATGGATGTTCACGAGTATCAGGCCAAAGAGCTGCTGTCCGGGTTCGGCGTACCCGTGCCGCGCGGCAGCGTCGCATACAGCGCGGACCAGGCGGCGTTCGTCGCAACGGAGCTGGGCGGCTGGCACTGGGCGGTCAAGGCGCAGGTGCACGCCGGCGGCCGCGGCAAGGCCGGCGGCGTCAAGCTGTGCCGGACCTACCACGAGGTCTCCGAGGCGGCCAAGGAAATGCTGGGCAAGCGCCTGGTGACCCATCAGACCGGCCCGGAGGGAAAAGTGTGCCAGCGCGTGTACATCGAGGTGGCCGAACCGTTCGAGCGCGAGCTCTACCTCGGCCTGGTGCTGGATCGCAAGCTGCAGCGGATACGCGTGTTTGCGTCGAGCGAAGGCGGCATGGAGATCGAGGACGTTGCCCGCCGCAATCCGGACTCGATCCTGCAGATCCAGGTCGAGCCGGCCGTCGGCCTGCAGCCGTTCCAGGCCCGTGAGATCGCCTTCGGGCTGGGGTTGAACATCAAGCAGGTCAGCCGCGCTGTCAGCACGGTACTCGGTTGCTATCGAGCTTTCCGCGACCTGGATGCGACCATGGTAGAGATCAACCCGCTGGTCGTGACCAAGGACAACCGGCTGCTGGCGCTGGACGCGAAGATGTCGTTCGACGACAACGCGCTGTTTCGCCGCCCCGCGGTGGCCGAGATGCGCGACCCCTCGCAGGAAGACCCGCGCGAGGCGCAAGCCAGCCAGCATGGCCTGAACTACGTGGGCCTGAACGGCGACATCGGCTGCATCATCAACGGGGCCGGGCTCGCGATGGCGACGATGGACATGATCAAGCACGCCGGCGGCGAGCCCGCCAATTTCCTGGACGTCGGAGGAGGGGCCTCGCCCGAGCGCGTGGCCGAGGCCTTTCGCCTCGTGCTGTCGGACCGCAACGTCAAGGCGATCCTGGTCAATATCTTCGCCGGCATCAATCGCTGCGACTGGGTCGCCCAGGGCGTGGTGCAGGCGGCCGCGGGCCTGAAGGTGCCGCTGATCGTCCGGCTGGCGGGCACCAACGCGGAGGAGGGCAACCGGATCATCGGCGCGAGCGGCCTGCCGATCGTGCGCGCCAACGATCTGGCCGAGGCCGCCCATAAAGCCGTCGCGGCCGCGCGCGGTTGAGCCGGACCACAGGAGAGGCGCAGTCATGAGCATTCTGATCGACGAGAGCACGCGCGTGATCGTGCAGGGATTCACCGGCGACAAGGCGACGTTTCACGCGAAGGAGATGATCGCTTACGGCACACGCGTGGTCGGCGGGGTCACGCCCGGGAAGGGCGGCCAGCAACATCTGGGCCGCCCCGTGTTCGACACGGTGAAGGAGGCCGTCAAGGCCACCGGCGCCGAGGCCAGCCTCGCCTTCGTTCCTCCGCCGTATGCGGGCGATGCGCTGATGGAAGCGGCCGACGCCGGCCTGCGGCTGGTGTGCATCATCACCGACGGCATCCCGGCGCAGGACATGATGCGCGTGAAGCGCTACCTGATGCGCTATCCGCGCGAGAGCCGCACGATGGTGGTCGGCCCGAACTGCGCCGGCATCATCAGCGCCGGCCGCGCGATGCTCGGCATCATGCCCGGAAACATCTACGTGCGCGGCACCGTGGGCATCGTTTCCCGTTCGGGCACGCTCGGTTACGAGGCCGCCGCGCAGATGAAGGCGCTCGGCATCGGGGTCACCACCAGCGTGGGCATCGGCGGAGACCCGATCAACGGCAGCTCCTTCCTGGACCATCTGGCGCTGTTCGAAAAGGACCCGGACACGAAGGCGGTGGTCATGATCGGGGAGATCGGCGGCCCGCAGGAGGCCGAAGCGTCGGCCTGGATCAAGGCCAACATGCGCAAGCCCGTGATCGGCTACGTGGCTGGCCTGAGCGCGCCCAAGGGGCGGCGCATGGGACACGCCGGGGCGATCATCTCGGCCGAGGGCGATACGGCCGCGGAGAAGACCGAGATCATGCGCTCGTTCGGCCTGCACGTGGCCGCGAGCGCGGCTGAACTGGGATCGGCGGTCGCCAGAGCGCTCACGAAGGTCGCGTGACGGCGGCGCCGAACGGCCGGCTGGAACGCGAAGCCCGATGAGCCAGGCCTCCTTCGCCAACGCTACGGCCTCCTTCGCTAAAGCTTCGGAGGCCTCCTCGCCCGTTTCGGCCGCGCCGTTCGGCGCGGCTGAATCGGGCGAGGAGCTGCTGTTGCAGCTGCTGACCGAAGTGGTCGAGCGCCACGAACCGCTGGCGGCGCGGGTGCTGCGCGGGCAAGCCACGACCGACAGGCTGGCCCCGCGCGTGCTCGCCCGCACGCTGCAGGCGCAGGGCATCCTGTTCCAGCTGCTGGCGATCGCCGAGCAGAATCGCGACATGCGCAACCGGCGCGAGCTGGAGCGCACGCACGGCCGCGCCGCCGTGAAGGGGACCTTCGCGGCCGTGTTCGAAAAGGCGGCGGCCGACGGCATGCCGGGCGAGACGATCCGCGAGCTGCTGCAGTCGATCCGGATACGGCCGGTGATCACCGCGCACCCGACCGAAGCCAAGCGCGTGACCGTGCTGGAGCACCACCGGCGCATCTATCGGAGCCTGTTCGAACTGGAGTCGCCGCGCTGGACCCAGCGTGAGCGCGAGGACCTGATCGGCTCGCTGCGCGACGAGATCGAGCTGCTCTGGCTGACCGGAGAGCTGAAGCTGGAAAAGCCCTCGGTCGCGCAGGAGGCGGCCTGGGGGCTGTATTTCTTCAACGAGAACCTGTTCGACGTGGTGCCGCAGCTGCTGGCCAAGGTCGAGGCCGCGATCGAACGCAGCTACCCGCAGCTCGACCTGGAGGTGCCGCTGTTTTTCCAGTTCGGCTCGTGGATCGGGGGCGACCGCGACGGCAATCCGTACGTCACCGGCGAGGTCACCCGCGACACCGTCTGGTCGAACCGACTCGCCAGCCTGAACCGCTACCGCCAGCGCGTGTCCGACCTGATCCGCAGCCTGAGCATCGCCGAGCATGCGTTGCCACTGCCGGAGACGTTCGCGCAGGCGCTGCGCGACCGGCTGGCCGACCTGGCCGACGGGCCGGCGCTGGCCGCGCGCAACGCCGGCGAGCCGTTTCGCAAGTGCCTGGCGGCCATGCTCAGCCGCCTGGAGCGCACCGCAAGCGACTGCCGCCAGCACAGGGCCTCGCACGATGCGAGCGGCTACCGCAACGCCGACGAGATGATCGCCGACCTGGATCGAATGATTTCCGCCCTGACCGAAGCCGGCGCCGGGCCGCTCGCCCGCTCGCAGCTGGTGCCGTTGCGGCGCGAGGTCGGGGTGTTCCGTTTCGGCACCGTGCGACTCGATGTGCGCGAGAACACGCTCCGGATGAACCAGGCGCTGGGCGCGATCTACCGGGCCATGCATGGGGGGGCCGAGCCGCCCGGCGCCGACACGGACGCATGGAAGCAATGGCTGCTGGCCGAGCTGGCCGCCCCGCGCGAGGCCCCGCTGCAGCTGCCGGCGCTCGCGGCCGAAGCGGAAGAAACGCTGCAGACGTTCCGCACGATCGCGCAGCTGCGCCGCGAGGTCGACCGCGAAGCGTTCGGCGCGCTGATCCTGAGCATGACCCATCAGGCGTCCGACGTGCTGGGCGTTTATCTGATGGCCAAGTGGTCGGGGCTGTTCGCGGACCTGCGGGCGGTGGAGCGCTGCACGCTGCCGGTGGTGCCGCTGCTGGAGACGATCGGCGACCTGCGACGTGCGCCGGCGATCCTGAAGGACTTGCTCTCGGTTCCGCTGGTGCAGCGCAGCCTGCACGGGCAGGGTGGCATGCAGGAAGTGATGATCGGGTATTCCGACTCTAACAAGGACGGCGGCTACTTCGCGGCCAACTGGGAACTCGCCAAGGCACAAACCGCGCTGACCCGGCTGGGCCAGGAACACGGAATCACGATCACGTTCTTTCATGGCCGAGGCGGCTCGGTCAGTCGCGGCGGCGCGCCCACGGGGCGCGCGATTGCGGCGGCGCCGGCCGGCTCCATCAAGAAGCAATTCCGCGTGACCGAGCAGGGCGAGGTCGTTTCATTCAAGTACGCCAATCGGGGTACCGCGGCCTACCAGGCCGAGCTGCTGGCCGCCTCCGTGATCGAACATGCACTGGTGTCGCAGCGCGAGCGCGCGCTGATACCGGTTCACGAGTTCGACGAGGCGATGGAGTCGCTGTCGGGACTGTCGCGAACCGCCTACCACGACCTGATGAGCAGCGAGCGGATGCTGGACTATCTGACCGCGGCCAGCCCGCTCGAGGAGCTCGCGTTGCTGAACATCGGATCGCGTCCGGCCCGTCGCACTCAGGCCCGGACCCTGTCGGATCTGCGTGCCATACCATGGGTCTTCGCCTGGACGCAGAACCGGCACATGGTCACCGGCTGGTACGGCGTGGGCAGCGCGTTGAAGGCATTCCTGGACGTGCGGCGCGAGCCCGGCCTGGATCTGCTGCGGCGGATGTTCTGCGACGCGCGCCTGTTCCGCATCATCCTGGACGAAGTCGAAAAGACGCTGCTGGCGGTCGACCTGGACATCGCGCGCTCGTACGCCGAGCTGCTCGGCGATACGGCGCTGCGCGGTTCGATCTTCGATCGCATCGAGCGCGAATACCGGCTGACCTGCGAGATGGTGCTGCGCGTATCGGGCGCCTCCG
The DNA here is from genome assembly GCA_035511515.1 of Burkholderiaceae bacterium. Taxonomy (GTDB): domain Bacteria; phylum Pseudomonadota; class Gammaproteobacteria; order Burkholderiales; family Burkholderiaceae_F; genus VBCK01. Next base: position 1,337 of record DATKFG010000126.1, on the reverse strand, counting down.
AGATCGCGGAACGATTCCCTCAATTCCGCCAGCGCCTGCTGCGCCGCCTGCAGACGCTGAACCAGGTCAGCCGTGAACAGATCGGCCTGCTGCGGCAGTTCCGTGCCGGCGGTGACGAGGAAGTGCGCAACGCCCTGCTGCTGACGATCAACTGCGCTGCCGCCGGCTTCGGCGCCACCGGTTGACCGGCGTTGGCGGCAACCCATCCACCCAGGAGACAACCGCGTGAGTTTCACCCTCATTGAACAAGCCACGCCGCGCCTGCACCGGTCCGAGCTGGCGGTGCCCGGATCCAATACGGCCCTGTTCGAAAAAGCCGCACGCAGCGCTGCCGACATCGTGTTCCTGGACCTGGAGGACGCGGTTGCCCCCGACGACAAGGAAGCGGCTCGCCGCAACATCATCCAGGGCCTGAACGAGGTCGACTGGGGCGCCAAGACGATGATGATCCGCATCAATGGCCTGGACACGCACTACATGTACCGGGACGTAGTCGACATCGTCGAGTCCTGCCCGCGGCTGGACATGATCCTGATCCCGAAGGTCGGAGTACCCCAGGACGTCTACGCGGTCGACGTTCTGGTCACGCAGATCGAAGCGGCCAGGAAACGCAGCAAGCGGATCGGCTTCGAGGTACTGATCGAGACCGCGCTGGGCATGGCCAACGTGGAGGCGATCGCACAGTCGAGCCGCCGGCTGGAGGCGATGAGCTTCGGGGTGGCCGACTACGCGGCCTCGACCCGTGCCCGCACCACCGTGATCGGCGGCGTGCACCGCGACAGCGGCGTGCTCACCGACAAGGACGAACACGGCAACCGGCAGTACTTCTGGAGCGACCCCTGGCACGCGGCACAGACACGGATGATGGTCGCCTGTCGCGCGTATGGGTTGCGCCCGATCGATGGCCCGTTCGGGGATTTCGGCGATGCGGACGGATTCGTCGCCGCGGCCAACCGCGCGGCCGTGCTCGGTTACGAGGGAAAATGGGCCATTCACCCGTCGCAGATCGACCTCGCCAACCGCGTTTTCACGCCATCGGCCGCCGAGGTATCCAAGGCCCGGCGCATCGTCGAGGCGATGGCTCAGGCGGCGCGCGAGGGCAAAGGAGCCGTGTCGCTGGACGGACGCCTGATCGACATCGCCAGCATCCGGATGGCCGAAGCGCTGCTGGCGAAGGCGGAGGCGATTTCGTCGACCGCAGCCCGTTGAGCGGCGAGGCTGTTTTTTCTCTGCCGCAGCCCTCACCCCCTCCCCTCTCCCGCTGCGCGGGCGAGGGGCGATCCAGTCTCGCTTTGGTTGTTCGTCTAAAGCAATGACGGCCGGTCGCCCCTCGCCCG
>DATKFG010000125.1:0-14826 GCA_035511515.1 Burkholderiaceae bacterium | reverse complement strand
TATCTGAGGCGGTACGGGTGGCAGTGATGCGCGGTCGGTGCCCGGCGATCGCGCCAGGAGACGCCTGATGCACTACAGACTGCTCGCTCCCATCGGCTTGCTGGGCTCGGTTCTGGTTGGCTCGTGCGCCAGCCCACCGCCGGCGCCTTCATCGACGGCGGTGGCCACCGCGCTGCAATCGATCGACGCCCACGCGATGCTCGAGCACATCAATGTCCTGGCATCGGATGACTTCGAGGGCCGCTCGGTCGGCACCCACGGCGGGGACGTCACGGTCGACTATCTGACCGGCGAGTTCAAGCGCATCGGACTGCAACCGGGCAATCCCGACGGAACCTACCTTCAGCGCGTGCCGATGACGGGCCATGTATCCGTCGCGCAGGCTGCGGTGACGGTCGACGGGCAACGGTTCGATCTGAAGATTCCCGACGACCTGGTCGCATGGTCGTACCGGCGCGAGGCCGAGGTCCAGGTGCGCCAGTCCGAGCTCGTGTTCGTCGGCTACGGCGTGCGGGCGCCCGAGTACGGCTGGGACGATTTCAAGGATGTCGACCTGCACGGCAAGACGCTGCTGGTGCTGATCAACGATCCCCAGGTGCCGGACCCGCGGGATCCGAGCCGCCTGGACGATCGGATGTTCAAGGGCAAGGCGATGACGTATTACGGCCGCTGGACCTACAAGTACGAGGAGGCCGCGGCGCGCGGGGCCGTGGCCGTGCTGATCATCCACGAAACGGCCACCGCCGCCTACCCGTACCAGGTGGTCGTCAACTCCAACAGCGGCGAGAACTTCGAGATCCGCACCACGACGCCGAACCCGCATTTTCCGCCGGTGCCGGCGTGGATTCATCACGACCGCGCCCGTGCGCTGCTGGCGGCGGCCGGCTGGGATCTGGACGAGCTCAAGCAAACGGCGCTGCGGCGCGACTTTCGGCCGGTGCCGCTCAAAGCCACGATCGACCTCACGGTGGCCAAGCAGTGGCGTGATCTGGACACCGCCAACGTGATCGGGCGCATCGACGGGTCCGATCCGAAGGTGAAAGACGAGTACGTGATCTACAGCGCACACTGGGATCACTTCGGATGGAACCCCAAGCTGCCGGGCACCAAGCACGACCAGGTCTTCCACGGCGCGGCCGACAACGCCTCGGGGGTGGCTGCGCTGCTGGAGCTGGCCAAGGCCTTCAAGGCGCTCGGGCAGGCGCCGCGGCGCACCGTGCTGTTCATGGCCACGACCGCCGAGGAACGCGGCCTGCTGGGCGCTCAGTATTACGCCTCCAACCCGTTGTATCCGCTGCGCACGACACTCGCCGACATCAACATGGACGTGATCAACACCTGGGGTCCGACGCGTGACATCGAGGTGGTCGGCTGGGGCAATTCCGATCTGGACGAACGCCTGGTCCGTGCCGCCCGGACCCAGGGCCGTACCGTCAACCCGGACCAGAATCCGGAGCTCGGTTACTTCTACCGCGCAGACCATTTCGAATTCGCCCGCGCCGGCGTTCCGGCGTTGTATACCAAGCGCGGCCTCGACTACGTCGGCAAGCCGGCTGGCTTTGGCGCTGCCAGCCTCGCCGAGTACACCAGCAACGACTATCACAGGGTCAGCGATGTCGTGAAGCCCGGCTGGGACCTGTCCGGGGCCGTCCAGGACGTACAACTGCTTTTCCTGGTCGGCTATGACGTGGCGCAGGGCGACGCCTATCCGCAATGGAAAGCGGGTACCGAATTCAAGGCGCGGCGGGATGCGATGCTGAAGGCGGGACCTTGACGCGCGGGGTCGTCCGCCGGCGCGCTGAGGCCCTGCGGCGCGCCACTGGCTCGGGCAGATCGTTCAGTTTGCCGCGCGATCGAGCAGCGCGCGGATCGTCCGCACACGGTCCGGATCGAGGCACTCCTCGCGGTCGGCGCCCGAACACAACGCGCCGCGAAAGCCCAGGTAGTCCGGACCGAGCGCCGCGAGCGGGCGCACGTCGTCTTCGCGCAGCGATCCGGCCAGGCCCACCAGCAGCTCGGCGGCACGGGCCCGGCGCACGAAGTCGGCCAGCCAGTCCGGTTCCGTCCAGTCCCTCAGCCCCCCGTCGATCTTGCCGGCCGTGTCGAGCATCACGCCATGCCAGCCGGCATCGGCCAGGTGTGCGGCCGCCTGCAGCGGTGGGGGCGACAGGTCGGCAAACAGCACCGCGATCAGCGGCACGCCAGCGACCGCACGCGGCAGGGCCCGGATCTTCGCAAGCGGCAGGTCGCGGTCGAAGATGCCGACCTTGACGAAATTGGCGCCGCAGTCGGCGTTCAGGCGCGCCGCTTGCCGCAACGACTCCAGCTCGAGCGGCAGGTCGCCCACGGTGGCGCTGACGGGCCGCCGTCCGCCGACCGCGGCGACGATCGCGCGCAGCACCTCGGGGCCGACCGAGCCGAGCGTGCCGCCCGAGGGCTCCTTGGCGTCGATCAGATCGGCCCCTGCCTGCACTGCGAACAGCGCTTCCTCGGCCGAGCGCACGCTAGCCAGCATCCGCACCCTGGGCAGACGGTTCATCGCGACGCTCCGTGTCCGCCGCGGTGGACCGCAATCGCTTCCATCAGCCAGCTCCAGGCTTGAAGCTCGGCGTCGCCGGCCGTCTTGTCGATCGCGATCTTCAAATATTCCAGCTCGGCCTCGAGCTTGCCGGCCGGCAGTATCGACAGGCGGCTCACGAGCACGGCGGCCTCGATCACGGCCGCCTGGGCCCGGTTGAAGCCCCGAAACGGCGCATGTGTTTCGCGGTGGACCGAGCGGCAGCGAAGCTGCGGACGCTGCACGTCGTCGATGAACTCGGCCAGCTCGATCTCTTCGTGCGCCAGGCTGGCCGCGAGCCGGACGCCATCGATCCGCGTGGCCGGCACCAGTGGCCATTCGCGCCGCCCCACGATGCACCCGGCGAACACCCGCACATCGTCGGTACAGTTGATGACCGCCGTACGCGATTGCAGCATCAGCTCCAGCGTCAGCGACGGCTTGAACGGCGCCAGCACCACGACATCGCCTTCGCGGCGCACGCCCAGCGGCGTGACCTGCGTGCGGCCATCGTGGCCGCGCACGGTGACGATCGTTTCGAAAATCCGGTTCATTTGGCCCTGCCGGCAGCGCGCTTGCGGCGCGCCGCCAGCGTCGGTCCCGGCGCCCGCTGCGTGAGCGGGTCCTCGGGCGGCCGCTCGTAGGCGCAGCCCCAATCGAGCTCCTCGTCCTGTGCGTAGCGTTTGCCCAGCTGCCAGGCGACCTGCGCCCGCGCCAGCTCTACCCCAAGATAGAACGCGTGTGCGCCGTCCTGCTCGACGCCCAGGTCCGGGTACAGCTGGTACGGGTCGGCCGCCACGAACAGTCCGTCGCGGTTGAACACGTGTATGCCTCGCTCGCCGACCTGGATCCGGAAATTCGGGTCGCGCACTTCGGCGGCGACCTGTGCAATTTCGTCGCTCGAATACGGAAACGGCCGGCGTGCGTGCACCGTGAGCAGCGCATCGGTCAGGTCGCGCGGCAGCGACTGCGACTCGCGTGCCGCGTACATCATCCGCCGCGCCCAGTCGGCCTCGCGCACCGCGCGGCGGCAATGGGGGCTGACCTCGGTCGTCAGGATCGCGTTCAGCCCGAGTTCGACGGCAACCCCCAGCATCACGGCCGCCGCTCCGCTGGAATCGGCATCGGTGAGCTCCGTGACGTTGCCGATGCCCATCAGGATCGGGACTTCGGGCTCGGCTTCCCTCAGGCTCTGGTAGCGCAGCAGCGATCGGGTGAATCCGAACTGGATCGGCTCCAGGATCGGGTCGGCCAGAAACGGCCGGCCGCGCCGGCGCATCAGCTCGATCGCGCGGCGCAGCGAGTCCATATCGCCGGGTTCGGACGGTATCAGCACCGGCGTGGATTCGACCTGGTCCACGATGTCGACCGTCTCGGCCTTCAGGCTCAGCAGGTAGTCGGCGCCGGCCCGCCCCGCGGTCAGCAGGTCCTCGGGTTCCAGCGAATCGACGCTGACCCGAAAGCCGGCCGCGTGCAACGCGTGCACGGCGCCGGTCAGGTGCGGAAACGGCGTATCGGGCAGGCACCCCAGATCGATGACGTCGGCGCCGTCGCGCCGGTAAGCCTGCGCCCGCGCGACGATCGCCTCCAGGCTCATATTCGGCGCATCGACGATCTCGGCGAAGATCAGCACGTCGTGCCTGGACAGGTCCACCCCCTTGCGCCGGCGGCCAAAGTGCTCGGGCAGATCGCGCAGCTCGTCAGGGCCCCGTTCGATCCGCGCGCCCAGCCTGGTGCCGAGCGCCTCCAGATCGCCCCGGCAGCGGCCCGGCACGATCACGCGGTCGGCGCCTGGGCCGCGCGGAAAATGCCGACCGATGAAATCGGCGGTCATCAAGCCGGCCACGTTGATCGGAAGCCGCACCACCTCGTACGTGAATTCGTCCGCTGCCAGATCCTCGAGCACGCCCCTGAGGTTGCGCTCAGCCAGCTTGCCCGTCAAAAAAACGATGTGCTCCGGCATCTGCTCAAACCGATGATGCGCCGACGCAGACGCCCATGTCGGCCCGCCAATTCCCCGAATCGCGGGCGATCTCGAGCGATTCCTTCAGAAAGTGGCCCGATCCAGCGAACGCTCGGGCCAGGCGCGACGGCTCTTTGGTCTTCATGGCGGCGGGCGGATCAAAAGCCGCCAGTGTAAAGAACCGGCTGCACCCGCGGCCCGGTCGGACCGGTTGTCGCGTGGCGGGCACGGCTCCCGGGCTAAAGCTCAGTAAGATGCCGGATTTGCACAGCCGCCCCGGGCGGACTTGCCCCGATGTTCAATCTTCCCGCCGGTACCCGGTCGCTGCTGCTGATCAACGTCGCGGTCTTCCTGCTGCAGCTGTCCGGCGGCAGCGGCGCGCTGGTCACGTACTTCGCGCTGTGGCCGGTCGGAACGGCCGCCTTCGAGCCCTGGCAGCTGCTGACGTACGGCTTTCTTCACGGCAGCGTGCTGCACCTGTTTTCCAACATGCTGGCGCTCGTGATGTTCGGCGGCGATGTCGAGCGGGTGTGGGGACGCAACCGTTTTCTGACGTATTACTTCGTATGCGTGCTGTCGGCTGGCCTGACACAGTCGCTGGTGAACTACCTGACGGGGTCTTTCGTGGAAACGATCGGAGCCTCGGGTGGCGTGTTCGGCCTGCTGCTCGCGTTCGGGATGATGTATCCGCGGCGCATGATCCTGCTGATCTTCCCGCCGATTCCGATGCCGGCATGGCTGTTTGTCACGTTGTACGGAGTCTTCGAGCTGTACGCCGGCGTGACCGGCGCCATGGGCGATGTGGCGCACTTCGCGCACCTGGGCGGAATGCTGGGCGGGTATTTGCTGATCCGCTACGGTCGCGCGCGCCGCCGTTAGCAGACCGCTGCGTTTTTTTCAGCGGCCTGCCAGCCGGCAGCCTTTATCGGGCGAACCCGATCGACCTTGTCGCGGTCAGGCCTGCTTGGGCTGCCACAGTCCGAGCGCGGCGCCGGTCGGATCCATGATGATGCTGAATTGTCCGGCGCCCATCACCTCGGTGACGTCCTTCACCACCGTGGCGCCGAGCGACTTGGCCTTTTGAGTCGCGCCGGCGATGTTGTCCACCAGCACGTAGGCCAGCCATACCGACGAGGCGCCCGGCATCGGGTGCTTCATGATGCCGCCGCCGGTGCCGTCGCCGACCCGGATCATCGTGTATGTGTCGTTGCCCATCGCAACGTCTTCCAGCTTCCAGTCGAACAATTTGCCGTAGAACGACTTTGCCTTGCCGACATCCGTGGTGTTGAGCTCCACGTGAACGAATGCGTTTGCCATGTCAGTTCTCCAGACGAAGGTCTCGGACGCGCCATGCTACGCCCGCTATGTTGCGGGGCCATGGCCTGCCGATTCCTTCTCTGGAGCGGCGTGCCATCCGCAGCCGCCGCGCAGCCCGGCGCGGAACTTCTCGCGTTCCTCCGGCGTCATCTTGTCCAGCCGCTCGGCCAGCCGCGCGCGCCAATGCAGATGTCCGCCCGCCCTGCCGCGAAAGCCGCCGATCAGCAGCCGGCACAGGATCAGCAATCCGACCGCCTGCAAGAAGTCGATCGGATGCCATCCGAACAGGTCCGGCCCGAGCCAGTTCCACAGGGCCATCACCGCCAGGCCGGCCGCGGCGACCACCACAACGATCAAAGCAAGAAATTTCAGGCCCCATCCGAGGCGATTGATCCTCATCGTTCGTTTCCTTCCCACGATTCCAATTCCCGGTAGATCTGCTGCAGGCGGTTGCGAAGATGCCGCACCGCGTAACGCTTGCGGGACAACAGCGTGTTGATGTTCAGTCCAGTCTGCGCCGACAGCTCGCGAAAGCTCACTCCCTCCAGCTCGTGGGCGATGAACACCTCGCGCTGGCCGGACGGCAGTTCGTCGAGCGCCGCGTCGAGCTGTTCGACCAGCAGCCGCCGTGCATACTGGGCCTCGGGCCCGGCGCGCGGCGACGGCAGCGACTCGGCCAGGTCGGTCAGCCCGTCCGGTCGATCCGTTTCGGCCTCGATGCGGATCGGTTCGGCCGACTTGCGGCGGAAGCGGTCGATGATCCGGTTGCGCGCCACCTGGAACAGCCAGGCGCCGACCTGCTCGATCGGGCGCACCATCCGGACCGACTCGACCAGCTCGCTGAACACGTCCTGCAGGATGTCCTCGGCGTCGCCCGGATCCGGTACGCGTTGACGGATGAAGCTGCCCAGGCGCCGGCGTTCGCGCGCGATCACCTCGGCGATCTTCTTGTCCTGGTCATTCATGACCCGGTCCAGCGGTAGCGCGGCAACCATGCCGATGAAGACGTTCGGCGCGGCGAAATATTGCAGCCGCCTGCCCCGAAGGCAGCGGGGGCCGACCACCGAGCGGCAAAGTGTCAGCCGCTGACGTCGCACACCAGCAGCGTCTGGCCGTCGGTGCCCGTGCTCAGCTGCACTTTGATGTCCCCGTGGATGTCCGTGTGGGTGGATGGGGCCGATTCGACCCACGCCTGCAGCGCCTTGCGCTGGGCCGCTTTCAGCGGTCCGAACTCGAGTCCCCAGACGGCCAGCGGGCAGTCGAGCTCGCAGGTGGACGCGTATATCGCCCGCGCCGGCACACCGGCGATCGAAACGCCGTCTTTCAGGATTGCGGTCGCGGTCGAATACCCATGCTCGTGCTCCAACGAGAAGCCGCGCACGACAGCCGGATACACCCCTGCAAACGCGTCGCGGGCGGCGCGGTCGCCGATCGACCGCATCAACGCGCCGGCCAGCGGATGGCCATACAGCGAAACGCAGGTCCTGAAGACGGCCTCCAGCCGGTCCGTGTCGGCCGCGTCGCGCGACGGATCGGCGCCCGACACCCAGGCGCCGGCCAGCAACATGGCGGCCGCTGCCAGAGCGCGCAAACCAGTGACGTACCCCATGTCAGCCCCGAAACCAGCCGGCCCGATCCTACCGCGGTCCGCTCAGGCGATCAGGCCGGCGGCGACTGTGTCGAAGGTGGTCGGATCAATCAGGATGAAGCTGCCGGTGGCGCGCAGCGATTCGTAGGCATCGGCGGCGACCGTGTGCTGGGTCGAAATCTCCAGTCGCGCGATCCCATTGGGTTCGACCGGATCCGGGCCGGCGCGCCAGGCCAGCGTCTCGATGTCCAGGTGCGCAGCGATGGTTCGGATGCGGGCGCGGGTCTCGCGCGCTCCGTGGCGCATCAGGTACTCGCGGCGCGGTTCGAGCGCGCGCGGTCCCAGCCAGCACACGGTGGCGTCGAACGCCGAGCGCGGCTGCGGTGCGCCGGCCCCGGCCGGCGCGATCAGATCGCCGCGCGATACGTCGAGCTCGTCGGTCAACTGCACCAGCACCGACTCGCCGGCCACGGCCCGCTCGGGCGCGCGGTCCCCGATCCGGATGGCCGCCACGCGGCTCGCCCGGCCGGATGGCAGCACGACCACAGCATCGTCGATCGCGATCGTGCCGCTTTCGATGCGGCCCGCGTAGCCGCGGAATTCCGACTGGGGCGGCCGGCACACCCATTGCACGGGCAGCCGCAGCGGCGCCTGCGCGTCGGCCTCGTGCGCCGGCGCCTGCTCGAGCAGCTCGATCAGCGTGGGACCCGTATGCCAGGCGAGGCGCTCGTCGCGGTCGACCACGTTGGCCCCCTCCAGGGCCGAGATCGGGATGGTGTCGGTGCGCACGTGCAGCGACGGGTGCTGCTCCAGCCAGCCGCGAAAATCCGCCGCGATCGTGTCGAACACCCGATTCGAATAGCCCACCAGGTCCATCTTGTTGACGGCCACGATCAGGTGCCGCACGCCCAGCAGGCCGGCGATCGTCGCATGGCGGCGGGTCTGGTCGATGATTCCCTTGCGCGCATCCACCAGCAGGACGGCGGCATCCGCGGTCGACGCGGCCGTGACCATGTTGCGCGTGTATTGGACGTGTCCCGGGCTGTCCGCGATGATGAACTTGCGGCGCGCGGTGGCGAAGTAGCGGTATGCCACGTCGATCGTGATGCCCTGCTCGCGTTCGGCCACCAGGCCGTCGGTCAGCAGCGACAGGTCGGGCGCCGACAGTCCGCGCCGCTGGGCGTGCTTCTCCAGGGTGGCCAGCGTGTCGCTGAGCAGTGTCTTGGTGTCGTACAGCAGACGACCGATCAGGGTGCTCTTGCCGTCATCGACGCTGCCGCAGGTCAGGAAGCGCAGCACGCCGCGGTCGTCGTCTGGAATTTCGTCGCGCCGCATAGCCCTCACCCCCTCCCCTCTCCCGCTGCGCGGGCGAGGGGCGATACGGCGTGCCTGTGCGAATGCCTGCGATCTTGCGACGCCCGGTCGCCCCTCGCCCGCGCAGCGGGAGAGGGGAGGGGGTGAGGGCCAACGAGAGCCGCCATCAAAAGTACCCCTCGCGCTTGCGCAGCTCCATCGATGCTTCCGAGGTCTGATCGTCCATCCGGGTGGCGCCGCGCTCGGTCAGCGTCGCTGCCACGGTCTCGGCCACGACCTGCTCGTAGGTCGAGGCGGTCGAGACGACCGGGCAGGTGCACGAGATATCACCGACGGTGCGGAACCGTACGCTGAGCGACTCGACCGTCTCGCCCTCGCGCGCCGGTGTCAGGTCGGTCACCGGAACGAGGGCGCCGCCGCGGCGCACGACCGGGCGCCGGTGCGCGAAGTAGATGTGCGGAACCTGCAGCCTTTCGCGGGCGATGTACTGCCACACGTCCAGCTCGGTCCAGTTGCTGATCGGAAACACGCGCATGTGCTCGCCCGGGGCCACGTGCGCGTTGTACAGGTTCCACAGCTCGGGGCGCTGGTTCTTCGGATCCCACTGCCCCCAGCCGTCGCGGAAGCTGAACACGCGCTCCTTGGCGCGCGCCTTTTCCTCGTCGCGTCGCGCACCGCCGATGCAGGCGTCGAAGCCGAACTCGGCGATCGCATCCAGCAGCGTCACCGACTGGTGCTTGTTGCGCGATTCGTCCGCCGAACGCAGCACCACCCGCCCGGCCGCGATCGACTGCTCCACGCCGCGCACGATCAACCGTTCGCCCAACTCGGCGGCGCGCCGGTCGCGAAACTCGATCACCTCAGGGAAATTGTGCCCGGTGTCGATGTGCATCAGCGGGAACGGAAAGGGCGCCGGCCGGAACGCCTTGGTCGCCAGATGCAGCAGCACGATGGAGTCCTTGCCGCCGGAGAACAGCAGCACCGGTTGCGCCGACTGCCCGGCCACCTCCCGCAGAATGTGGATCGCCTCGGACTCGAGCCAGTCCAGATGCGATAGCGTGCGTTTCGGAGCAACGGCGGCCGTCATGCGGCCACTCGGACCGGGATCGCGGCCGTTCGATGCCCGTGCAGCCCGCATTCCTTGGTCTCCGGGTTCTCCCACCACCAGCGCCCGGCGCGAATATCCTCGCCCTGCGCGATCGCCCGCGTGCACGGCGCGCAGCCGATGCTCGGATAGTGCCGATCGTGCAGGGCATTGTAGGGCACGTCGCGGCCGCGGATGTATTCCCATACCTGCTGCTCGCTCCAATCGTGCAGCGGATTGAATTTCTCGATGCCGAACGCCTCGTCGCGCGCGCGCGCAGCCAGCTGCGCGCGCGACGCGGCCTGCTGAACGCGCAACCCGGTGATCCAGGCGCGCCGCCCGTTCAAGGCGCGCTTGAGCGGCTCGACCTTGCGCACCGCGCAGCAGGCCTTGCGGTTTTCGATCGACTCGTAAAAGCCGTTGATGCCGCGCTCGCGCACCAGCGCCTGCACCGCGGCCGAATCGGGGTAGAACGTCTCGAAGCAGCGTCCGTACACCTGCTCGACCCGCTGCATCAGCGCGTAGGTCTCCTCCGGCAGGCGCCCGGTGTCGAGCGTGAACACGTCGACCGGGATGTCGTAGTGCCGGATCAGATCCAGCACCACCATGTCCTCGGCGCCGAAGCTGGTCGAGAACGCCGCCGGCGCCAGCGCGGCGGCTTCGCGCAGCAGGCCAAGGGCCGATTCGATATGCGCGCTCATCGCGGCGGCCGCGGGCCCTGCTCGATCCGGCGGAACGCGGGCAGCGCCGGGTCGACCGACCCCTGGTACGAATCGGTGAAGTCGGACAGCGACGCCACCGCCTCCTCGATGTTGCGGTCGGCGCGCAGCGCGAAACTGTCGAATCCCACGCGCTTCATGAAGAAGAGCTGGTCGCGCAGCACGTCGCCGATCGCGCGCAGCTCGCCGCGCCAGCCATGGCGGTTGCGCAACAGCGCCGCCGTCGAGTAGCCGCGGCCATCCCCGAACACCGGGAACCGCACGGCGATCAGTTCGATCGAGGCGAACAGCGACACGGCCTGCGCCGGTTCGTCGGTCGGCGACAGCCAGATTCCGATCGGAGCTGCCGCGAGCACCCGCTGCGGCTGCGCCAGCGCGGTCGCCAGAGGAATCAGCGCGCACGCCTCGCCGCTCCAGGCCGCCCCGTCCTCGAACAGCGTCCAGACGTCCTCGACGATGCGGGCGCGGCCGTCGACCAGCCGGATGATGCGGCGCTCAGGCATGCTCGAGGCTCTCGGCTTCGGCAGTGACGGAGCCCGGGACCGTGTAGGCCGCGGTCTTGAACGGCGGCAGTCCCACGCGTGTGAGCGTTTCGATGAAACGCTCCTCCGGCTCGCGCAGCACGACGTAGGTGTCCAGTATCGCCGCGATGACGTCGGGCACCTGTTCGGCCGAGAAGGACGGACCGATCACGGCACCCACGTGCGTGGAGCCCGGATCGGGACCGACCTCGCCCCCCAGGGTCAGCTGGTAGAACTCGGCACCCTTCTTGTCCACGCCAAGGATCCCGATGTTGCCGACGTGGTGGTGGCCGCACGAATTGATGCAGCCCGACATGTTCAGCGTCAGCTCGCCCAGGTCGTGCACATAGTCGGCGTCGTCGAAGCGCTCCTGGATCGCCTGCGCGATCGGCAGCGACTTGGCGTTGGCGAGCGAGCAGAAGTCGCCCCCCGGGCAGCACACGATATCGGTCAGCAGCCCGATGTTGGGCGTGGCCAGCCCCTGCGCGCGCAGCTCGTTCCACAGCGCGAACAGCTCCGATTCGGCCACGTCCGCCAGCACCAGGTTCTGCTCGTGGGTCACGCGCAGCTCCGCGAAACTGAAGCGCTCGGCCAGATCAGCGACCGCATCCATCCGGTCCGCGTCCAGGTCGCCCGGCGCCGTTCCGGAGCGCTTCAGCGACAGCGTGACGGCGGCGTAGCCCGGCACGCGGTGCGCGCTGACGTTGCGCGCGTGCCAGCGTGCGAAGCCCGGATGAGACGCCAGTTGCTCGCGCACCTCTTGCGAGCCGGCCGTCAGCTGCCGGTAAGGGGGCGCTTCGAAATCGGCCGCGATCCGGGCCAGCTCGGCCTCGGTGGCGGTGGCCGGGCCGCCTTCCAGATGCGTGAATTCGTCGTCGACTTCACGCGTGAACTGCTCGGCGCCGAGCGCGCGCAGCAGGATCTTGATGCGCGCCTTGAACAGGTTGTCGCGGCGCCCGTAGCGGTTGTACACGCGCAGGATCGCCTCGCAGTACGACAGCACGTGCTGCCAGGGCAGATCGCGCCGGATGATCGTGCCGACCACTGGCGTGCGCCCCATGCCTCCGCCGGCCAGCACGTCCACGACCACCGTGCCTGCGTTGCCGCGCTTCAGGTACAAGCCGATGTCGTGCATGGCGGTGGCCGCGCGGTCAACGCCGACCGCCCCGGTCAGCGCGATCTTGAACTTGCGGGGCAGGAAGGAAAATTCCGGGTGGAACGTGCTCCATTGCCGCACCAGCTCGCAATACGGGCGCGGATCGACCTGCTCGTCGGGCGCCACCCCGGCCATCGGATCGGTCGTGATGTTGCGCACGCAGTTGCCCGAGGTCTGGATCGCGTGCATCTGCACGGTCGCCAGCGCCTGCAGGATGTCCGGCGAGTCTTGCAGGCGCGGCCAGTTGAACTGGATGTTCTGCCGGGTCGTGAAATGGCCGTAGCCGCGGTCCCAGGTTCGCGCCACGTGCGCCAGCATCCGCATCTGGCGTGCCGACAGCAGCCCGTACGGGATCGCCAGCCGCAGCATCGGAGCGTGGCGCTGGATATACAGGCCGTTTCGCAGCCGCAGCGGGCGAAATTCGTCGTCGGTCAGCTCACCGCGCAGGTAGCGCGCCACCTGGTCGCGGTACTGCTCGACCCGTTCGTCGACCATCCGCTGATCGAATTGCGTGTAGCGGTACATCGTCACACCACCACCAGACGGGTTCCGATCAGCGTCAGCATCGCGGCCAGCACGACGCGCAGTGTCTTTTCGGGCAGGCGGTCGGCCAGCAGGGCCCCCAGCCCGATCGCCGGCACCGATCCGACCAGCAGCGCGCCCAGCACCGTCCAGTTCACGGTGCCGAGCGCGACGTGGCCGAGGCCCGCCACCAGCGTGAGCGGAATCGCGTGCGCGATGTCCACCGCCACCAGGCGCTTGGCGGTCATGGTCGGGTACAGAAACAGCAGCGCCACCACGCCGATCGCGCCGGCGCCAACCGAGGTCAGCGTGACCATCACGCCGATCAGCACGCCCAGAACGAACGTGGGCAGCGGGCGAACCGGACTGGCCCCGGGCGGCAGCGCAGCACCGGCGGGGCGCAGTACAAAGCGACGCCCCAGGCCCTGGATGCGCGAGCGCAGCACCAGGCTCAAGGCCGTCAGCAGCAGCGCGCCAGCGAGCGCGGGGCGCACGACCGCGGCGAATTGCGCCGCATCCGGATGCCAGGCGCGCAGCGCCACGATCGTGGCCAGCGCGGCCGGCACCGAACCCAGGGCGAGCCACCCGGTCAGCGGCCAATCGATGTTGCCACGCCGCCAGTGGGCGATGGTGCCGCTGAACTTCGTGATCGAGGCGAACAGCAGATCGGTGCCGACGGCGACCTGGGCCGGCAGGCCGAACACGAGCGTCAGCAGCGGAGTCATCAACGACCCGCCGCCGACGCCGGTCGCACCAACGACCGCGCCCACCAGCGCTCCACCCAGCACGTATTCGAGCAGCACAGAACAACCCAGGCCCGTTGGGAAGGTCTGGTAAGACTATTGGCTCAGTCTCTGGCTGGGAAGGATCGGATCGCAATGTCCATATGCTGGGGTGGCATGAGCCGGGACGGCGTGGCCGGCGGGCAGGAGGTTGATTTGCGGCCGCCGGCACCCATCTGACCGGGATGGAAAATGAACTCGCAGGGGCCGCGAGCGATCAGGACCGGCTGGACGCCTATTCGCGGACGGTGGTCGACACCGTGGCAGGCGTGGGTCCGGCGGTGTGCGCGATTTCGGTGCGGCGCCGGCTGGCTGATCGCAGCGGCAGATTGCACGAGGTGGGCGGCGCGGGATCGGGGTTCGCGTTCACCCCGGACGGCTTCGTGTTGACCAACAGCCATGTGGTGCACGGAGCCGGCACGGTCCATGTGGTCTTTCCCGACGGGTCCGAATTCGATTCCGACCCGATCGGCGATGACCCGACGACCGACCTGGCGGTGGTGCGGGTGCGCGCCAGCGGCCTGGCGACGGCCCGTCTGGGCCGCTCGGCCACGCTTCGGGTCGGGCAGGTGGCCATCGCAATCGGCAATCCGTACGGATTCGAGAACACGGTCACGGCCGGCGTGATTTCAGCGCTGGGCCGCTCGCTGCCCGCGCGCGACGGCAACCTGATCGAAGACCTGATCCAGACCGATGCGGCGCTGAACCCGGGCAACTCGGGCGGCCCGCTGGTTAACTCGGCCTCCGAGGTGATCGGCGTCAATACGGCGATCATCCCGGGCGCGCAGGCATTGTGCTTCGCGGTCGGAATCGATACGGCGCACTGGGTGGTGACCGAGCTGATGGCGCACGGCCGGGTGCGGCGCGCCTTCATCGGGCTCACCGGTACGACCGCCTCGATACCGCGCCTGCTTCAGCGCGCGATCGGGGCGGAGCAGGCGCACGGTGTACGGGTCGGAGACGTGGCGCCGGACAGCCCGGCGCGGGCCGCCGGCATCGAGCCGGGCGACTGGATCATCGGGCTGGACGGTGTGGCCGTCTCATCCATCGGCGAATTGCGCCGGCTGCTCGATCACACGCGCATCGGGCGGCTGTGCGCGGTCCGCGTGGTGCGCGGCGGCAAGCTGCTGCACAGAGTGATCACGCCACGGGAACAACGATAGGTCACGTCACGCGTGCGCAATTACTCCCCTCTGCCGCGGCCCTCACCCCCTCCCCTCTCCCGCTTGCGCGGGCGAGGGGCGATCGCGCATTCCACTTTCGAGCGCTCGAGCCCTTGCGCAGGCTGATCGCCCCTCGCCCG
>DATKFG010000124.1:0-18359 GCA_035511515.1 Burkholderiaceae bacterium | reverse complement strand
ATCCACAGTTCCGGGATCCCGTGCCTTGCATAGAGCGGGGCCTTGACGGTGCGGTCGAACCGCAACGTCGTGTCAGCGACCTCGATCGCCAGCAGGACGTCTTCCGGCCCGGGAAGAACCGGCCGGCGCCTGCATTCGGGGCGAAGCAGCACCAGATCCGGCTGCGGTTCAGAGGTCGGCTTAAGGACGACAGGGCCCTGAACGGAAACCACCGCGCTCGAACCCACAGCCGTTACAAGCAACTCGGTGAGCCGGTTCACGGCATTGAAGTGTCTTCCGCCGATCGGCGCCATCGCCAGCAGTTCGCCTTCGATGAGTTCGACGCGCTCTTTCGGTCGAAGGACGCCCGCTTCCGCCATCCGGTGGAAGTCTTCGACCGTGAGCGCGCGTCGCGGAAATTCCAGGGGTGCACCCATGGTGCAGATCGTAGACGAGCGGCGATTGGTTGTCGCTACCCTCTGCGGTAGCGGCGGACGCGCCCGCTAACCGGCATCAGCCCGCGGCCGGCCCCGACTCGCTGCGCGCTTGCCGTCTGACCCCGAACAGCGCCGCCAGCAGCAGGCCCAGTTCGAACAGCAGGCACAACGGCAGCGCCAGCAGCAGCTGCGAGGTCACGTCGGGCGGCGTCAATATCGCCGCCACCACGAACGCGCCCACGATCGCGTACGGCCGTGCCCGCCGCAGGCGCGCGACGCTGGTCACACCCAACCGCACCAGCAGCAGCACGGCGATCGGCACCTCGAACGTGACGCCGAATGCGACGAACATCCGCAGCACGAAATTGAAGTAGGCATCGATGTCGGGCGTAACGCTGACCGACTGCGGAGCGAACCGCGTCATGAACGGGAATATCACGCGGAACACGACGAAGTAACAGTACGCGATCCCCCCGAAGAACATCAGCACGCTGGACACGATCACCGGCAGCGCGAGCCGCTTTTCGTGCTGGTACAGGCCCGGTGCGACGAAAGCCCAGACCTGGTAGAGCACATAGGGCAGCGCGATCAGCAGCGCCGAGAACAGTGTGACCTTCAGCGGCACCATGAACGGCGCGATCACGCCGGTGGCCAGCAGCTTGGTTCCCTGCGGCAGCGCTTCGATCATCGGCCGCGACACCAGGTCGAATATCTCGCGCATGAACGGCGTGAGCGCCGCAAAGACGATCAGGACCGATGCCGCCGCGCGCACCAGGCGCTGACGCAGCTCGATCAGGTGCGACAGGAAACCCTGTTCCTCGGGCTGCGCCATGTCGCCCCGCGGCCCGTTACCGGTAGATCCGCGGCCGGTTCACGCGGGCGCGCGGCGCGTACCGGTTCCTGCCGATCCGGCCGGCCGGCGGCAGCGGCACCCGGCCACGCATCTGTTCGACAGCCTCGGTCAGGTCGGTCAGCGACGGCGCCGGACGGGCGCGCGTCCGAAAGCGATGACTGCCCCAGCCGCTGGCCGACCAGGCCGGCGCGCTGTGCGCCGTCGAGGCGTCCGTGGCGGTCGCCTCGCTCACCGGCTGGGCGGCCTGCTCCAGCGAGCTGGCCACATCGCGCACCGAGGAGTCGATCGCGGCGGTCGCCTGGCGCGCCTCTTCCTGCAGCCGTTTGATATCGGCCAGCTCGATCTCGCGCTGGAAATCGGCTCGCACCTGGCTGACATACCGCTGCGCTTTGCCCAGCCACTCACCGAAGGCGCGGGCCACGCGCGGCAGCCGCTCCGGGCCCAGCACGACCAGCGCCACCGCACCGATCATCATCAGTTCGCCCAGGCTGAAATCGAGCATGATCGGATCGACGCGGTTCAGGACCGGTCCGCGCCGCGCGGGCCCCGACCCCCGCCCGGCGCGCACAGCCGGCCCGCGGGGCGGTTTCGGAGCGATCGGTTATGAGCCGCTTTTTTCCTTGGCCTGAACGTCGATCGTGCCGGCGGCGCGGGCATCGCTGACCTGCTGCTGCGGCGGCGTCTCCTCCGTCCCCCCCTCGCGCATGCCTTCCTTGAAGCCTTTGATCGCGCCGCCCAGGTCCTTGCCGAGGTTTCTGAGCTTGCTGGTGCCGAACACCAGCACCACGACCACCAGAACGATCAGCCAGTGCGTCAGCGAAAGTGAGCCCATCAGCGCTACTCCTGCCGGACAAAAACCGGCCCCTCAAAAAGACTGTTTCCAGGGCCGCGGGCCGGCCAGAACATGCATGTGCAGGTGAAACACTTCCTGTCCGCCACCCGGACCGTTGTTGATCACGACCCGGAAACCATCGGCCGCCCCCTGCTCACGGGCGAGCCGCGGCGCCAGAAAGAGCATTCTACTCACCAATGGGCCGTGCTGCGGCTGCACCGTCATCAGCGATTCCACGTGCACCCTCGGCACCAACAGCAGGTGGATCGGCGCTTTCGGATGGATGTCCTTGAAGACGATCAAGTCCTCGTCCTCGTAGACCTTCGTGCTGGGAATCTGGCCGCCCACGATCCGGCAGAAGATGCAGTTCGCGTCCATCGGCACTCCTCTTGGATGTCCTGCGCCGGGCCCGCGCCGGCGGCCCTCACCCCAACCCCTCTCCCGGAGGGAGAGGGGCTTTCTCTTTCCCCTCTCCCATGCCAGCGGCAGAGGGGCCGGGGGTGACGGTACGCGAGGCTTTTTCGTCCAGCCCCGACGTGCCAGCGCGCTTTTCGAGCTCGGCCAGCACCGCTTCCGGGCGCAGACCGTGCAGCGCCAGCACCATCAGGCTATGAAACCACAGATCGGCGACCTCCGAAACGATCCGCTCGGCCACCCCGTCCTTGGCAGCCATCACCGTTTCGGTGGCCTCCTCGCCGATTTTCTTCAGGATCGCATCCGGGCCTCGCGCGAAGAGGCGGGCGACATAGGAACGCTCCGGATCGCCGCCGCGGCGCGCTTCGATCACGTCGGCGAGCCGCGCGAGCGTGGCCGCGTCAAAAGCCCTTGATCCGCTCATGTTGGCTCCGTCGTCGACGGGGCCGCCTCGAGCACCGGATCCACCGTGGTCCAGGCACCCTTTTCGAGGCGCCGGAAAAAACAGCTGGCGCGGCCCGTATGGCAGGCGATGCCGCCTTTCGGCTCGACCACGTACAACACCACGTCGGCGTCGCAGTCCAGGCGGATCTCGCGCACCTTCTGCAGATGACCCGATTCCTCGCCCTTGCGCCACAGCCGGCCGCGCGAGCGGGAAAAGTAGACCGCATAGCCGCTCGCTTCGGTCTGCAGCAACGCATCGCGATCGGCCCACGCCACCATCAGCACGCGCCCATTGTCGGCGTCCTGTGCCACCACCGGCACCAGGCCGGCCGGCCCGAAGCGGATTTGCTCGATCCAGCCGCCGGCGCCGGGCGCCGCGGCGCTCATTACTGCAGCCTCATCGGGATGCCGCGCGCATCCAGGTACTGCTTGGCCTGGCGCAGTGTGAATTCGCCGAAGTGAAATATGGACGCGGCCAGTACGGCGTCGGCCCGGCCGATCAACACGCCGTCGACCAGATCTTGCAGACGGCCGACCCCGCCCGAGGCGATCACCGGCACGGGTACCGCATCGGAGACCGCCCGGGTCAGCTGAAGATCGAACCCCTCGCGCGTGCCGTCGCGGTCCATGCTGGTCAGCAGGATCTCCCCGGCACCGAGCTCGACCACCCTCCGCGCCCACTGCACGGCGTCCAGCCCGGTGGGCGTGCGGCCACCGTGGGTGAACACCTGCCAGCCCCCTTGCGGCAGGCCCGGCTGGCGCAACCGGGCGTCGATCGCCACCACGATGCATTGAGAGCCGTAACGCCCCGCCGCCTGCTCGATCAGGCCGGGCGATTGCACGCCGGCGGTGTTGATCGAAACCTTGTCGGCGCCGGCATTCAGCAGCCTTCGGACGTCATCGACGTGCCGCACGCCGCCTCCGACCGTCAGCGGAATGAACACCTGCCGCGCCACCGCCTCGATCACCTGCGGCAGGATATCGCGCTGATCGGAGCTGGCGGTGATGTCCAGGAACGCCAGCTCGTCAGCGCCCTCGGCGTCGTAGCGCTGCGCGATCTGGACCGGATCGCCCGCATCGCGCAGATCCACGAAATTGACGCCCTTGACGACGCGTCCGGCGGTCACGTCCAGGCAGGGGATGATCCTCTTAGCCAGCATCGCGCAATTCCCTCACCCCCGGGCGGCCCCCTCACCCCCCTGCTTCGCCGGGCGTAGCCCGGCTTCGCAGGGCGAGCCCTCCCCTCTCCCGCTGCGCGGGCGAGGGGCGATCGAGCATCTCGAGTGCTTCGGGCGCCTGCAACGGCATGCTGGATCGCCCCTCGTCCGCGTCTTCGTCTTCATATTGGCTGGGGGAGCACGAGGGGGCCAGCCCAGCCCCCTCGTTCTCTTCCTCCCTTCCTTTTCCGGCCGAAGGCCGGAAAAGGGGAGGGGGCGAGGGTGGTCATTGCGCGTCCTCGCGATCGGCGCGTTCCAGCGCGGCCTTGAAATCCAGCGTCCCCTCGTACAGTGCGCGGCCCAGCACCGCCGCTTCGATTCCCTCGGACTGCATCGCACACAGACGCTCGATGTCCTGCATCGTGGCCGCCCCGCCGCTGGCGATCACCGGAATCTGGACGGCACGGGCCAGGGCGACGGTAGCGTCCAGATTAATGCCCGTGAGCATGCCGTCACGGCCGATATCCGTGTACAGGATCGCCTCGACCCCGTAGTCCTCGAACTTGACCGCCAGGTCGACCACATCGTGGCCGGTCAGCTTGCTCCAGCCGTCGGTGGCCACCTTGCCGTCGCGCGCATCCAGCGCGACGATCACGTGGCCGCCGAAGGCGCTGCAGGCATCGTGCAGGAATCCGGGACTTTTTACCGCGGCGGTCCCGATCACCACGAACGAGACGCCACCGTCGATATAGCGCTCGATCGTGTCCAGGTCACGCAGCCCTCCACCGAGCTGGACCGGGACCTGGTCGCCCACTTCGCCCAGGATGCGCCGGATCACGGACTCGTTGACGGCCCGTCCGGAGCGTGCCCCGTTCAGGTCGACCACATGCAGCCGGCGCGCGCCCAGGTCGACCCAGTGGCGTGCGATCGCCACCGGGTCTTCGGAGAACACCGTGGCGCTGCTCATGTCGCCCTGGCGCAGCCGCACACAGCGTCCGTCCTTGATGTCGATCGCAGGGATCAGCAGCATGTCAAAGCAGCGGGAACTGCGGCGATTGAAACGTCGATCAACGGTTCGGGCACGACCAGAGGGCGCGCGGGAGGTATCGGGCGGGTTGCCTTCAGCAGGCGATTGTAGGGGGACGGTTTGGGCTCGATCCGGCGACCATGGGCACCCGGGATTGCGCTGGCGTTGCCTTCAAGGATTCCATCGAACAAAGTTCTCGAAAATAGCAAGCCCGGCGGCGGCGCTTTTTTCCGGGTGAAACTGGGTTGCAAAAATATTATCTCGCGCCACGGCGCAGGTAAAGGCTCCGCCGTAATCGGCCTGCCCGGCGGTCAGTACCGGCTCGGCCGGGCATGCGTAATAACTGTGCACGAAGTAAAAAAAGCTCAGATCCGGCACACCCTGCCACAACGGGTGGCGCCCAAGCTGCCGAACCCGGTTCCAGCCCATGTGGGGGATCTTCAGCGGGCCGTCCGGCCCGGCCAGGCCGGGCGCAAAGCGCACCACCGGGCCGGCGATCAATCCCAGGCCGGGCGTGTCGCCTTCCTCGGAGCGGTCCAGCAGCATCTGCAGCCCGATGCAGATCGCCAGCAGCGGCTTGTCCCGCGCGGCGCGCCGCACGGCCGGCTCCAGGCCCGACTCGCGCAGCGTGCGCATGCAATCGGGCATCGCGCCCTGTCCCGGAAACACGACGCGCGCGGCCGCATCGACCTGCTGCGGACTGGACGTGATCTCGACTTGCGCGCCGGGCGCCACCCGCTCGATCGCCTTGGCCACCGACAGCAGGTTGCCCATGCCGTAGTCGACCACGGCGATAGTCAATTCAAGTTCCTTCGAACGGATGACGCAAGCTGGGCACGAAAAATCCCCGCCCGCTTCAAAGGCTTCCTTTCGTGCTGGGTACCGCCTGGCCGGCTGCCGGATCGAGTTGCAGCGACATCCGCAGCGCGCGTGCGAATGCCTTGAACACGGTCTCGCACTGGTGGTGCGCGTTGTCGCCGCGTAGGTTGTCCACATGGAGCGTCACGTGGGCATGGTTGACGAATCCCTGAAAGAACTCGTGCACCAGGTCGACGTCGAATTCGCCGATCATCGCGCGCTTGAATGCGACCTGCCAGACCAGCCCCGGGCGGCCGGAAAAATCGATCACGACACGGCTTAAGGCTTCATCCAGCGGCACGTAGGCGTGCCCGAAGCGCTGGATTCCGCGCTTGTCGCCGACCGCCTCGGCGACGGCCTGTCCCAGCGTGATGCCGACGTCCTCGACCGTGTGGTGGGCGTCGATGTGCAGATCGCCCTGAGCCTCGATCGTCAGGTTCAGCGCCGCATGGCGCGCGATCTGTTCGAGCATGTGGTCGAAGAACCCGATCCCGGTGGCGATGCGCCCCGGGCCGGGTTGATCCAGGTCGAGATCGACACGGATCCTGGTTTCCTTGGTTTCGCGGACGATCTGCGCGCTGCGCAAGGTCATCTTGCGGTTTTTCGAGCTCAAAGCAGGGCTCCCAACGCCTGCAGGAACGCGTCGTTTTCTTGCGGCGCGCCCACGGTCACGCGCAGGCAGCCGGCCAGAAGTGGATGCGATCCGGAAACGTCCTTCACAAGGATACCGCGGCCTCGCAAGGCGGCGAACAGGGACTGCGGCTGCGGCACACGCAACAGGATGAAATTGGCGGCGGAATCGAAGGCGGTGACACCCGGTTGCGCGCGCAGCGCCCGCAGCAGCCGCGCGCGCTCGGAACGGATCACCGCGGCCTGGCGCTGCAGGACTTCAAAGTGGTCCAGCAGGAAGTCGGCCGCCGCCAGCGGCAGCACGCCGACATTGTAGGGCGGGCGCACCTTATCGAATTCGTGAATCCACGCCGGATCGGCGCAGGCGTAGCCCAGCCGGACCCCGGCCAGCCCCAGCTTGGACAAGGTGCGCAGCACCACCAGATTGGGGCGCCCGGCCAGCTGCGGCATCCACGTATCCTGCGCGAACGGCAGGTACGCCTCGTCGATCATGACCAGGCCGGGAGCCCGGTCCAGCACCTGCTCCAGGTCGGCGCGCGAGAACAGGTTCCCGGTGGGGTTGTTCGGATAGGCGATGAACACCACGGCCGGGCGGTGCGCGTCGATCGCCTTGCGCATGGCGTCCATGTCGAGCTCGAAATCGGGCCGCAAGGCAACGCCCACGAAGCGGCAGCCGTCCAGACGGGCGAACACTTCAACCATCACGAAGCCCGGGGTCGGGGCCAGCACGACCGCTGCGCCCAACGCATCGTGCCGCGCGCAGGCCTGGATCATCAGGTGGATCAGCTCGTCGGAGCCGTTGCCCAGCATCAGCGCCTGGCCGGCCGGAAGCTGCGCCACCTCGGCCAGATGCCGCTTGAAGCGCGCCGGGTCGGCGGGCGGGTAGCGGTTCAGGGCGACCTGCGAGAGCCGCTCGCCCAGCTCGCGCGCGAGCTCGGGCGGCAACGGGAACGGGTTTTCCATCGCGTCGAGCTTGATCAACCCGGTCGCGTCGGGTACTGCGTACGCCCGCATCGCGCGTACGTCGTCCCGGATCACGTCCAACCGCGGTCCGCGCGGGGGCACCGGGCTCACTTCTGCCACCGCAACTGGGCGCTGCGTGCGTGCGCGGGCAGATCTTCGGCCTGGGCCAGCGTCGCGGCGATGGCTCCGAGCGTGCGAGCGCCGGCGGCCGAAACCGAGATCAGGCTCGTCCTTTTCTGAAAGTCGGTCACCCCGAGCGGCGAGGAAAAGCGCGCGGTGCCGGCGGTGGGCAGCACGTGGTTGGGACCGGCGCAATAGTCGCCCAGCGCCTCGCTCGAATAGCGCCCGAGAAAAATCGCCCCGGCGTGGTGGATCCGGTCGGCCCACCGCTGCGGATCGTCGGTCGAAATTTCCAGGTGCTCGGGCGCGACGCGATCGGCCAGTCGGCAGGCCTCTTCCAGATCGCGCACCCGGATCAGCGCGCCGCGCGCCGCCAGGGACGCCTGGATGATCCGCGCGCGCGGCATCTGCGGCAGCAGCCGGTCGATCGAAGCCTGCACAGCCGCCATGAATTCGGGTTGCGGCGTCAGCAGCATCGCTTGCGCCAGCTCATCGTGTTCGGCCTGCGAGAAAAGGTCCATCGCGATCCAGTCCGGATCGGTCTTGCCGTCGCAGATCACCAGGATCTCGCTGGGGCCCGCGATCATGTCGATCCCGACCACGCCGAACACGCGCCGCTTGGCGGCCGCCACGTACGCGTTGCCCGGGCCGACGATCTTGTCCACCTTCGGAATCGTGGCAGTGCCGT
Source organism: Burkholderiaceae bacterium (assembly GCA_035511515.1). Lineage (GTDB taxonomy): Bacteria > Pseudomonadota > Gammaproteobacteria > Burkholderiales > Burkholderiaceae_F > VBCK01. The sequence goes on along the minus strand of DATKFG010000124.1, from coordinate 9,957 downwards.
ATGCGAGCGCCGCCACCGCTTGCGCGCCGCCCACCGTAAATACGCGCGATACGCCCGCAAGGTGCGCGGCGGCCAGCACCAGCGAATTGCGCACGCCCTCGGGCGTCGGAACGACCATGACGATCTCTCGCACGCCCGCCACGCCGGCTGGAATCGCGTTCATCAGCACCGACGAGGGATACGCGGCTTTGCCGCCCGGCACGTACAGGCCGACCCGCTCGAGCGGGGCCACGCGCTGGCCCAGCTCGGTGCCGTCCGGCTCGGTGAAGCGCCACTCGCCGCCGAGCTGGCGCTGGTGAAAGGCTTTGATCCGGTCGGCCGCCGCCTGCAGCGCCGCGCGCTGCTCGGGCGGTAGCGCATCCCACGCGGCCTGCGTCTGCGTGGCGGTTATCTCCAGCTGCGCCACCGATGGCGCCGAGACCCGATCGAACCGCTGCGTGTATTCGAGCAGTGCCGCATCGCCCCGCTGCCGTACGTCCTCGATGATCGCCTCGGCGCGCCGTTCGATGTCGCGGTCGAACGCGGTCGCGGGGGCCGTCAGCTCGCCAAAGCGCGCCTCGAACTGCGGCTCGCTGGTGTCAAGGGTGCGCATTTTCATGGCCCTCACCCCCGGCCCCTCTCCCGCGCGCGGGAGAGGGGAGGAACTGCTTCCGACCTCTCTGCCGAAAGCGCAGGGGAGGAACTGCTCCCCTCGGCCACGCCAGTGGGAGAGGGGCCGCGGGTGAGGGCAGCGTCGCCGATGGCCTGGATCAGCTCGGACAGGCGCGGCTGCCGCAGCTTGTAGGCGGCTTGATTGACGATCAGGCGCGAGCTGATCTCGGTGATCTGCTCGACTTCGACCAGCCGGTTGGCCCGCAGCGTTCCCCCGGTGGACACCAGGTCGACGATCGCATCGGCCAGGCCCGCGAGCGGCGCCAGCTCCATCGACCCGTAGAGCTTGATCAGGTCCACATGCACGCCCTTGCCGGCGAAGAATTCACGCGCGGTCTGCACGTACTTGGTCGCCACCCGCAGCCGGGCGCCGCGGCGCACCGCGCCGGCGTAGTCGAACCCGTCCGGCACCGCAACGCACAAGCGGCAGCGGCCGATACCGAGCTCCACCGGCTGGTACAGCCCCGCCCCGCCATGCTCGAGCAGCACGTCCTTGCCGGCCACGCCCAGCTCCGCGGCCCCGTACTGCACGTAGGTGGCCACATCGGTGGCGCGCACCACCACCACCCGCAGATCCGCCACCGAGGTGGCGATGATCAGCCGGCGCGTGGTTTCGGGGTCCTCCTCCGGAACGATGCCCGCCCGGCGCAGCAGGGGCGTGGCCTCCTGCAGGATGCGGCCCTTGGCGAGCGCTAAGGTCAACACGACGAGAGGACGGGCAAGAAGATCCGGTCAGGCATTTGCGACACGCTCGATCCTGGCTCCGAGCTGCGCCAGGCGCTGCTCCATCCTCTCATACCCACGATCCAGATGGTAGATCCGATCGACCCAGGTCTCGCCCTCGGCAACCAGGCCGGCGATCACCAGGCTGGCCGAGGCCCGCAGATCGGTGGCCATCACGCGCGCGCCCGACAGGTGCGCGACGCCGCGCACCACCGCGGTGTTGCCGTCGATGCCGATGTCGGCCCCCAGGCGCTGCAGCTCCAGCACGTGCATGAAGCGGTTTTCGAAGATCGTCTCGACGATCGTGCCCACGCCCTCGGCGACGCACCCCAGCGCCATGAACTGCGCCTGCATGTCGGTCGGGAAGGCCGGGTAGGGCGCGGTCCTGACGCTGACCGCACGCGGCCGGGCGGCCATCCGCAGCTGGATCCAGTCCTCGCCGACGCGCACATCGGCGCCCGCTTCGCGAAGCTTGTCCAGCACGGCGTCCAGCGTCGCCGGCGCGGCGCCCTGCAGCAGCACGTCGCCGCCGGTGATCGCGGCCGCCACCAGGAAGCTTCCGGTCTCGATCCGGTCGGGCATCACGCGGTAGCGCGCGCCGTGGAGCCGGTCGACCCCCTCGATCACGATCCGGTCGGTGCCGGCGCCGCGAATGCGGGCGCCCATTTCGTTCAGACACTGCGCCAGGTCCGCCACCTCGGGCTCGCGCGCGGCATTCTCGATCACCGTTTCACCTTCGGCGAGGGTGGCCGCCATCATCAGGTTTTCGGTGCCGGTCACCGTCACCAGGTCGGTGACGATGCGGGTGCCGCGCAGGCGGCCGTTGGCCCCCAGATCGGCGACGACGTAGCCGTGCTCGATCCGGATCTGCGCACCGAGCGCCTGCAGGCCCTTCAGGTGCTGGTCGACCGGGCGCGCGCCGATCGCGCAGCCGCCCGGCAGGCTCACGCGCGCCGAACCAGCGCGCGCCAGCAGGGGACCGAGCACGACGATCGAGGCGCGCATCGTCTTGACCAGATCGTACGAGGCCACGGTCGAATTCAGGCCGTCGGAGCCCACCGTGACCGTGTCGCCATCGCGCTGCACCCTCACGCCCATGCCCGCGAGCAGCCGGCCCATGGTCGTGATGTCGGCCAGGTGCGGCACGTTGCTCAGCGTCAGCTCGTCGCGCGTCAGAAGCCCGGCGGCCAGCATCTTCAGCGCAGCGTTTTTCGCGCCGGCCACCCGCACGCTGCCCTGCAGGCGCTGGCCGCCAAGGATCCTGAGCTTGTCCATCTGGAAGGACTCAGGGACCGGTTGGACCGACCCGCCGGTGTTCCTCGGGGGTAAGCGTCTTCATCGACAGCGCGTGCACGCGAACGCGCATGCGATCGCCCAGCGCCGCGTACACCAGCCGATGGCGCTCGATCCTGGATTTGCCTTCGAACGCCGGGCTCACGATGAATGCCTCGAAGTGCTGGCCGTCGCCGTCGACCTTCAGCCATTCACAGTCAAGCCCCGCTGCGATCAAGTGCTGCAGCTCCTGCGGGGTCGGCAGATCGGCCTGCATCGTCGAGCTCGTCCCGGACATCAACGGTTCATCCGCGCAGCTTGTAGCCGATCGCCAGCATCCGGATCGTGACGGCCGCCGCCAGGGCCAGCGAGACGGACACCACGGTCAGGCTCACCCAGGGATCCACGTCGGATTGCGCGAAAAAGCCGTAGCGGAAGCCGTCGATCATGTAGAAGAAGGGATTCAGACGCGACAGCCCCTGCCAGAACGGCGTCAGGCCGTGCACCGAGTAGAACACGCCCGACAGGAACGTGGCCGGCATGATGATGAAATTCTGGAACGTGGCCAGCTGATCGAACTTGTCGGACACGATTCCGGCGATGATCCCCAGCACGCCGAGCAGGGCCGCGCCGAGCATTCCGAACACCACGATCCAGACCGGCGCGTGCACCGGCGGCAGCGCGATGCACGCGGTCACGGCAAACACGCCCAGTCCCACCAGCAGCCCGCGCAGAACCGACGACAGCGCGTAGGCGGCGAAAAACTCCAGATGCGACAGCGGCGGCAGCAGCACGAACACCAGGTTGCCCATCAGCTTGGACTGGATCAGCGATGAAGACGAATTGGCGAATGCATTCTGCAGCAGCGACATCATCACCAGCCCGGGCACCAGGAACGCGGTGTACGGCACTCCGGCGAACGCCTCGACCCGCTGGCCCAGCACGTGGCCGAACACAAGAAGGTACAGCACGGCCGTCAGCACCGGGGCTGCGATCGTCTGGAACGAGACCTTCCAGAAGCGCAGCATCTCCTTGTACAGCAGCGTGCGAAAACCCGCCAGCGAGCTGACCGGGTCGGTCCGCGCCGGCAGGGCGCCGAGCGCGGAGGACGGGGCGAGCGCGCCGTGCTCGATCCGGTTCATGCGGCCCTTTTCTGGCCCGGGTCGGACATCACCTGCAGGAACACCTCTTCCAGGTCCGCGTGGCCGACCTCGATGTCGTCGATCTGGCAGCCGGCGCTGCGGCAGGCGGCCAGCACCGACTCAACGTCGGCCGGCTGCGCAACCTTCAGCACGTAGCGGTCGCCGTCGTGTTCGACCAGTTGCGGTGCGAGCGCCGGCGGCAGCGGGCCGCGCAGCTGCAGCGCCATTTTCACGCCGGACACGCGCGCCAGCAGCTCGCGCGTGGGCTCCATGGCGACGATCCGCCCGGCCTTCAGCATCGCGATGCGCTCGCACATGTGCTGCGCTTCCTCCAGGTAGTGCGTGGTCAGAACGATGGTGTGGCCATCCTTGTTCAGGCGCCGAATGAAGTGCCACAGTCCCTGGCGCAGCTCGACATCCACGCCGGCCGTGGGCTCGTCCAGCACGATCACCGGCGGGCGATGCACCAGTGCCTGCGCAACCAGCACGCGGCGCTTCATGCCGCCCGACAGCGAGCGCATGTTGGCGTCGGCCTTGGCACCCAGGTCCAGGTTGGCGATCACCTCGTCGATCCAGTCGTCGTTGTGCCGCAGGCCGAAATAGCCCGACTGGATCCGCAAGGTCTCGCGCACCGTGAAGAACGGATCGAACACGAGCTCCTGCGGGACCACGCCCAGGCAGCGCCGTGCCATCCGGTACTCGCTCACGACGTCGTGGCCCATCACGGTGATGCGGCCGGAGCTGGCCCGCGCCAGCCCCGCAATGATCGAGATCAGCGTCGTCTTGCCGGCGCCGTTGGGTCCGAGCAGCCCGAAGAACTCGCCCGGCTCGATCCGCAGGCTGACGCGGTCGAGCGCGGTCACGCGCGGGTAGCGCTTGACCACATCGCGGGCCTCGATTGCGGAAATGGACATCGGTGGGGCGGCAACCGGCTGGACGCAGCTTGGGGTGCGCCCACCCGGGCGCAATCCTAGCCTGCCATCGGTATCAGTGAATCAACACCATACAGCTTGGCCAGGCTGCGCAGGCTGTCCGGAATACCCTTCAACTTCAGGCTGCCTCCGCGGGCCCGAACGGCGCGGTCCCAGGCCAGCACCAGCGCCACCGCCGACGAATCGAGGCGCTTGACGTCCGACAGGTCGAACTCCACATCGCCGCTGTGTATCGCGGCTTCGCCCAGCTGCAGCAGCGAGGCGGCGTTCGTATTGACGATCCGGTCCGTTTCGATTTTCACGACTTGCCCGACTGGGCCGCCAGCTTCCGGTTGCGCTCGGCCAGTGCCTTGATCAGGCCATCGACTCCGCTTTGATTGACCACGCTGGCAAAGGAGTTCCTGAAGGTTTCCACCAGCGACACGCCCAGGATCGTCACGTCGTAGATCGTCCAGCCGTTGGCGGTTTTCTCGAGCCGATAGTCCAGCTGTATCGGATCACCGTTCGACGGAGCCACCAGCGTGCGAACGATCACGTCGGTGTCGCCGGGCTGAGAGCGCGACGGCCGCATCTTGACCTTGTGATCCGTCACTTTCGACAGCGCGCCGCTGTAGGTGCGGATCACATACGTGCGAAATTCACGGATCAACTCCTGGCGCTGCTCGGGCGTGGCCTGTCGCCACCCGGGTCCGACCGAAAGCCGCGTCATTTTCTCGAAGTTGACATGCGGGGCGACCTTGTCGTCGATCAGCTGCTGCAAGCGCTCGAAGTCGCCGTTGCGCAGCCTCGGGTCCGCTTTGATGGCGTCGAGCACCTCGGTCGAAACCGATTCGACCAGCGCGTCGGGCGCCATCTCGGCGGGCGAGGCGGCATCGGCCGCCCGCGCCGGGTGAACCGCGACGATCGCCGCGGCCGACAGCGCACCAAACAGGATGGCGCGGCGCAATGCTTGGCTGGAATTCATCATCATCAAACTCTCCGCGGCCCCGGCCTCGATTCCTACACTTTAGCGCCGATTGTCGGGCGACGGTTGAACGGGCCTGGTCTTGGTGGCGTCCGGGCCAGGACCGGAATCCGCGCCGTCGTCGTCCTCGGGGAGCAGGGGCGGATTGCCTTCGTACTGCAGGCTGGTGCGCCGCTGGAAGTAGGCATCGCGGGTGAACTGGTAGCGGTCCAGCGCCGCCTGGTCGATCAGGTCGGTGGCATCGAGCAGCTCGGCGCGGGTGTCGATCAGATACATTCCGTACAACCCGTAGCGGGCAGGTATCGGCTTCACGTAGGTGATCGGATTCGCGTATGAATCCGGCACCAGGCCGACCGCGTCGCGTGCGTCGCTCGACCCCAGCACCGGCAGCACCAGGTAGGGTCCGGTGCCGACCCCCCAGCGGGCCAGCGTCAGTCCGAAGTCCTCGTGACGCCGATCCAGGCCCATCGTATTGGCCACGTCGAAACATCCGAGCAATCCGAGCGTCGAATTGATCGCGAGCCGTCCGGTATCGGTGGCAGCGCCCTTCGGCTTGGCCTGAAGGATGTCGTTGACCGCGTTGCGAACCTCGCCAAGATTCGCAAACCCGTTGTTGATGCACTGCCGAACTACGCGCGGCACCACCCAGACATAACCCTTGGCCACCGGCTTCAGGAAGTAGCGGTCCAAGTGGTCGTTGAACGAGAACACCTCTCGATTGAAGCGCTCCAGCGGGTCGCGCGGGTTCTTGCCGGCGTCGGGCGGGATAGTGGCGCACCCCGCCAGCAGCAGCGCTGCCCCGAAGCACGCGATCCGCAGGCGCGGTCGATTGAATGGATGGCTCACTTTCCCCCTTCCTTCCTCTTGCCGCCCTCGGCCGCCTTGCTGTAGAGCAGCTGGCCGATCAGGTTTTCCAGCACCACGGCGGACTGGGTGATCTTGATCGAATCGTACGGTTGCAAGTCCTTGTCGTCAGCGCCCGGCTCCAGGGCCACATACTGGTCGCCCAGCAGGCCGGTGGTCAGGATCTTGGCGGAAGTATCGGCCGGGAACTTGTAGTGGCGGTCGATCTCCAGCGTCGCGACTCCCTGGAAATTCTTGTCGTCAAATGTGATCGAGGCGATCCGTCCGACCGTCACCCCGGCGCTCTTGACTGGCGCGCGGATCTTCAACCCGCCCACGTTGTCGAACCGCGCCGTCACCCTATAGGTGGAATCGAACGACAGGCTCGCCAGGTTGGCCGCCTTCAACGCCAGGAAGGCGACCGCCAGCGCGCCCATCACCACGAACAGGCCCACCAGGATATCCAAGTTTCTTTTATCCATCCGTTGCTCCCTGCCTTGGTTCTAGGGCCTGGTGCTGAACATCAGCGAGGTCAACAAGAAATCCAGGACCAGCACGGCCACCGACGAGATCACGACCGTGCGCGTGGTCGCCTGCGCCACGCCCTCGGGCGTGGCGTCCGATTCGTAGCCCGTGTACAGCGCGACGAAGGTCGTCGCCACCCCGAACACAACGGTCTTGACCATGCCGTTGCCGACATCCTTGAAAACGTCGACCCCATCCTGCATCTGCGACCAGAACGCGGCCGAGTCGATCCCGATCAGTTTGACCCCGATCACGTAGGCCCCGGCCACGCCGACCGCCGAGAAGATCGCGCTCAACAGCGGCACCGACACGATGCCGGCCACGAAGCGCGGCGCCAGCACCCGGCCGCGCGGATCCACCGCCATCATCTCCATGGCGGCCAGCTGCTCGCCGGCTTTCATCAACCCGATCTCGGCCGTCAGCGAGGTGCCGGCGCGTCCGGCGAACAGCAGCGCGGTCAACACGGGCCCCAGCTCGCGCAGCAGCGACAACGCCACCAGCAACCCGACCTGCTCGGCGGCGCCGTAGCGATCCAGCGCATAGTAGGCCTGCAAGCCCAGCACGCCGCCGACCGCCGCACCGGAGGTGATGATGATCACCAGAGAAAGGTTGCCGATCGCATAGATCTGGACCACCGAGAGGTCGAAGCGACGCAGCGCCGCCGGCGTGAAGCGCACCAGCTCCCAGAAGAACAACGAGGCGTGGCCCAGCGACCACAGCAGCCGCAGTGCGCGCGCGCCCAGCGCAGCCAGCAAGTCGGCGACCGCGTTCATCCGGCCAGCCCCATTTCCTGCTCGATCGGCTTGGCCGGGTAGTGAAACGGGACCGGGCCGTCGGGCTCGCCGCGGATGAACTGCCGCACCTCCGGGTCCTCGGACGCCTGCAGCTGCGCCGCGGTGCCGTGGCCGACGATGCGCCCCGAGGAGATCAGATACAGGTAGTCGCAGATCAGGAAGCACTCGTCCACATCGTGCGACACGACGATCGAGGTTGCGCCGGTGGCGTCGTTCAGGCGCCGGATCAGGTTGGCCGTGATGCCGAGCGAAATCGGATCCAGCCCCGCGAACGGCTCGTCGTACATGATCAGCTCCGGATCGAGCGCGATCGCGCGCGCCAGTGCGATCCGGCGCGCCATGCCGCCGCTCACCTCGGAGATCCGCAGCGACGCGGCCCCGCGCAGCCCGACCGCGTTCAATTTCAACAGCACGATGTCGCGGATCATCGAATCGGGCAAGTCGGTGTGCTCGCGCAGCGGAAAGGCGACGTTTTCGAACACGCTCAGGTCGGTGAACAGCGCTCCGAACTGGAACAGCATCCCCAGGCGCCGGCGCAGCGCGAACAGCTTGTCGATGTCGGACGGATCGACCGGCTCGCCGTCGAACAGGATCTTTCCGGATTGCGGCCTGATCACGCCCCCAATCAGACGCAACAGCGTGGTCTTGCCGGAACCGGACAGGCCCATGATCGCGACGACCTTGCCGCGCGGAAACTCCAGCGAGACATCCCTCAGAATGACCCGGCTGCGGTCGTAGCCGAATGTCAAATGGTCGATCTGGACCAGGTTGTCGGTTGCCAAGGTGCGGGAATTCGAGGGTTGCGACGGCTTGATCAGAGCGGGCGCGATTGTCGCATACCGTCGAGCCGGGCACTGCACCGTGTCGCCGCGGTTGAATATTCTTGCTGTCTAGCGCGGCAGCTCGCTGCGGCCCATCAGGTATTCATCGACCGCTCGCGCACACTGGCGTCCTTCCCGGATCGCCCATACAACCAGCGATTGGCCGCGCCGCATGTCACCCGCGGCGAACACCTTGGGCACGCTGGTGGCATAGGCACGCTGCCCGCGCGGCCCGTCGTCGACCAGCGCGCGGGCGTTGCCGCGCGAGTCGGTTTCGACGCCGAAGGCCCGCAGCACCGAGGCCACCGGCGATACAAACCCCATCGCGAGCAGCACCAGCCGCGCCGGTATCTCGAATTCCGAGCCGGCAACCTCGACGAATTTCACACTTCCGCCCGCATCCCTGCGCATCTCGACCCGAACCGCGATCAGCGCCTTCACGTACCCATGCCCGTCGTCCTGGAACGACTTGGTCGCCACGGACCAGTCCCGCTCGCATCCCTCCTCGTGAGAGCTGGAAGTGCGCAGTTTCACCGGCCAGTAGGGCCAGGTCATCGCCTTGTCCTCGACTTCGGGCGGCTGCGGCAGCAGCTCGAACTGGGTGACCGACGTGGCACCCTGCCGGTTCGAGGTGCCCACGCAGTCAGAGCCGGTATCTCCGCCTCCGATCACGACCACCCGCTTGCCGGCCGCGGTCAGTTGGCCCTCGACCGGATCGCCGGCCACGACCCGGTTCTGCTGGGGCAGGAAGTCCATCGCGAAATGAATCCCGCCCAAAGTGCGGCCCGGAACCGGCAGGTCGCGCGGGGTTTCCGCGCCGCCGGCCAGCACCACGGCGTCAAAGCCTTCGATCAGCTCGCCCGCCGAAATCCGTTCGGTGCCCAGGCACGTGACACCGGCGCCGAGCCCGCCGCCTGGCTCGGCCGCTCCGCCGACCAGCGCGCCGGTGCGGAACTCGACGCCCTCCGCGATCATTTGCTGGATGCGCCGGTCGATGTGCGACTTTTCCATCTTGAAATCGGGGATGCCGTAGCGCAGAAGCCCTCCGATCCGGTCGTTCTTCTCGAGCACGGTGACCGCGTGGCCGGCGCGCGCCAGCTGTTGCGCGCAGGCGAGCCCCGCGGGACCGCTGCCGACGACCGCGACGCGCCGTCCGGTCTTGTGGGCCGCTGGCTGGGGCCTCACCCAGCCCTCGGCCCAGCCGCGGTCGATGATCGCGTGCTCGATCGACTTGATTCCGACCGGGTCGCTGAGGATGTTCAGCGTGCAGGCCGCCTCGCACGGGGCCGG